>JAFIEB010000107.1 GCA_020832735.1 Oceanicaulis sp.
CCTGGGGGGCCGGGGGTGGGTTTCGTTGTGCTCGGTGGGGGGGGTGCGGGCCCCCTTGCCCCGGGGGGGGTTGTTGGGCGGTTTATCCGGGTGGCGCCGCAATCGGGGCGCGCACCGCCACGGCCGTGTCCGGCTGATCAGTGAACACCCCGTCCACACCCAGCCCGTAGAGTGCGGTCAGCTCATCCTCGACGGTTTCGCCCACATGCGGCGGGCGGTCATCGCGCACAGTCCAGACATGGACCAGAAGCCCAAGCGCATGCGCGGCATCCAGATAACCCGTGCTGGCGCCGTCGGGATTGAGCAGCACGGATGTGTGCGGCCCCACCGCGTCTGCGAATTCGGCGATCTCCTCCAGGCTCAGCCCGCCCGCGTTGTAGGCCGGGTCATCGCCGCCGCCGTAGAGCATGGCCAGCGTCACCGGGGTCAGCGGGCGCAGGCGCTGCAGGAAGGGGGCGTCGAAGGACTGGATGATGACCGGCGCGCCCGCGCGGTTCAGCCCGCGCCGGTCCAGCACGTCCAGCAGGGCGGGCAAGGGGTCGAGCCCGAAGGCGGCGTGCTCGGCGGGCAGCTTGATCTCCGGTTCGGTGGTGATGATGCAGCTGCACCCGGCTTCCAGCTCTTCGACCAGATCGTAGAAATCATCGAGCGTCTGGACCGGTTCCTGATCATCGTATTCGGACGAGCGGTCAGGGAAGACCTGACGCACGCGCAAGGACCGCAGCTCGTCAGCGGTGAAATCCATCACCCACCAGTCCTCGCGGCCCATCAGGGTGCGGCGCCGGTCGGCGAATTCGGGGCGGCCTGCGATATCGGTGGAGGTGGACAGATACGGGTCGTGGCGCACGATCAGCTGACCGTCCGCCGACATCATCAGATCGGGTTCGAGAATGTCCGCGCCCTGCTCGAACGCCAGCCGGAAGGCGCTTTCGGCATTCTCGGGCCGGTAACCCGACGCGCCGCGATGGGCGATCACCAGCGGCGCCTCGCCGCTCAGCGTGTTCCAGCCGGCGGCCGTGTCAGGGGCCGGCGCCTGACGAGGTTCTGGCGCCGCGTCACAGGCGGAAAGGGCGGCGGCTGCAGCGGCCATGACAGTGAAACGCAACATGGGCGGTCCTCCAGCGGGCGTGAATCGGTGCTGGCCAGACTAGCCAATCACGCAGCTTCCAGCGCGTGATGATTTCGTGACGGCGCGTCAGAACAGGGAGAAGGCCAGATCGCGAATGCTCTCGAAGCGCCACAGACCGGCCATGGCGCCCAGGATCAGCACGAGCAGGATTTTCCAGCGGTGAGCGCGCACGCTGCGCCGGATCAGCCCGAAACCCGCCAGCGTCGCGCGCCAGCCCACAATGCGCACCGGAACGCCCACGACCAGACTGGCTGTGAGCGCCAGTGCGACCATCACCAGTTCGGCCGGATAGTCGGCAAACATCACATCCTCCCCCTTGCAACAGCGCGCGCCGCGCGCTTTCGCCCATCACGCGGCGGCTTCGCCGAACCGCGCCTGAAAGCGGTGTTCAAGGCGCGTTCAGCCTGCGTCGCGGCGCCAGTTCCGGCGCGAGCAATCAACCGTGACGGGGCCCGCCGCGCGGATTGATGGGATCGTCCGCCGGACCCGGTCCGCCCGGCGGGGCCGAGCCGCAATAGGGCCAGCTGCCGGTATTGGGTCCGCGATCAGGACACACGCTTTCGCCCTCGGGCATCAGCGCGCAGGCCCCGAGCGCGAACGCGGCGGCCGCTGCTGCTGCGGCGCGCATCCCGGCCCAGGCATTGTGGCGTCCAGCCATGCTTCCATCCCCTTTTTGGCGGCTTGAGCCATGATCACCCGCCCGGCGCGCGCGGGCAAGCGCCTTCGCGGCGCCGGGGTTGAAGGCCGGGCCATTCTTGCCGCAGCGCGGCCGCTTTTCACGCGCCCTTAACCACGCGGGCGCTTTGTGGAGGGTCACGACCGGTAGGACAGGGCGATCCGATCCATGCCTGAGCACAAGAGCCCGCGCCCGTACTCGCGCGCCCGCACGCCGCGCAAGAATGGCGGCGGGGCGGGACGGTGGCTGCGCCTTGGCGCGTCGGCGCTGCTGCTGGCGATGCTGGCTGGCGGCGTCTGGCTCGCCGGACTGGCGCGCTCCCTGCCTGAGCTGTCCGGGCTGGAGCCCGTCCCGGCGGCGGGCGAGATCGTGCTGCTTGACCGGTACGGGCGCACGATTGCGCGCCGCGGCGAGGTTGGCCACGCCGCGATCCGGGCCGAGGCCCTGCCGCAGACCCTGGTGGACGCCGTGCTCGCGGTGGAGGACCGGCGTTTCTACAGCCATTTCGGGGCCGACGTGATCGGCGCGGGCCGGGCGGCGCTGGCCAATGTGCGGGCGGGCCGGGTGGTGCAGGGCGGCTCCACCATCACCCAGCAGCTGGCCAAGAACCTGTTCCTGACACCGGACCGCACCCTGCGCCGCAAGGCCCAGGAGATGATGCTCGCCCTGTGGCTGGAGCAGCGCTTCACCAAGGACGAGATCCTCGCGCTCTATCTCAACCGGGTCTATTTCGGCGCCGGCGCCTGGGGCGCTGAAGCCGCTGCGCGGCGCTATTTCTCCAAAGGCGCTCACGAGCTCACTCTGGGCGAGGCCGCGCTGTTGGCCGGCCTGCTCAAGGCGCCTTCGCGCTATGCGCCGACATCGGATGCGCGCCGGGCCTCGGTGCGCGCCACCGTGGTGCTGGACCTGATGCTGGCCACCGGCCGGATCACCGAGGCCGAGCGCATCGCGGCGGCCGAGACGCCGATCCGGGTGTCGCGCGGCAACGCCAGCCCGGGCGCGGGCTGGTTCGCCGACTGGGTGCTGCCCCAGGTGCGCGAGCTGGCGCCGGGCCATCGCGGCGACCTGATCGTGCGCACCACGCTGGATATCGCCGCCCAGCGCGCGGCCGAACAGGCCCTGCGAGAGGGATTGGCCGATCCTGATATGGCGCGCGGCGCCGGGACCGGCGCGCTGGCGGCGCTCGATCACACCGGCGGCGTGGTGGCGATGGCTGGCGGCGCGGACTATGCCCGCTCGCCCTTCAACCGCGCCGTCAGCGCCCGGCGCCAGCCCGGTTCTGCGTTCAAACCCTTCGTCTACGCCGCCGCGTTCGAAGGAGGGCTGACCCCCGATGATGTGTTTGAGGACCGGCCGGTGCGCTACGGCTCATGGGCGCCGGAGAATTTCAACAACCGCTATGAAGGCGAGATGACGCTGGAGACGGCGTTTGCGCGTTCCTCCAACGCAGTGGCGGTGCAGGTGTCCGAAGCCACCGGGCGCGGCTGGGTGCTGCGCACCGCGCGCCGGCTGGGCGTGACCAGCGCCATCGCGAACACCCCGTCTGCGGCGCTGGGCGCCTATGAAGTCACCCCGCTGGAGCTGATTGGCGCCTATCTGCCCTTCATGAATGGCGGACGCGCCGCCGAGCCCTACGCCGTCACCGCCATCGAGGCGCCCGACGGGCGTGTGATCTGGTCGCGCGAGGATGCGCCTGGGCCTGTGGTGCTGGCCGGGCGTGTGGTCGCGGATATGGACCGGGTGTTTGCTGCGGCGGTGGAGACGGGCACCGGACGCGCCGCGCGCGCGCCAGGCCGCGCCGTGCGGGGCAAGACCGGCACCACCAACGGCCATCGCGACGCCTGGTTCGCGGGCTGGTCTGAGGGCCTGGCCGCCGTGGTGTGGATGGGCAATGACGATTTCTCCCCGACTGAGGACGCACTGGGCGGGGCCGGTCCGGCGCAGATCTTCGCCCGTTTCATCAACGCCGCCCCGGTCTATCCCGCGCCGCTGGACGCGCTGCTGATCCAGCCCGCCCGCGCCGATGATCCCATCGCCGCCCTTCTGGAAGCGCCGCAAGAGTCGTCAGAACCTGAGCCCGAACCGGCGACGCCGGATCCGATCGCGGCGCTGCTGGGACGCATTTCGGGGGAATGAACGGCTATTTGAGGGGTGCGCTGCGCGCAGGTCCGCATTAGTCTGGCGTCCTTGATTCATTACAGGGGACGCCGCCATGACCATCTCTTTCCGCCCGGCGCTGCTTGCCGCCGCCCTCATTCCTGCGCTGGCTGCAGCCGGCTGCTCGCCGGACCGTCCCGGTGACGGTCCGCGCACAGAGGTCACCCGCGATCAGGTCGATCAGGGACTGGAGTCGCTGGGCCTGCGCGGCCAGG
This sequence comes from Oceanicaulis sp., assembly GCA_020832735.1. Taxonomy (GTDB): domain Bacteria; phylum Pseudomonadota; class Alphaproteobacteria; order Caulobacterales; family Maricaulaceae; genus Oceanicaulis. Next base: position 4,178 of record JAFIEB010000107.1, read on the forward strand.
AGCGGATGGTCTGGGAGGACATGGAGATCGAGGACGGGGTCGCGGTGTTCGCAGGGCTGAGCCCGGCGGACGGCGAAACGGCCGGGCGCGTGGGCCGTCTGTCGATCGCTGCGCCGCGCGTCGAGGACGGCATGACGCGCTTCGACGCCCTGGAAGCTGAAGAACTTGTCGTGGGCGAGGGTGATGAGGTCACCCGCATCGCCCGCCTGTTCGCTGACCGGCCCGGCCCGGGCCTGTCGCAATGGCTGGCCGATGTCATGGCGGGGCGCACCGATGATTCTGACTACGCCCCGCCCTCGCGCCGGGCCGCCGATTACAGCTTCGCCGAACTGTCGATGAGCGGCATGACCGTTACGGCCGACGGCAGTGATGACAAGAGCGGCGGCAGTGTAGACGGCGCGATCGAGCGTCTGGCGCTGGAGGATTTCGACGGCGAGCGCATGGGCCGAGCCGTGCTCGAGGGCGTGCGCTTCGAAAGCAGCGACGGGATGGGCGAGCCGATGGTTCTGGCGCTGGACGCCCTGTCCTTGAGCGGCGTGGATGCGGGCTTTGTGGACCTGATCATCAATGCCGACCTGCTGGAAGATGACGCCGAGCTGACTGACCGCATGGTCAACGCCATGAGCGGCTGGATGCAGCCGACCGGGGTGTTCGAGGCGATCACGATGAGCGGGCTGCGCGTGCAGGCCTCCGGCATCGATTTCTCCATCCCGTCTCTGGACATGAACCAGACTGTCCGGCGCGATGGCCGGGTTGAGATGGTCCAGGATATCCCTCTGGTGCGCCTCGCCTTCTCGCCGGACTCTCCCCAGAGCGCGGAAGCGGCCGGCATGCTCGCCATGCTCGGCTATGACGCGCTGGAGATGTCGGTGCGCGGGCGCGGGCTCTATGACCCCGCAGCGGACCGGTATGTGCTGGCGCGCGAGGAGAATGTCCTGGAAATCCGCGACGGGCTGGTGCTGAAGACCGGCTATGACGTGACCGGCCTGCAAGCCTATGCCGACGAGACCGCCCGGCTGATGCGCCAGCTCGCCGATGAGGGCGAAGGCGGCGCAGAGCCGGATCTCGATGCGATGAACGAACAGATGATGGCCGCTTACAGCACGCTCATCCTCAACAGCGCCTCCATCGTGATCGAGGATCGCGACTTGCTGGAGCGGCTGATGGCGTTCAACGCGCAGACGCAAGGCGTCAGCCCTGAAGAGGCGCGCATGCAGGCGGCCACGATGCTCAGCCTGGGCATAGCCATGGCCGGCGGGGCGCTGCCCCAGGGCCTGACGCTGGAAGTTGGCAGCGCGCTTGGCGCCTTCATCAGCGAGGGCGGGGCCATCGAGATCACCATGGCGCCGGACGCGCCGGTGAACATGGGCCGGCTGATGAACGTGCCCGAGGACATGAGCGTCCTGGCCGATCTGGGCCTCTCGGTGCGTCACATCCCGGCGCAATAGGGCTGTAAGCGCCAGCCGGTCCGGCGCGGGACGCTTCACGACCCCGGGCCGGATAGGCCGGGCATGGCGTCCCCGACAGGATTCGAACCTGTGGCCCCCAGATTAGGAATCTGGTGCTCTATCCTGCTGAGCTACGGGGACGCGCGGCGGGGTGTATAGCGCAGCCGTGCGCGTTTGGCGAGCTGATCGCCGCCCGGCTTGTGGCGCAGGGGCCACATTCACAGATCGAAAAGGCAAGACGCCAGGCTGCGGCGCCCCGGGCTGTGAATACGCGAGGCCGGCCGGGAGGCGCAGCAACCATCCTGAAATCAAGCCAATGTGCGACTCCGCAATAAAAGCGACATGAATTCAAAGTGCAATTGACGCAAAACTGTATCGCGGCTGTCACCGGCCTCACACCATACTGTCACACACCGTGCGGATAAGGCCCCCAGCCGAGCGTCACCCGGCGTGACGGCGTTTCATTCATTTCGGGGGCATACCGCTATGAAACTCTCTCAAGCGCTGCTTGGAGCAGCGTCGAGCCTTGCGCTCTGCGTCATTTCAGGAACCGCCTACGCCCAGCACGCCGTGTCCGGCATTGTCACCGACGCTGACGGCGCGCCGCTGCCCGGCGCCCAGGTCCGTGTGCGCGAGCTGGGTCTGAGCACCTCGACCAACCGCCAGGGCCAGTTCACCTTCCTGTCCCTGCCCGCCGGCGAAGCCCGGATCGAGGTGAGCTATCTCGGCCTGCCGACGTCCGAGCTCGCGCTCGACGTGGCGCCCGAAGGCCGCAACTTCATCACCTTCACCCTGACGCCCGACGCCGCGATCGACCGCATCGTGATCATCGGCTCGATCATGGACGGTCAGGCGCGCGCCCTGAACCAGCAACGCACCAATACGGCCACCACCAATATCGTCTCGGCTGACGCCATCGGCCGCTTCCCGGACGAGAACATCGCTGAAGCGCTGCAGCGCGTGCCGGGCTTCGGCATCGAGCGCGACCAGGGCGAGGGGCGGTATGTGAACCTGCGCGGCGCGCCGGCCGAGTTCACCCAGATCAGCGTGGACGGGGTCGCCATCTCCCAAATGGCGCCGGAAACCCGCGCGGTGGATCTCGACACCATTCCCTCCGACGTGGTCAACGCCATCGAGGTCTCCAAATCCCTGCTGCCGAACCAGGACGCCGACTCCATCGCGGGCGCCGTCAATCTGGTCACCCGCTCGCCGTTCGACCGGCGCGGCCTGCGCCTGAACGCCCAGGGCGGCATGAGCTATAACGAGTATGGCGGCGCCAATGACCGCCGCGGCTCGTTCGTGGTGTCCAACACGTTCGGCGAGAACGAGACGCTGGGCGCCCTGTTCTCGGCCAGCTATTCGCGCACCGACCGCCGGGTCGACAATTTCGAATCCATCTGGGACACGGTCACCCGCCCTGAAGGCGATGAAATCTTCGCCGTGGTGGAAACCGAGATCAAGGACTACGACACCCGCCGCGAGCGCATGGCCTTCACCGGCGCGCTGGAATACCGCCCGGACGACCAGACCATGTTCTTCCTGCGCGGATCGGCCTCGCGCTTTGAGGACGATGAGCTGCGCAATCTCCTCCACATCGAGTACGAGGCCGGCTCGCTGCAGCCGGGCGCGACGGATCTGGTCGCCACCTGGTCCAATGCCCGCCTGGAAAAGGAGCTGCGCCAGCGCATCGTGCGCAATGAGGTGTTCACCCTGTCAGCGGGCGGCGAGCATGATTTCGGCACGGTCGAGCTGGACTACTCGCTGGCCTTCTCCCGCTCGGAGCAGACCTATCCCTTCCGCTCCCAGCTCAACTACCGCTCCACGATCCGTCCAACCATCAGCTATGACTACACCAATCGCGACCTGCCGCTGGTCTCGCTGTTCCAGACCGGCGAGCACCTGAACCTGGCGGCCTTCAATTTCCGCGAAAACACTTTCCGCGGCACTGATACGGTGATGGACGAATGGTCGGGCCGGGTGAATCTGTCGGGCGAAGCCAGCCTGTTCGGAACCCGGGCGCGCCACCAGGCGGGCCTGAGCTTCCGCCTGCGTGACGGCGCGTCGGACGAGTTCCGCTACCGTGACCGCCGCGGCTCCACCGGCGCCCAGACCCCGGCGCTGGCGGATATCATCTCGAACCGTCCGTCGCGCAATTTCGACTATGATCTGGGCTTCAAGATCGATGACGCGCTGGCGCGGGCCTACTGGAACGCCATCCAGCCGGTCTCGACCGAGGACGCGGTTCTGCGCGTGCCCCAGTCCGTCGAGGCCGATTACATCGTCGAGGAAAACATCTACGCCGCCTATGGGATGACCGAGCTGGACTATGGCGCCACCACGGTGATCGCCGGCGTGCGGGTGGAGCATACCGACTTCTCTTCCACCGCCTTCCGCCTCAACACCTCCACCGAAGCCGTGACGCCGGTGTCCAACAGCCGCGACTACACCAACTGGTTCCCGAACCTGACGGTGCGTCACGAGTTTTCCGACAATCTGATCGGACGCCTGGCCCTGACGCGCGCCATCGCCCGTCCGAACTATCCCGACGTGGTGGCCCGCATTTCGGTGGGCGACACCCCGCCGCTGACGGTACGCCGCGGCAATGCGGACCTGCGCCCCACCCTGTCGAATAATTTCGACGCCGGTCTGGAATACTATCTCCAGCCGCTGGGCCTTTTGGCGGTCAACGTCTTCTACAAGGACCTGGAAAACTACGAATTCACAGTGCGCACGGCGGGCGAGTTTGAAGGTTTGCCGGCCATCTTTGTCCAGGCCGAGAACGCGCCGGACGGCTTCATCCGCGGCCTGGAAGCGACCTGGCAGCAGACCTTCGATTTCCTGCCGGGCATGCTGGGCAATTTCGGGGTGTTCGCCAATTACACCTGGACGGACTCGGAAATGAATATCGGGCGCACGATTGGCGGGCGCTCAGCTTTCCCGCTGCCCGGCCATTCCAGCTACGCTTACAATGCGGCGGTGTTCTATGAGACCGAGCGGTTCAACGCCCGGCTCTCCTACAATAACCGCGGCGACTATCTGGACGCGCTGGACGCCGATGACGGCCGCAAGGATCTGTACTGGGAAGGCCGCGAGCAGCTGGACTTCACCGCGTCGTTTGACGTGACGGACCGTCTGGGCGTGTTCTTCGAGGCCAAGAACCTCACCGATACGCCGGGCATCCGCTATTTTGGCGACCGGTCGCGGGTCTATGAGTACGAGAAGTTCGGCTACACGATGTTCCTGGGCCTGCGTTTCAGCTACTAGGCCTTGCATCAACGCATGAGGGCGGGGCGCGCAAGGGGAGACCTTTGCGCGCCCCGTTTTGCGTTCGGGCGTCACGCAGGTGTGAGCGCACGCGGCTTTCGCGGTGCGGCGTGTGCGCGTATAGAAGATGTTGATGCGCTGGTTCATGTCCCTTCTGGCGGTGCTGGTCCTTATTGAGGCTGGCGCGCGCTTCTGCCCCGGCATGCTGGGCGGGCAAGCCCATGCCCATGCCCATGCGGGCGAGGAGGCTGTGGCGGCCGACTGCCATGGCGTGGCGCTGCATGCGCCGGAGGCTGACGCTGACATTGAATGCACCGGCGGCGCCGGCTGCGGGACGTGCGTGCTGCTGGCCGGTCTTGAGACCGCGCCCGCCATCGGACTGACCGCATTCGAGGCCGATCCCGGCCATGCCTTCGCCCCCAAGCAGGCGCCGTCCGTCCTGCGCCTGACCGATCCGCCCCCGCCGAAACGCTGACCGCGACACCTGTTTTCGCGTTCTTCGTTGATACGGCAAGGGAGCGTATGAATTTCATGCGACACATTATAACTGCCAGCGTGTGCATCGCGCTGGGCGCTGCGGCGGCTGACGCCCGCCCGGTGTCCTATGAAGGGGGATGGACCACCATCGCCCAGTCGGACCGGATGAATACCGGTCTTCTGATCCACTACACCCCGCGTTTTGACTACTCCATCGGCCTGAAGACCGAGTGGGACCGGACCGATGATCTACTGTTCAACGGCGCCCAGGCGACCTGGCTGGCCAAGCGCTGGTTCGGGCAGGACTATCAGGCCAATCTCTACGCCTTTGCGGGCGCCGGGGTGGCCCAGGGCATCAACGACAATGACCGCGGCGCCCGCGGGGCCGGCTATGCGGGCGTCATGGCCGACTGGGAGACGCGGCGCTGGTTCCTGTCCTGGATGGGCCGGGTCAGCGATATGGGCGATGGCGGCCACGCCATGCAGTCGGCCCGCGTGGGCGTCGCGCCCTATATCGCGGGCTTTGGCGAGCTGCACACCTGGCTGATGATCGAAGTGGATCACCATCCCGAAGACGCCACGCCTGTGGCGGTGACGCCGCTGGTGCGCTTCTTCCGGGGGCCGGCCCTCTTGGAGCTCGGCTACACGCCCGCCGTCAACGAAGCCATGATCACCTTCATGTACCGTTTCTGATGACCCTCAAAAGGAGAGATCCCATGTTTCGTATTCTGATCGCGGCCATCGCCGCCCTGTCTTTCTCGTCCCTGTCGCTCGCCCCCGCCGCCCTGGCGGACGAGCACGCCTACGCCACTCCTGAGCTTGCCACAGCCGTGGAGGAAGGCGGCACGCTGGTGACCGCCGATATCCTGGGCATGGTGTGCGATTTCTGCGCCGTGGCCATGACCCGCACTTTCGGGCGCCGGGCTGAAGTCGCCGCCGTGCATATCGATCTCGACGACAAGACGCTGCAGCTGGTGGTGCGCGACGGCCATGAGCTGAGCGACGAGACCATCACCGATCTGGTGCGCCGCTCGGGCTATCAGCTCACCGGCGATATCCGGCGCGGGGACGACGCCTGATGCGTCTGGCGTTACGAGAAGCCGCAGCCCCGGGGGGGGGCCTTGTGCGCCCGCGCCGGCACGCTGATCTGCTGCGCCCTGCCAGCCCTGCTGGTGACCATCGGGGCGGGGGCGGTGATGGCGGGTCTGGCGACCAATGTGCCGGGCCTGATCTTCCTGTCAGCGCACAAGGAATGGGTGTTCACCATCGCCGCGCTGGTGCTGGCGGCGGCCTTCGCCATGCGCTGGGCCACGCGCAATGCGCCGTGCCCGGCCGATCCGGCTATGGCCGCGGCGTGCACGCGGATGCGCAAGATCGGCGGCTGGGCGCTGTGGAGCGCGCTGGTCTTGCTGGTCATCGGCGGCTTCTTCGCCTTCTTCGCGGCGGAGTTGCTGCTTTAATCGGCCATTCCCCTTTCGCGCGTTCTGCGCCATGATCTTCTCCTTTCAGGGGAGGGCGTCATGGCGCAGGGCGTGCGGATCGGGGCGGGCGTATGGCTGGCGGCGGCAGTGCTGCCGGTCGTGCTGACCGCATGCGGCGAGCGGTCTGGCGATGCGCCGGAGGCGCCGGTTCTGGTGCGCGGCGCGGGCGAGGTCGCGTCTGCCCACGCCTTCACCATCCCCGCAGAAGACGGGACTGAAACCCGTGTGATCCTGGCGGGCGTCGTCACGCCGCGCGCCGAGACCGCGCCTGAGGCCGCCGCGCTGGCGCGCGCCCGGCTTGAAGCCCTGCTGGCCGAAGCCGGAGCGGGTCTGTCCGTCGTGCCGGCCGCTGACGGCGACAGTCTGGACCGCTATGGCCGGGTGCAGGCGCGCGCGGTGTTCAATCGCGGGGCCGAGCGCGTGGATGTGGGCGCCGAGATGATCGCCGATGGCTGGGCTGTGGTCTGGCCGCGCGCCGGGCTGAACCTGCCGCTGGAGGATTTCCTGGCGCGCGAGGCCGACGCCCGCGAGCATGCCCGCGGCGCCTGGGGGCTTGGGGCGTTCGCCATTCGCGACAGCGATCCCGACCGGCTCGCCCAGCATCTCGACAGCGCCCAGATCGTGGAGGGCCGGGTGACCAGCACCGGCGAGGCGCGCAATGGCCGGGTGTTTCTCAATTTCGGGGCTGACTGGCGCACCGACTTCACCATCAGCGCCAGCCGTTCCACGCGTAACCGGTTCGAGGCGGAGGGCATAAGGCTGGAGACGCTGGACGGCGCGGTGGTGCGCGCACGCGGCTGGCTGCAGGAGGAAAACGGCCCGATGATCATCCTCACCCACCCCGCCCAGCTGGACATTATCGACGCGCCCGAGCCGCGCCGCCTGCGCTGAAGCCTGCACCGGACGTCGACCGGCCGCGACGGGCGGACTAATGTGCGCGCCGCAAGAACAAGGAGCGCGCCATGGCTGATCCCCGTCTCATCACCGCGCTGGACCTGCCCTCCGTCGCCGAGGCTGAAGCGCTGGTGGAGCGGCTGGGACCGGCCTGCAGCCATTACAAGATCGGGCTCCAGCTCCTGCCCGTGGGCGGGATGGCGCTGGCGGCGGGGCTGAAGAGCCGCGGCGCGCAGGTGTTTCTGGACTACAAGCTCCACGACATCCCCGCCACGGTGGAAAAAGCCGTGCGCTCCATCACCGGGGCGGGCGCGGATCTCCTGACCGTCCATGGCGAACCGCCGGTGATGCGCGCGGCGGCTGAGGGGCGGGCGGGCTCGGACCTCAAAATCCTCGCCGTCACCGTGCTCACCGCCTATGACGATTCCATGCTGGCGCAGATGGGCTACGCCATGGCCGCGCGCGATCTGGTGCTGCGCCGGGTGGATCAGGCGGTTGAGTGCGGCATGGACGGCGTGGTCGCCTCGCCGCGCGAAGCCGAAGAGATCGCCGCGCGCGTGCCGCCGGGCTTCCTGATCGTCACCCCGGGCGTGCGCCCCGCCGGTACAGACAAGGGCGATCAGGTGCGCACGGCGACCCCCGCGCAAGCCCTGCGCGCGGGCGCCACCCATCTCGTCGTGGGCCGCCCCATCAGCGCCGCCCCTGATCCGCGCGCCGCCGCCGAGGCGATTGCGGCGGAGATGGCGGAGGCGTGAGGGGGCTTACCCGCCAAACACCAGCGGCGTCAGAAGCGTCGCCAGCAGGGCGATCAGCGGGGCGATGACGATATTGATGCGCATTCCGGCGCGGATCATCTGGCCCATGCTGGCCGCGCCCGAGGCGTAGACGATGGCGTTGGGCGCGGTGGCCACCGGCAGCATGAAGGCGCAGCTCGCCGCCAGCGCCAGCGGCGCGATCAGGTGGACGGGCGGCACCCCGGCCTCGATGGCCAGCGCCGCCAGCACGGGCAGGAAGCCTGACACCGTGGCGACATTGGAGGTGAGCTCGGTCAGGAAGATGATCATGAACACCAGGATCAGCACGGTCACGGGCAGGGGCAGGGCGGTCACCCAGCTCAGCTGGGAGCCGATCCAGCCGGCCAGCCCCGTGGCCTGGATCGCGGCGGCCAGCGACAGCCCGCCGCCAAACAGGATGATCGCCGCCCAGGGCAGGCGCTGAACCGTCTCCCAGTCCATCAGCGCCAGACCCTTGTTGGCTGCGCCGCCGCCGGCGGGAATGAGGAAGACGGCGACAGCGCCCATAATCGCGATCTGGGCGTCGGACAGGGCCAGGCGCACCGGCAGGGCCAGCGCATCGGACAGCCAGGCCAGCAGCGGGTTCCAGCCAAAGCTGATATCAGGCCGGAAGATCAGCGCGCCGGGCAGCTCGCGGCCCATCCACAACAGGGCGACCGCGCCGAAGGCCAGCGCCACGCGCCATTCCGGCGTGGTCATGCGCCCCAGCGCCCGCTTCTGGCGCAGCACTTCCTCATGGCCCGCCGCATTGGGCGCGCTGGCCGAAACCTTGAAGGCGAAGCGGGTGAGGATGAGCCACATGACGGGCAGGATCACCGCCACCGCGGGCACGCCCAGCATCATCCATTCGACGAAGGTGATGGAGGCGGCGAATTCGCGTTCGAGAAACCCGATGGCGATGAGGTTGGTGGGCGTGCCCACCGGCGTCGCGAGCCCGCCGACGCTGGCCGAATAGGCCACCGCCAAGGCCAGCGCCGGGGCGAACATTTTAAGCTCCACCCCCTCATCGGCCATTTTCTCGGCGACCTTCAGGGCGATGGGGATCATCATCAGCGTGGTGGCGGTGTTGGAAATCCACATGGAGAGCAGGGCGCTGGCCAGCATGAATCCGAGGACCAGCAGCGCCGGGCGTCCGCCAAAGCGGGCCACCACATTGAGCGCGATGCGCGCATGGAGATTCCACCGCTCGATGGCCAGCGCGATGATGAAGCCGCCCAAGAGGAGCATGACGATGGGGTCGGCATAGGGCTCGGCCGCCTCGCGCGTGGACAACACGCCGAACACCGGAAACAGCGCCAGCGGTATGAAGGCGGTGGCGGCGATGGGGATGGCTTCAGTGGCCCACCAGGACGCCATCAAAACGGCGACGGAGGCTACGATCCAGGCTTCGCGCGACACGCCGTCTGGCACGGGAATGAACTGGATGATGAGGGCGAGGACCAGGCCCGTGACCAGGCCGATCCGCTTTGACGTCCACACATCCGACATGCTTTAGCGCCCCCGCTCCATCGCTCTGCGGCGGTCAGGGCCGCGCATGGGCTGATTGTGGCGGCGGGGCCGCGCGGGTCAACACTCTATGGACTGGAGAGGGCAGCAAGCGTCAGGCGGCGGCTGCGCCCGGATCGTCCTTGGAGCCCTGCAGCACGAAGCGCCGGTCGCAATAGCCGCACTCCACGCAAGTGTCAGTCCCCATATCGTACCAGACGCGCGGATGGCCCAGCGCGCCGCCGCCGCCATCACACATCACGCGCTTGGACGTCACCACGATAACCTCGGGCGGCGGGAATGCGGGAGATTGGGGACGGGCCGGCATGGATCAGACAGCGCTCCGCTTGAGGCCGCGCGGCGTTCCGGCGTGGACGCGCCGGTCAGCGCGGGTTTAGTTTGCGTTGATCCGTACCTAGGCGCGCGGCGCGCTGGCGTCAATTGCGCTGGACGCTGGCGCGAGGCTCACACCCGCCGGGACCTGTCATGACCGACCACCTGCCCGAATTCGCCCTGGAAGCCGAAGGCCTTGAGAAGATCTATCCGGCATCCAAGAACAGCCCGGCCAAGCATGCGCTGCGCGGCGTGGACCTGGCGATCCCGCGCGGGTCGATTTTCGGCCTGTTGGGACCTAACGGGGCGGGCAAGTCCACCTTCATCAATATCTTTGCAGGCCTGGTGACCAAGACCGCCGGGCGCGGCGCGATCTGGGGCAGGGATATTGACCGGCATCCGCGCGCTGCGCGCGCGGCCATCGGCGTGGTGCCCCAGGAACTGGCCATGGATGTGTTCTTCACACCATTCGAGACGCTCGAACTGATGGCCGGCTTTTACGGCGTGCCCAAGTCCGAGCGGCGCACCATGGAAATCCTCGGCATCATGGGCCTGGCCGACAAGCGCGACGCCTATGTGCGCCAGCTGTCGGGCGGCATGAAGCGCCGCCTGCTGGTGGCCAAGGCGCTGGTCCACAACCCGCCGGTCCTGGTGCTCGATGAGCCCACCGCCGGGGTGGATATCGAGCTGCGCCGCCAGCTGTGGGAGTATGTGATGCGGCTCAACGAGGCGGGCGTGACCATCGTGCTCACCACCCATTATCTCGAAGAAGCCCAGCAGCTGTGCGACCAGATCGCCATCGTCAATCACGGCCAGGTGGTGGCGTGCGAATCCAAGGACTCGCTGCTCAAGCGCCTCAATCACAAGACCCTGGTGATCGAACCGGGCGCCCCGCTGGACGCCGTGCCGCCGGACTATGAAGACGTGGAGGCGGTGATCCGCAAGGACGGGGCGCTGGCCATCACCTACAGGGCGGGCGAGACCTCAGTGGCGCGCCTGATCGAGACCTTTCACGCCTCGGGCGCGCGCATCGCCGATTTGCGCACCGAGGAGCCTGATCTCGAAGACGTCTTCCTGGCTCTCACCTATGAGGCGGACAGCGCGGCGTGACGGGCCGTCACTTCGCCGTATTTGGCCCCCAAGATGGGATCATGGCTATGATCGGACGCTTCGTCTCCCGCGCGCTGGCGCTGATATTCGCGCTGACCGTTTTCATCCTGATGCTCTGGCTGGCCTTGAGCCTGGAGCCGGAAGGGACGGCCGGATGGGCCGTGCTCTCGGGGCTGGTGACCGCCGGCGCGTTCGGCGCCTTCGTCATCTACCGCCTGATGCTGCGCGCAGGCGGGGTCGGCGGGCCTTATCAGGAGCGCACCGGCGCCGGGATGATGCTGGGCATGGGCTATGAGGCCAACAGGGATCGCGAAGACGACGATCTGATTGATTGATCAGCGCCCTCCCCGCGAGAAAGCGTTGATCCATGATGAACTGTTGCACGCCTGCAACAAACGAATCGCCGTCTGAAACTTCACACGCTGGATCAGCAGGCATGCAGCCTGTCCTGTTCATATCCGGTGTGAGCGCGTGACCCCCGTCATCCATAACCGCCTGCCCGTGCTGCGCGCCGAGCGCGGCCTGCCGCGCAAGGCGCTCGCAGAGGGGATCGGGGTGAATTACCAGACCATCGGGTATCTGGAACGGGGCGACTACAACCCGTCGCTCGAACTGGCGCTGAAGCTGGCGGCCTTTTTCGATCTCCCGGTGGAGATGATCTTTTCCCTGCAGCCGTTCGAGCCGCTCTCGCGCATGGCGGCCACATCCAAAGGCGAGCCCTGAGATGTCCTTCGAAATCCGCACGGTTTCAGGCCGCGTTGGCTACCGTTCGCGCCATTTGGCGCGCGCCGCGGTCATCCTGGTCCGCCTCATCTCCGAATGAGGGCTGCACAGGCTATCCTGCGGGCCTGCGCGGCGGACGCGCTGCACGATTGAACCGCCCGCCCGCCTCCTGTATGCAGCAGGAACGGCACTCAGCACCCGTAGCTCAGCTGGATAGAGCGCTGCCCTCCGAAGGCAGAGGTCACAAGTTCGAATCTTGTCGGGTGCGCCAGTTTTCCGAATAAAACCGAGGGGATAGCCGACCGCCCTGATATGGGGCCGAATGGCGTGTCCGCAGAATGTCCGCACAACGCCCCCGTTGCTGCAGGTGCACAAAGCGAACAGACCCAAAACAAAACCGCCGCACCGGAGGGCACCCGGCACGGCGGCGATTTGTTTGCGAATGGAGCTGAGAAACCCAACGCGCCCTCAAACTACACCGCGTCCGCGAGAAAGCCAAGGGATGCGAGCGAAGTCCGCCGCCTGCGCACGCTGCTATTGCACGCGATAAACGAGGACGCCGATCTGACGCCTCATTCAAGGATTGTCGGGGTATTCCTGTGCGGCCTTGTCAATATCCACACTGAGCAGGCTTGGCCGTCGGCTGACCACATAAGCGCCCGCCTTGGCATATCTAAGCGCACCGTATATCGCGCCATTGCGCAGCTCGAGCACCGATACTTCCGGGTTACCCGATCCAAGGGCCGCTCTAACAGCAACATCTATGTACCGATCTGGCCGCCCGAACACTTGGACCCTCAGCGCCTGGGGGAATTGAGAACCCGCGTGATCGCAGCCGAAGCGCAGGACAATCACGCGGCATCGTGCGCCGCGTCTGACGCCGTCACATTTGATCCGGCTGATCAGGTCATTTCTGGCACAAGCGCCGATATCGCCGCGCCCTCTGAGCCTCAAAAAGGTGACAATGGGCGCACGGAAAAGGTGACAGAAACAGCACCCAATCTTGTAGAAGGAAATATAAACACGGGCGCACGCGCGCGACCCCTTGAACCGCCAGCGCACGCCGAACCGTCCGAAAGATTGCTATCGGAAGAAGGGGAGCGAGCGGCACCCGCCCCGCTGGACGCCCTCGAGGTCAAGCGAGCCTTCAAGGCAAAGTTCGGCCTCGAGGCTTATCGGGCTCATTTCGCGAACGTCCGCCTCAGCGGCGACACCGCAGTTGTCCCGAGCATCTTCAACGCGGACAAGCTCCACCGCTTCCACGCCTTTATGAAGCGCCAAGGCGTGCGGTTCATCACCGTCGAGGACAAGCCCGGCTGGCGTCATGAGCTTGTTCCAAGCCGCATATCCGCTGGCCTTGGGCAACACCAACCGCCCGCCAGATCGTCCCATGTAGGCCACACAACCGAGCGGGGTTTGGGTCCCTCCTGAGCGGGCCGTATACGGGTGGTCAAAGCGCGGCCTTTTAGAACACAGCAAGAACAATCGGGCTAAAGTTCAACAAAATGAGCGGGTTATTCACAGACGAAGCGGCGACTTTGACAACGCCGGAAACGCTTTCAAAGAAGGCGTTCGCCGCTCATCTTGGCGTAACCCAAGCGCGAGTTTCTCAGCTGATTGAGGCGGGCTTGCCCGTCCGTCCGAATGGGCGCATCGCCGTCGAGGATGGCGTGTCCTGGTACACCGCGAACGTGGACCCGAACCGCGCCAAGGCCGCACCGCCAGACGCGGCCAAGGGCCGGACAGTTCCGCCCGATTCCCCTCGCGCCGAAATGGAGCGGATCAAGGCTGATCGCGAGCGGATCAAGCTCGAGCGCGAACTCGGCGCGGTGATCGACCGCAAGGCCGCTGAGAAGGCGATATTCGAGCGTGCCCGGGCCGAGCGGGACTCATGGCTGTCGTTCGTGAGCCGGGCCGCGCCGGACCTTGCAGCCGAGCTGGACGCCGAGCCCGCCAGGTGCTTCGCGGTCCTGGACAGGCTGGTACGCGAGCACCTGCGCGACCTGAGCCAACGCCCTCTCGAGGAACTCGCCCGTGACGCCTCCCGCTGATTCCCTGATCACTGAGGCGCGCGCTTTTGCCGACCTGCACTGGCGCAGGGGCCTCGAGCCTGAGCCCCAGCTCACCGTGTCGCAATGGGCCGACCGGCATCGCCTTCTACCGTCGACTAGCGCCGAGCCGGGCCCCTGGAGAACGTCCCGCGTGCCCTACCTGAAGGGCATCATGGACGCCCTCTCCGCGTCTGACCCTGTCGAGCGCGTCGTGTTCATCAAGGGCGCGCAGCTCGGCGGGACAGAGGCGGGGCTCAACTGGCTAGGCTACATCATCGCCCATGCCCCCGGCGTGGCCCTTCTGGTCATGCCATCGCTGGATATGCTGCGCCGAAACAGCCGGACCCGGATCGATCCCCTCATTTCCAGCTCGCCTGTTCTGCGCAATCTTGTCGCCGCGCCTAAAGCGCGCGAGCGCGGCAACACTCTTGCGCTTAAGGAGTTTCCGGGCGGCCAGCTGGTAATGACCGGCGCCAACGCCGCCTCTGGCCTGCGCTCGACGCCCGTGCGCTACCTGTTCTGCGATGAGGTCGACGCCTACCCCCTGGACGCGAGCGGCGAGGGCGATCCTGTTGCGCTGGCCGTTCAGCGTACCGCCACCTATCGCGGCCGCCGCAAGGTGTTCCTGTGCTCCACGCCGACTCTCAAGGGCATATCCCGCATCGAAGCGGCCTATGCCGAAACCGATCAACGGCGCTATTTCGTGCCCTGCCCTCACTGTGGCGCGTATCAGACCCTCGATTGGCGGCGGGTGCGCTGGGATGATGATCCGCGCGCGGCATGGCTGGAATGCGAGCATTGCGGCGAGGCGATACCCGAACACCGCAAACCTTCAATGCTTATGGCCGGGGAATGGCGCGCCACCGCCGCCGGTGACGGGTTCAGCGCCGGGTTTCACCTGTCCGCCCTATACTCCCCGTTTGAGTCCTGGGGCGAGATTGCAGCCGAGTTTGTCGCCGTTAAGCGCGATCCGCCGCGCCTTCAGGCATGGGTGAACACCAAGCTCGGCGAGGCGTGGGAAGATGAGGCCTCAGCCCCGCTTGCCGGCGAGCTGCTGCAGGCCCGCGCTGAAAGCTGGGGGCCGGGCCTGCCCGATCCCGTCGCCGTCATCACCGCTGGCGTGGACGTTCAAGACGACCGCCTCGAGCTGGAGATTGTCGGCTGGGGGCGCGGCGAGGAATCATGGTCGCTGGCCTATGAGGTTCTATGGGGCGATCCGGCCCGCCCCAGCGTATGGGACGCCCTGGACGAAGCGCTGATACAGACCTTCCCTCACCCGCGCGCCATCAATCCGCTTCCGGTATCCGCCATTGCAATCGATTCAGGTGGCCACCGGACGCCAGAGGTCATGCGTTATGCCCAGGCGCGAGCCTCGCGCCGCGTATGGGCGATCAAGGGGCGAGGCGGCCCCGGCGTTCCGGTTTGGCCAAAGCGCCCGCCAAAGCCCAAGCGTGACCGCATGGCCGCCCCTTTTATTGTTGGCGTGGACGGCATCAAGACCGCCCTTCTGGCGCGTCTGCGCGTGGAGACGCCCGGCCCCGGCTTCTGTCATTTCCCCGATGACCGGGACCTCGACTGGTTTCGCGGCCTGACCGCCGAACGCCCGGTCCGCCGCTACACGCGCGGGGTGGCGCGGATCGAGTGGATTGTCGATTCCGGGGTGCGAAATGAGCCGCTCGATTGCCGCGTGTACGCCACGGCGGCCCTTCATGGCCTGTACGCGTCCGGCTTCCGATTGCAGGATGCGGCCAGCCGGATCGAGGCGGCCGCCTTCCCGGGCGGCCCGCTCGAGGCCAGCGAACGGCGTTCGCCCGATGAAACCGGCCCAGGCCGGATCATCAAAAGCCGATGGATGCAGCGTTGATCGCGATGGCGTGGCGAACGGCGTTCGCTAAGCCTCACCCTTCCGCATTTGAAATGCGGAAGGGTCCCATTTCAAATGCGGCCCCCAATCTCGGCGAACGCCGTTCGCTGAGCCCCTCTCTTGCTCGGATTTCAAATCCGACCGAGCGGAAGGGTGCGATTTCAAATCCTACCCTTCCAAATTCCTCAAGGTCTTCAAGGCTTTCGCGTGTCAAACGGATGACTGCGGCATGATCCCGCCCGGTCCCCTTTCAGGCAGTCAGGGCTGCGCCAGCCGCACACCCGGCCCGCCGCCGTTTGCCGGTATGAACTCAACGCCTGCGCCCTCAAACGCCAAGCGGATCGCGGCCAGCGTGCTCGAGTCACCGGACACGCGGCCAGTCTCGATATTCGTGACGGTGTTTCTGTGGACTTTTGACCGTTCGGCCAGCTCGCGAACGCTCCAGTTCACAAGCCCTCGCGCGGCTCTAATTTGTGCGCTTGTCACAACGGATGCCCTGTGCGAATGTCACAACAAGGCGCGACAGTAGCGCGCTGATCCAGAGCAAGGAAGAGCTGAAATGAACGCCACCGAAGCAAACTGCCCCTCCGCCAATGCGGCCCGCGAGCTGACCGCACTACTTGCCGCCCTCGATAACGCCCAGACGCCCGGCCAGGCCCCTGAGCGCGCCAAGCAATTGGACGACCGGCTAGAGGCCGCCCTGGACGCGGCCAGTTGGTCCCGCCCAAAGAGCGCCGAGGGTGCGCTCTTGCATGTGGTGCTCGGCGCATCAATCGCCGCCGATATCGCCCGCGCCCGTGACCCCGAATCACAGGAACGCCGGGCGATGCGCCATTTTTACGCCGCCCGCGCCTATCTCGAGACCGCTGGCGAGCTGCCCGAACAGTGGGCGCGCCTGTTCGCATTCGCCATGCCTGCAACGGATGATCATGCGCCAGAGATAGCGGAGGCGCTCAGCGCTTAAGCCGACCCGCTTGACTCCACACGATCAAATTGATTGTAATGAGTCGCGACGCCTCACCTGCGTCGAGTCGCTTGTTTGGAGCTAGTCACATGCAGCCAATGAATCTCACCCAAGTCGCCAACACACTGGCCGAGCATCCGACGCGCATTCAAAACTGGATCACTCGCGGCCAGTTTCAGCCGCCAATGTTTTCTCAGCACAGCGGCAAGCGCGAATGGACCCCGAACGAAGTGCTGCGCCTCGCAGTCTTCGCAAAGCTGGTCAATGAGTTCGGCATATCCGCATCAGTCGCGGGCGGGATGACTCTCTGCCCAATGGCGGCCTCGGAGAATGAAAATTTCTTCGTCGCATGGCGTGCCCATGACGATGCTGTGCAAAGCTTCAATGTTGACAGCGTGAAGCGGGAAAATATTGGACGCTTCTTGCGGGGCGAGATTTACACCTCGGAGGGCCAAGAGCCGAAGTGGATTGACCCGCAGCTTAATCCTGCAGGATCGATAGTTATTGACCCTGCACCGATTGTCCGTGCGCTGCGCGCCGAGTGGGAAGCCGAAGGGCTGGATTGGGAATAGCCCCATGATCCGCGCCCTTCTCACCCGTGCACTTGATGCGCTCGGCGGCCCCCCGCCCGCTCAAAGAGTCCAGACCCGGTCCCTTGAGGCGGCGGGCGGCGGGCGGCGTTGGAGCAATGCGCCCGGCATTCGCGATGGCGCCCAAACGGCGCATATGTCCGCCTTCACCGTCGCTGCCAGGGCGCAAGCCTACGTGCTGAACAACCCGCACGGCGCCCGCGCCGTCGAGAGCCTGGTCGCGAGCCTTGTCGGCGAGGGGTTTGTGCCCCGCTCCATGCACCCCGCCGAGGCTATGCGCGAGCGCCTCACATTCGCGTTCTGGAATTTCGCTGACGATATCGACGCCGAAGGCCTCACCGACTTTGCGGGCCTCAAGGCCAGCGCCGTTCGCGATATGGTCATTTTCGGCGAGGCGGTAGCGGTCTGGACCGCCGCGCAGACCCTGCGCCGCCTTCACCCCGAACAGCTGGACAGGGCGAAAACCGCACGCCTGGAAACGAGTGTGATCGTCCAGGGCGTAGAGTTCGATCTTAAAACCGGCCGGCGCATTGCCTATTGGCTGCGCCCGTATGCGCCAGGCGATGCGCTGGCGGGCCTGCCCGGCCCCTCGACCCGTTATCCCGCCGCCGAGGTCATTCACCTGTTCCGCCCCCTCATGCCCGGCCAGGTGCGCGGCCTGTCATGGTTCGCCCCGGTTCTGCTGGCCTCAAAAGAGCTGGCGGAACTTATGGACGCCATGCTTGTGCGCGCGAATGTCGCCGCCCTTCATACCGGTTTCATCACCGACACGGACGGCTCGCCGATCTATGAGGGCGAGCAGAAGGGCGAGACGTTCGAGGCCAGCCTCGAGCCGGGCGCGCTGATCAAGCTGCCCCCTGGTACGAGCGTGGAGTTTTCAGAGCCGCCGGACGCTGGCAACACCACCGCCTTTGCCGCCGAGATTCTGCGCATGATCGCCGTGGGAACCGGCGTCACCTACGAACAGCTCACAGGTGATTACAGCAAGGTCAACTATTCATCCGCCCGCGCCGCCCTGATCGAGTTTCAGCGCTTCATTCGAAGCGTGCAGCATCACACCATCGTTCATCAGTTCTGCAGGCCGGTATGGGCGCGCTTTCTGCGCCATGAGGTCCTGAGCGGCAACATTCCGGCCAGCGCCTATCAGCGCGACCGCCAGCCCTTGCACGCGGTGAAATGGCTGCCCCCGGCCATGCCCTGGGTGGACCCTGAAAAGGACGCCAAGGCGGCCATTCTCGAAATGGAGCATCACTTGCGGTCCCGCGCCGAGGTAGTCGCCGAGCGCGGATATGACGTGGAGCGGCTCGACCGGGAGATTGCCGCCGACGCCGAGCGTATGCGCCGCCTTGGGATGAGCCCAGCGAACGCCGTTCGCCGACCCGGACCGGGTGAGGCTGCGCCAACTGCCAGCGATCAAGAGGGAGCGGACAATGCCGCAGATGATTGAAAACACGCTCGAAACCCGCGCCCTCGACTTCATGCCGCAGTCGGCGAACGATGAGGCTCGCACAGTGGAGCTGATCGCTTCGACCGGTGAAGCGGTTCGCCGAGACGATTTTGAGGGCGCATTTGTCGAGCGCCTGTCCCTGGACGCCGAAGCCGTGGACCTGTCGCGCGTCGACGGCATGCCGCTTCTGGACAATCACAAGCGCCAGGGCCTGGACGATGTGCTCGGCGTTGTGCGCTCCGCCCGCATCGAGGGCGGCCGCCTGATCATCACGGTTCAAGTGTCCGAACGCGCCGATCCGGTCTGGCGCGATATCAAGTCCGGCATCCTGAGAAACGTGTCGATTGGCTACGGCGTCGACCGTTTTGAGGATCGCCTGGACGCCGAGACCGGAGAGAGGGTCCGAACCGTTACCCGATGGACCCTTGTCGAAGTGTCCCTTGTGCCCGTTGGCGCCGATACCGGCGCGAAAGTCAGGAGTTTGCAAACCATGCCCCCGCCCGCTCAGACCACCCAGACCACGTCCCCCGCGAACGTCACAAATCGCGCCACGGTGAACACCGAAATTCGAGCCCTCGCCGAGACGTTCAAACTGCCCGCCGAAACGGTGAACGGGTTGATTGATCGCGGCGCTAGCATCGATGAGGCGCGCGCCGCCGCAGTCGAGCACGTGCGCTCTACAGGCGATCACACCCCGCGCCCGATTGCGCGAGCCACAGTGGGCTATGACAATTCGGACCCGGCGCACCTTGTCACGCGCGCCGGTGAAGCGCTCTTTGCCCGGTCAAACCCCCGGCATAACCTGTCCGAACCGGCCCGCCAGTACGCCAACATGGACACGATGGACCTTGCCAGGCACTGCCTGCAGCTGCGCGGCATCAACACGACCGGGCTCGCACGCGCCGAGGTCATCACCCGGGCGCTTCACACTACCAGCGACTTCCCTCAGATTTTCGCTGACACCGCGAACCGGGAGCTTCGCCAGGCATATGAGGCGGCCCCCGCTGTCCTGAAAACCGTCGCTCGCCAGAGTTCCGCCCGCGACTTCCGCGCTCGCGCGCGCCTGCAGCTTTCAGGCGCGCCGACGCTCGAGAAAGTCAACGAGGCTGGCGAGTACAAGTACGGCACCATGTCAGAGGCGGGGGAAAGCTACCGGATCGACACCTTTGGCCGGATTGTCGGCCTGTCGCGCCAAGCGATCATCAACGATGACGTGGGGGCCTTCACCGATCTGGCCGGAAAGTTCGGCCAGGCCGCCGCCGAGTTCGAGGCTCAATTCCTCGTGGACCTGCTGGAAAGCAATTCCGGCGCAGGCCCGGTCATGAGCGATGACAAGACCCTGTTCCACGCCGATCACGGCAACCTTGCGTCCAGTGGCGCTGCGCTTGCAGGGGATGATGGCCAGGACGCCCTCTCAGCTGCGCGCCTGTCCATGCGCAAGAGGACCGGCCTTGATGGAAAGCCGATCAACGCGGCCCCGCGATACCTGGTTGTTCCGCCGGAACTCGAGACAGACGCCGAGAGGCTTCTGGCCGCCATTCAGCCTGCCAAGTCGAGCGATGTGAACCCGTTTGGCGGCAAGCTCGAGCTGCTGGTCGAGGCCCGGCTCAGCTCGGCGATCCGCTGGTTTGTCGTGGCCGATCCGGCTCGGCTCGAGGGCCTCGAGTACGCCTATCTGCAGGGTTCGGAAGGCCCGCAGACAGAGACGCGCGCAGGCTTCGAAGTCGACGGCGTCGAGGTCAAGGTGCGGCTCGACTTCGGCGGCGGGTTCACTGATTACCGCTCCTGGTATCAGGACCCCGGCTCTGCAGGCGGTTCGTAATGGCTGAGCTGGCGCAACTGACGGCCCGCCTTGAGGCTTTGCGAGCGGCCCGCGCGAGCGGCGTTCGCAAGCTCAAGCACGCCGACCGCGAGATTGAGTACCGATCCGATTCAGAGATCGCCTCAGCCATTGCGGACCTTGAGCGCCAGGTCGCCGCCCTGACCGCACCACGCATCAAGACTGTCGTTTTCACCGCTAATAGAGGGATTTGATCCCATGAAGAACTTCATCCAGCCCGGCAATGTCATCACCTTCACCGCCCCTTCAGGCGGCATCGTGTCCGGCCAAGGCCTTTTGGCTGGCGCGTTGTTCGGCGTTGCCGCCACAACCGCTCCCGCGGGCCAGCAGGTCGAGTGCAGCCTTGTCGGCGTGTTCGAGTTGCCAAAAGCCGCCGATGAAATCGCGTTCGGCGATCCGGTCTATTGGGACAACTCCCAAAAAGCCATCACCACCGACGATGATGGCAACACGCTAGTCGGGGCCGCAATCGCCCCAGCCGGCGCCGGCGCCGCAACGGTCAGGGTGCGCCTTAACGGCATCGCTTAACAGGACAGGCGGCGGACAGTCCCTGGGGCGCGCAGCCCGCCCTCAAGCCCTCTCCCTTCCGCCGCCTTCGAACATGGAGGGAGAGGGCAGGCCGCTTTCATCTTCGGAGTATCCGCGCATGCGCCTTCACACGATTCCCCAGTTTGCCGAGATGCACGGCTTCACGGTGTATCAGGTGAAAGAGCTTATCCGGCGCGGCCATCTTCGCTACGTATTGGTCCTGTCGCAAAAGCGCATACCCGAGGGGGCTTTCGAGGAATACGTCGAGAACAATCTGGTGACCCCATGCCAAGACGAAACCAAGGACCCCGCCTCAAGTGGCTTGAAAAACGGGGCTGCTTCTACATCGTCTGGAGCGAGGACGGACGCAGCCGCGAGCGCTCGACAGGCTCAAGGGACCGCGCAGAGGCTGAGATCGCTCTCGCGCAGTTCCTCCAAGCGCGCAAACGGTACACTGGCCCCCGTGATCCCTCTGAGATCCTCATAACCGAGATCCTCGACGCCTACGGCGCTGAGCGAGGGCCGGAGGTCGCCAGCCCTGAGCGCATAGCATGGGCGATTGAGGCTCTGGTCCCCTTCTGGACCGGCAAGGCCGCCGCCGCCGTCAATCGCGAGACCTGTCTTGCATACGCCGCCCATCGGATCGCCGCCGAACGCCAGCGCAGTCTCGACGCTGGCCGCGACCCTCGCGGCGTTTCTGACGGCACCATAAGGCGGGAGCTTGGCGTGCTTCGCGCTGCGATCAATCACGCTCACCGTGAGGGCAGGGTAACGCGCGCGCCGTTCGTGGCGCTTCCTGAGAGGCCCCAGGCCCGTGATCGCTGGTTGACCCCTGCAGAGGCTGAGCGGCTCTTGAAGGCCGCCTACAGCATGAAGCGCGCGCGTGGCCACCTACCACTGTTTATCCGCCTTGGGCTCATGCACGGCGCCCGTAAAGAAGCGATCCTGTCGCTCAGATGGGCTCAGGTCGACTTGGACGCGGGCCTGATCGATTTCAATCCGCCCGGCCGCAAAAGAACGAACAAGCGCCGCTCCCGTGTCCCGATCGCGCGCGGCTTGATTCCTTTCTTGCGCATCGCCAGGCGGCGAAGCTGCATCACCGGCCACGTTATTCAATACGCCGGAAAGCCTGTCAGAGACATCAAGAGGGCGTTCGGAGAGGCCTGCAGGATTGCTGCCCTCGAGGACGTGACACCGCACACTCTGCGCCACACGTGCGCCACCTGGATGATGCAACGGGGCGTGCCTCACTTCGAGGCGTGCGGTTTCCTCGAGATGAGCCCGGAGACCCTGCAGCGCCACTATGCGCACCATCACCCGGACTACCTCAGAAGCGCCGCCAATGCCTTCTGAGGTCTGTCCGCACATTGTCCGCGTTATAGGCCGCAATTCGCGGTCTGTTCCGGCCCTTTAGACCCACTTACACCCTGTTAAAGCAAGGAGTTAGCAATGGCCAGCAGTCCTCCGAAGGCAGAGGTCACAAGTTCGAATCTTGTCGGGTGCGCCATTCGATCCACAACCTGCCTGGAACAGGCTAGCGCCTGATGAACCGCATGAGCGGCCTCATTACGCGCGTAATGAGGCGGGTGACCGGATTGGCCGGATCAGGTTCGGCGCCATCTTCGCCGTCTTGGATTTGATCTGAGCGCTTGTGCACGCCCATGCGCCGCGCGGCGCGGGCCTCGGTTGCGGCGCGGGCCGCCTCGCGCGCTGCATGGGCGGCGGCGATCTCGGTCTGGGCGCGTTCATCCCGGCCGGCCTGACGGCGCTCCATTTCCTGACCATAGGCCTTGAGGATGTCAGACACCGGGCCTTCCGCGCGCACCCGCCCGGCGTCCAGCCACAGGGCGCGCTTGCAGGTGTCGGTCAGCAGGGTCGGGCTGTGGGAGGCGAGCACGAGTATGCCGGCCTGATCGACGAACCGGCGCATGCGCCCGGTGGCTTTCTTGCGGAAGGCCGTATCGCCCGCCGACAACCATTCATCAAGGATCAGAACATCCGGTTCGAACGCTGTGGCGATGGCGAAGCTCAGGCGCATGCGCATCCCGGCCGAATAGGTCTCCACCGGCAGATCCAGGAAATCGCCCAGCTCGGAAAACGCGGCGATCTCGGCGCGCCTCTCCTCGATTTCCTCGCGCGTGCGCCCGGTGGCCAGGCCGCGCAGGGTGATGTTGCGATGGCCCGAGGCCTCGGCGTTCATACCCAGATTGATATTGACCAGCGCCGTGGTGCGTCCTTCGATCTCCACCACGCCCTCGTCGGGCGTATAGATGCCGGCCAGCACCTGCAACAGCGTCGTCTTGCCCGAACCGTTCTCGCCCACCAGGGCGAGCCGTTCGCCGGCCTCGGCTTCGAACGAGACGCCCTGCAGGGCGCGCACGCCGATGACGCGGCCCTTCTTGTCACGCAACATGCGGTCAAGGTCGGTCTCGGTCTCGGTCAGCCCCGCAGCGGCCCGGCTGCGCCCGTACAGCGGGTAATTGATGCACAGATTCTCGATCCGGATGCGGGACATGGACGCGTGCCTCAGAGCCAGAAGGCCAGACGCCGGCGCATGCGCGACGCGGCGATCACGGCGGCGACCCATACCAGCACGGTCAGCACCAGCACCACTGCCCAGCTCAGCGGGCGCGGCTCCAGATTCATGATCGGGGCGCGGAATATCTCTACATAATGGGCGACTGGATTGAAGTCGGCGAGAAAGCTTCGCGCGCCGCGCAGATCGTATCGCGTCCACAGGATCGGCGTGATGAACAGCAAAAGCCTGGTGATCGAAGTGACCAGATGATTGACGTCGCGGTAGCGCGCGCTGATCAGCCCCATCAGATACTGAATGGCGACGGCGTTCAGCAGGAACACGGCGATGGCGGGAAGCACCCACAGATTAAGCAGGCTGGGCCGCCAGCCCGCCGCCACAAGGATCACGGCGGCCACGAGGAATTGCAGGGCGAAGATAAAGATCGACCGGCAGATGCTGCGATAGATGTGGATGGAGTGTGGCAGGGCGATGGAATGGATCCACACCCGCGCCCCGGTGAATACGGTGCAGCCGTCGGTGACGTTGCCGACAATGAAATTGAACGCGGCGTAACCGATCGCCACGTGGATCAGAAAGAAGGCGCCGTCCTGCCTGGAGAAGGCGGAGAAAATGATCGACACGCCGCCCACGAAGATGGCGTAGGCGATGATGATCCACAGCACGCCCAGAATGCTGCGCCGGTAGCGCTGCTGCATCTCGTCCCAGGCGAAGGTGCGCCACAAATCGGTCATGCGCAGGCCGGCGGCGAGATCAGCGAAGAAGCCCGTCAGGTCGCCTCCCGGCGTGGCCCGGCGCGCTGTCAGAGTGCGGTTCACCGGGCGCCCCCTGCGCGCCGGCTGCGCCTGTTGGCAGGGCTGGATTGGCGCTGGGTGAAGGCCGGTTCACGCATATCGGGAGCCCTGACTGGAACAGTGCCGGATGCTGATCGCAACACTCGGACAAGCCTGAAACGAGGCTTGTTATTGCAGCCGGTTGTAGGGTGTGCGGCGCCAGTGCGCAATATATCCGGCCGCCTGCGCCGCACGCTCGCGGGCGCAAACACACCCGGTAGACCGGGCGGCGCGAAGCAGTCTATTTTGTTGTGAACAGTCAGACGGGCTTTCCGGCGCAAATACGTGCTTTTTTGCATACCCCGCCGGACCGTTGATGTGGTGAGACGCCAGCTAGTGACACATTACGTGCTTCAGTCTCCGGCAGGGGGGGCAGACCCTGCCGGTCTTGCGCCTTTGGCGCCAGACACGCGCCGGCTGGAGCTGGCGCCGGACGCCTTGCGGCCCATCACAGCAGAACTTGCAGGCGCCCCCGATGCCCGGGCTGTCCTCATCGCGCAGAGCGCGCCGGCTGTGGTCGCTGCGCGCCTTGCTGAGGGCGCGCCTGCGCGTTCGGCGCTCAAGGCTTGGCGCGACGCGGCGGAACTGGAATTATCTGTGTTCCGGACCAATCGCCGGCGCATCCTGCTTCTGGACTCAGAGGATGTCTCTGCTGATCCGGACCAGGCCCGCGCCGCCATGATGGCCTGGTTTGATGACGGGGTCTTGCCGCAAACCTGCGCCCATGCCGCGCCCGAGGACATGGCCGCCAATCCGGACCGGCTGATCGCCGAACTTCTGTGCGCCAGCGATTCGGCCTTGCGTGGCCTGATGACTGAACAGGCGGCCAGTTGCGCCTGGATCAATCGGGCGCCGCCTGCACAGCCGCTGCATGCGGCCTGCTCGGCGGCAGAGCGCCTCACAGCCCTCTTGGCAGATCAGTCGGGCGCATCGGCCGAGATCTGGCGAGATGCGCTGGAAGCGGCTCAGGCCAGTCTGCAGGTGGCGCTGACCGATGACAGCCAGCTGAGAGAGGCGCAGGAGGAATTTGACAGATCCCGCGAGGCGCTGAAGTCGCAGGCGGCCGGGCTGGAGAGCCGGTTGCGCGAAGCGCGGCGTGAAGTTCAGGATCTGCGAACCATGCTGCATGCGTGTGAATCCCAGCTGGCGCGCATGGAGGCGGACCGCGCCGTGCTATCGGATGCGCGCCAGCAGGCCGAAGACGAGATTGCGCGTGTACGTGTGGCGGCCGAGAATTCCGAGCGTCACCGGCTGGAGCTGCTGGCGGAGCGCGAGCATATCCTGTCCTCGGAAGTCTGGCGTTTCACCGCGCCGATACGCTGGGTCATCAACACGCTGGGGCGCAGGACATGAGCGGCTGGGGTCTGGATGCGATAATCACAGGGCCGCCGGAAGTGGTGGTGCACATCGGTGCGGGCGAGGCCGGCCCGGGAAAGCTGGCCGAACAGGCGCGCTCCGCGATTCTTGTAGAGCCAGACCCGGACCGCGCTGAACAGCTGCGGGTGCGTTACGGGGGGGGTCCCGGAGTGAGCATCGTGGAGGCCGCCGTCGCTGCGCAGGCTGGCGGCGCGGCTTTTCACCGCTTCTCCCATCCCGCCATGAACAGCACGCGCCCGCCCACTGGCGCGCGTGAACTGTTCCGCGGCCTGACCCGCTCGGATGAAGCCATTGTTGACTGCGTGACGCCGGCGGATCTGGTCAGCGAGACTCCGCTGGACGGCGACGGCGTCAACATCCTGATCATCGACGCCGCCAGCGAAGTTCTGCTGGTGCTGGAAGCGCTTCAAGAGGCCGGGCGTCTCGAACGCTTTGACCAGATCATCGCCCGGGTCAGCGAAGTTGCGCTTCATGAAGGCGGCGCCGATCGCGCTGCGGTCCAGGACTGGGCGCGCGCTCAGGGCCGCATGATGCTCGCCGTGCCGGGGCAGAGCGATCCTGATCTGTGGCGAGCCTGGATTGGACCGGTCCGGGGCGGCCAGCCGCACGCATCGCCTGCCGACGCCGAGCGTGTCAGATCGCTTGAGCGCGCGCTGGAGTCCGCGCGCGTGGCTGCGGATGCGGCGCAGCAGCGCCAACAGGAGATACGCGAACGGATGGCGTCGGATCTGCAGGCCGCCCAGTCCCGCGCTACCGCCCTCGAACGCGAGCTCGCCGAGGCTGTAGCGGCGCGTGAGACGGCTCAGGACCGTTTGCACCGCGCCAGCGAGCAGATAGCCCAGCTGGAAGACATGGCCGCGCGCGCGCATGACAACGCTCTGAAAATGTTCAGGGAAGAGCAGGCTGAAGAGCGCAAGCGCAGCGAGCAATTGCGCCAGGATCTGGATAGTCAGCGGCAAAAGGCGCAAGCGCGCTCGCTGGAGCTTGAGCGGGCGGTGGAAGAGTATGATGTACGCGCCCGGGAGCTGGAGGAGCGCGTGAAGGCCCTGGAGACCGCCATGCGCGAGAGCGAGGAGCGCGAAGCGGCCCTGAAGGTGGAAACCGGCGCGGCCCGGGAGAATCTGCGCCTGGCCCTGACCGGCCAGCGTCTGGCCCAGGCCAGCCTGGCCGAGCTTCAGGCGCGCCATGCAGAACTGGTCGAGGATCGCAACGCCCTGGACGCGCTCCTGCGTCAGGTCACGGACCGGTTATCGAATGCGGCGGGATATGCCGCGGCGGCGCGCCTGACCGAGACGCACCCGGGCAGCGCCGGGGAGTGGTAGCCATGGGCGTGCAGCGTGAATCGTCAGACGGCCTGCCCGCCCTGGTGGGCGAGGCGCTCGATCTGTTGCAGGCGCGCTACCGGTCTCCGGGCGCCGACGCGCCTTCCATGCCTGTCGCCCGTCTGCTTGAAGCCTGCTGGGCGCGCGTGCATGCGCGTGATGCGGCGGGCCCTGAACCGGTGCGGGTGGTGCGCCAGTTCGCCTGCACAGGCGGCACGATCTTCGCGCGCACTCTCCAGGCTCAGCCCAACACGGTCGTGCTCAGCGAGCTGGACCCCTTCGCTCCGCGCGACGCGACGCGTCCGGCATTTGCGCCCAGTGATCTCATCTATCAGGCCGAGGCGGCGGCCGGCTCGCTGGATAATGAGAGCCGCGCCGGAGTGTTTGGCGCTGGCTTCCGCGCGCTTCATGACGCGCTCACGCGCCGGGGCGCGCGGATTGTCGTCCGGGTTCACAGCCACAGCCGGTACTGCACGCAGAACGACTGGTCCGCGCGGCCGGGCGTTACGGGCTTCCTGTCCGGACTGTATCCGGTGCGGGTCCTGACGCTGGTGCGTCATCCCCTGGACTCCTGGCAGGCTCTCAACGCCAACGGCTGGGTGCAGTTCCAGCCCGGCACGCTGGAGGAATACGCGCGGCGCTATCTGGTGTTTCTCGATCAACCGGAAACCGGGCGCATCGTGAAATACGAGACCTTCACCGCCGATTCCCGCACCCTGGCGCGCTGGGCGTGCGAGTGGCTGGAGCTGGCGTATAATCCCGACTGGCAGGACTTGTTGCCGGCGATCCGGCTGAGCGGCGGCAGCGGGCGCCAGGGTGATGTGGTGACGCCCCGGCCGCGTCCGGCGGTTCCCGAAGAGATGGCGCGCGACGCGGCGGAGAGCCGCAGTTATGAAGCGCTGTGCGCGCGCCTGGAATACGATCCCGACCCGGCTGGCAGGTCAGGCTAGAAACGCACGAGCGCAGCCTGGATCAGCGCAACCGCCTCAGGGCTGGCCCAGTCGGCGTCGCCCTCCAGGCGCCCGATTTCGCGGCCGTAGCGGTCATAGAGCACGCTGACCGGCAGGCCGCGCGCGCCCGCGGCGAAGGCCATGTTCATGTTGGGATCGAAATACAGGGCGAGGTGTTCCAGTTCGTGTTCGGTGAGAAAGCGCTCGGCGTCCTCGATCCGCCGGTCCATGGATACGGCGACCACTTCGAATTGGGATGATCCCATCCGGGCCTGCAAGGCGTCGAGCGCGGGCATTTCCACCACGCAGGGCGCGCACCATGTGGCCCAGAAATTGACCAGGATCACCCGGCCGCGCCAGTCCGCCAGGCTGACCTCGTCCCGGTCCCCGGTCAGAATGGGGCCGCGCGGCTGGGGCGGCGGGGTGTCGGCGCTGCGGAACCGGCTCATCTCCCCGACGGCGAAACTGGACAGGGCGCCTTGCGAGGCGCCGCTGAACAGGGCGGCCCCGACCGTCCAGACGACGGCGCCGGCGCCGATCAGCGCCATGGCGATGATGGCGTGGGACAGCTTCAGCTGCGGCTTGCGCATGAGGCCCTTCCTCTTCCTAATGCCCGGGCCCGACCGCCCGCTTCAAGACAGGACGCCGTATCGCCCATGACCACTGATCCAACCCAAGCTCCGCCGGCCGCCAGCGGCATATGGGGCGGGCGCTTCGACGCCGGACCGTCCGCCGTGATGCAGGCGATCAACGCCTCGGTGGATGTTGACCGGCGCCTGTTCGAACAGGATATCGCCGGATCGCTGGCCCATGCCGCGATGTTGACCGCCTGCGGCGTGATTTCAAGAGAGGATGGTGAGGCGATTGCGCGCGGGCTGGAGGCTGTGCGCAGTGATATCCGCGCCGGCCGGTTTGAATGGAAGGCCGAGCTGGAAGACGTGCACATGAATATCGAGGCGGCCCTGCGCGAGCGCATCGGGGCGCCGGCCGGGCGCCTGCACACCGCGCGCTCGCGCAATGACCAGGTGGCGACCGATTTCCGCCTCTGGCTGCGCGAGGCGCTGGAAAGCGCGGCAGACGCTCTGCGGGCCTATCAGATGGCGCTGGTGGCGCGCGCCGAGGCCCATGCCGACTGGGTCATGCCCGGCTTCACCCATCTTCAAACCGCCCAGCCGGTGAGTCTCGGCCACCATCTCCTGTGCTGGGTCGAAGCGGCCGAACGCGACCGGGGCCGGCTGCTGGATGCCCGTGCGCGCCTGAACGAGTCGCCTCTGGGCGCCGCGGCGCTGGCCGGTACGGCTTTTCCCATCGACCGGGACATGACCGCGCAGGCGCTCGGCTTTGACCGGCCCATGGCCAATTCGCTGGACGCGGTGTCGTCGCGCGATTTTGCGCTGGAGGCGCTGTCGGCGGCGGCCATTACGGCGATCAACCTGTCGCGCTTTGCTGAAGAGATCGTGTTGTGGACCTCGCGCCGCTTCGGCTTCGCCAGCCTGTCGGACGCGTTCTCCACCGGCTCGTCCATCATGCCGCAAAAGCGCAATCCTGACGCCGCCGAGCTGGTGCGCGCCAAGCCTGGACGCATCGCCGGGGCGCTGCAGGGGCTGATCCTGGTGATGAAGGGCCTGCCCTTGGCCTATTCCAAGGACATGCAGGAAGACAAGGCGCTGGTCTTCACCGCCTTTGACGACCTCATGCTCGCCATCACCGCCATGACCGGCATGGCCGGAGATCTCACCTTCCACCGCGAGGCGCTGGAAGCGGCGGCGGGCGAGGCGTATTCGGACGCCACCGATCTGGCCGACTGGCTGGTGCGCGAGCTGAACCTGCCCTTCCGCGACGCCCACCATGTGGCCGGATCGGCGGTGAAAGCCGCTGAGGCCGAAGGACTGGCGTTGAAGGACCTGCCGCTGGCGCGCTATCAGGAGATCGAGCCGCGCATTGATGCGCGCCTGTTCGAGGTCCTGTCCGCGCGCGCCTCGATGGAGAGCCGCACCAGCTATGGCGGCACGGCGCCGGTGCGGGTGCGCGAGCAGATCGCCATGTGGAAACAGCGTTTTGAGCTGGAAGGAGACCGCCCATGACCGCCGAGATCTGGATAAGGCGCCTGAGCGTGCTGGGCTTGTGTGCGGCGGCGGGGCTGGCGCTTAGCGCCTGCGGCGTGCGCGGCGGGCTGGAGCGCCCGGCGCCGCTATGGGGCGAGCCGCGCGAGGCCGCCCCGGATGTGGAGGATGAGGACGAGGACGCTGAAGACGAGGCGGACGATTTCCTGGACCCGGACGACTGGGATGCGCCGGGCTAGGCCGCGCCGAAGAGCCTGTCTCAACGCAGCCTGTCACAAAGCAACAGGGCCCGCCATGAGGCGGGCCCTGTACGCAATGATGTCCTGACCGGGGGTCAGTGAGCGGCGCCGGCAGGCGCTGACCTCGTTAGCGCGCAGGAGAGCGGTCAGGTCAGCCGGCCTGTCAGGCCGCACGGGCGCTCTAACGGCGCGCGGCGGTCTTCGGCTTGGGCAGCAGACCCTCGCGCTGGGCGCGCTTGCGGGCCAGCTTGCGGGCCCGGCGGATCGCCTCGGCCTTCTGGCGCGCTTTTTTCTCGGACGGCTTTTCGTAATGGTTACGGCGCTTCATCTCGCGGAAGGTGCCCTCCCGCTGCATTTTCTTTTTCAACGCCTTGAGCGCTTGCTCAACGTTGTTATCGCGCACGACGATCTGTACGATGGTCCGCTCTCCCTGGTCTGTTGCGTGCAGGGCCCCCGGCGCCTGCCTTGAATGTTCACGTTTGCTGTTCACGCAAGAAGCGCCGGTCCGAAGGGTGTCTCGCCCTCCGGCGGCGCCGCGCCGTTTACAGCAGAGGCGGGCGATATACCGGAGCCGCGCGCGTCTGTCCAGCGGCGCGGCGCGGCGAAACGCCCCGTGACGCAGGTCCGGTGCAGGCCTATTATAGGCGATCATGAGCCAGACCGCCACGCCCCGCGCCGACGCCGCCCGCAACGCCCTTCTGGATGCGGCCCTGATCCATGCCGGATTTGACGGCTGGACGGCGGCCACGCTGGCCAGGGCGGGCGCTGAAGCCGGGCTCAGCCCGGGTGAAATCGAACTCTACTGCCCTGGCGGCGGGCTGGACCTGATCGAGACCTGGGCGCGGCGCTGCGATGCGCAGGCCGCAGATGCGGTCAGCGCCGATCCCGCCCGCAAGGTGCGCGAGCGCGTCACCAATGGCGTCCTGTTCCGTCTGGAGGCGATGGCCGGCCATGAGGACGCTGCGCGGCGCGCGCGGGCGCGGCTGCTTTTGCCCGACGGCCTTGACCGGGGCGCGCGTCTTGTCTGGGCGGCGGCGGACACGATCTGGCGCGCCTTGGGCGATCCCAGCACGGACGGAAATTTCTACTCCAAGCGCGCAATCCTCTCGGGCGTCTTCGCCAGCACCCAGGCTGTATGGATGGAGGAGGACGATCCTGAAAAGCCGCGCACGCGCGCTTTCCTGGACCGGCGCATCGCCGGCGTGATGGAGTTTGAAAAGGTCAAGGCGCGCTGGCGCTCGGCGCAGGCGGGCCTGCCCGATCTGTTCGCGCTGGCCGGACGGGTGCGCTACGCCGCCCGTACGCGCCCCTGAGCGCGCCTGTCAGTCAGGCGGGACCGGTAAGCGCTGAGCTGGTCTCGGGCTGGTTAGCGATGTGGCGCGCCTCACCGCCGTCCGAACAGGCGCTCGATATCAGCCAGTTTCAGCTCCACATAGGTGGGCCGGCCATGGTTGCACTGGCCTGAATGGGGCGTGGCCTCCATGTCGCGCAGGAGGGCGTTCATCTCCTCCACGGCCAGCTTGCGGCCCGCCCGCACCGAGCCGTGGCAGGCCATGGTGCCGACCACTTCCTCCAGCTTTTCTTTCAGGGACAGCGCCTCGTCATATTCGGCGAGCTCATCGGCCAGATCGCGGATCAGCCCCTGCACATCGAGGCGCTTGAGCAGGGCCGGGGTCTCGCGCACGGCGATCGCGCCCGCTCCGAACGGCTCGACCACCAGGCCGAGCTCGGCGAGCTCGCCTGCGCGCTCCAGCACGCGGCGGGCCTCGGCCTCGTCCAACTCCACGATTTCAGGCACCAGCAGGCTCTGGCGCGCCACGCCGGTTCCGGCGAGCTGGCGCTTCATGCGCTCATAGACCAGGCGCTCATGAGCGGCGTGCTGATCCACGATCACCAGCCCGTCCGCGGTCTCGGCGATGACATAGGTGGTGTGCACCTGCGCGCGTGCGGCGCCCAGCGGCCAGCCGGTTTCATCGGGCGCAGCCGATGCGCCCTCAAAGGCGGGGCGCGCGCTTTCGCCCATGCCCGGTCCGGCGCCGTCAGGGCCAGGGTCAAAGGGCGCCTGGGCGGTATCGGCCAGTGACGCCTCCCAGGCGGGCGAGGGGCGATTGGCCCAGCCGGAGCGGCTGAGCGGCAGGGACGGCGCCGGCGCGCCTTCAGGCCGGGCGCGGCCCAGCGCGAAACCGGCCACCGTGGTCGATGCGCGATGGCCCGCCCCGGCGAGCGCGTGGCGCAACGCGCCCACGATCAGGCCGCGCACCAGGCCGGGATCGCGAAAGCGCACCTCGGCCTTGGCCGGATGCACGTTCACGTCCACCTGATCAGCAGGCAGATCGACATAGAGCGCGGCCACCGGATGGCGGTCGCGCGCCAGGAAATCCTGATAGGCGCCGCGCACGGCGCCGACGATCAGCCGGTCCTTCACCGGACGGCCGTTGACGAACAGATACTGGTGCTGGTTCGTGCCCCGGTTATAGGTCGGCAGGGAGGCGAAACCGGACAGGCGCACGCCCTCGCGCGACTGATCGAGCGCCAGCGCATTCTCCCCGAAATCCGCGCCCAGCACCGCCGACAGGCGCGCCCGGCGCGCCTCGGCAGGGTCGTCATGGGTCTCGGCCGGGACTGAGAAGCGCGCGCGCCCGTCCGCGCTCAGCGAGAACGCCACGTCCGGGCGCGACAGCGCCAGGCGCTTGATCATGTCGATGACCGCGCTGGTCTCTGCGCGCTCGCTCTTGAGGAATTTCAACCGTGCGGGCGTGGCGTAGAACAGGTCGCGCACGCTCACCTGCGTGCCCGAACCCCCCAGCGGCGCGGCGGGCTTCGGCTCGCCCGCCCGTCCGCCCTCCACGGTCAGTTCGAACGCCTCGCCTGCGCCGCGCGCCTGGCTTGCCAGGGTCAGGCGCGCCACTGAGCCGATGGAGGGCAGGGCCTCGCCGCGAAAGCCCATGGAGGCGATGTTGAGAAGATCGTCCTGACCGTCAGCGCTGCCCGGCAGTTTCGAGGTGGCGTGGCGCTCGATGGCGATGGCGAGCATGTCCGCATCCATGCCCTCGCCGTCATCCTCTACCTGGATAAGGCTCAAGCCCCCCGCCTCGATGCGCACGGCGATGCGTGATGCGCCCGCGTCCAGCGCATTCTCGGCCAGCTCCTTGACCGCCGAGGCCGGGCGCTCGACCACCTCGCCTGCGGCGATCCGGTTGACGGTTTCTGGCGACAGGCGGCGGATGCGGGTCATCTGCTGAGCCTCGCGGGGTGCGCTGAGTCGGTCAAGGCGCCTGAGCCGGACCTTTTTCACCGCGCCGCGGGCGTGATATGCATGCGTTTATGACCGGAGCGCCCATGACTGCATTCGACAAGGAATTCACCGGCGAGGCCCGCCTGGAATACGGCGACGCCGATTTCCTCATTCTCAAGCCGGGCGCCTATGTCGTCTGTGCTGTGACCGGCGTGAAGATCGCGCTGGCTGATCTGCGCTACTGGAGCGCCGAGCTTCAAGAGCCCTATGCCGACGCCGACGCAGCCACGGCGCGCTGGCTGCAACTCAATGGCGGCCCGGGCGGCGCGCCACAACCGGAGACTGCAGGATGATCGAAGCGCTGGTGCTGACCCTTCTGACGGGGATTGCCGGGACGGATGCGCCCATCGCCTGCGCCGGTGAACACCGCCAGGGCGCGATCCTGGTGTGCCGCACCGCGCCGGGCGCGCAGGTGACGCTGGGCGATATCACCGAGCGGGCCGACGCCGAGGGCTGGATCGTCATGGGCCATGACCGCGATGCGCCCGCCGAGAAGGTGTTCCGCGTGCGTCATGAGGACGGGGTGTGGGAGACGCGCATCACGGTGGAGGCGCGCGAATACGAGATTCAGCGCATTGACGGCCTGCCGCCCGCCATGGTCACGGCCCCGCCCGATCCGGAGTTTCAGGCGCGTCTGGCGCGCGAGAACCGGGCCAAGGGCGCGGCCTATACCTCGCGCTGGGAAGGGCATGGCTTTCTGGACGGGTTTGACTGGCCGGTGACGGGCCGCATTACCGGGGTCTACGGCTCCCAGCGTATTCTCAACGGCGAACCGCGCCGGCCCCATTACGGCATCGACATCGCCGCGCCCACCGGCACGCCGGTGGAGGCGCCCGCTGGCGGCGTGGTGACGCTGGCCGCCCCGGACATGTATTGGGAGGGCGGGCTGATCTTCATCGATCACGGCCAGGGCTTCACCGGCGTGTTCATGCATCTCGACACGGTCGACGTGGAGGTCGGCGACATTGTCCAGAAGGGTGATGTCATCGGCACGGTCGGCGCCACCGGCCGGGTCACCGGCGCGCATCTGGACTGGCGCGTGCGCTGGCGCAACCGTCAGATCGACCCCGAGGCGCTGCTGGCGCTGGACGTGTCGGACTTGCGGTAGAGCGCCTTCTCGAACCGGCGGTGCACCCAGAACCATTGCGGCGGCGCGGCGCGGATCTGGTCTTCCAGGAAGGCGTTGATGCGCGTGGTGAGCTCCAGGATTCCCTCGCCCCCGCGGTCTGACGGCGGCTCGATCGGGTCATGCACTGTGATCTGGAAGCGCACCCCCTCCAGGCGGCGCACCGACATGGGAACCACGTCCAGACCATAGCGCAGCGCCATGCGCGCGGGCGCCGAGGCGGTCATGGCCGGCCGGCCCAGGAAGGGCGCGGCGATGCCGTCATTCATTTTCTGGTCGGTGAGCATGGCTATGGAGGCGCCCGATTTGAGCTCGCTCATGATCACCCGGGCGCCCGACGCGCCCTTGGGGGCGAAGAAATTCACGCCATAGCGGTCGCGCATCGCCCGGATGCGCGCCTCCACCAGCGGGTTGTTCACCGCGCGGTAGGCGATGCCGCAATTGGCCATGTAATGGCCGATGAAGGCGGGCTGCATCTCCCAATTGGCGAAATGCCCGCCGACAAACACCACCGCCCGCCCGCTGTCATTGATGGCGTCGAGCGCTTCCAGATTGATCACTTCGAGATGATCGCCGCCGGGGGTCAGGTTGATGCGGTCCATATTGGCCACCTCGCCCAGCGTGCGGCCGAGATTGTCCCACATGGCGTCCAGATAGAGGTCGAGTTCAGCCTCGCCCGCTTGGGGGAAGGCGAAGCGCATGTTCACCCGCGCCACATGGTGCACGCCGGTCAGCGGCCCCACCCTGCGCGCCAGCGCCGATCCGGCTGCGCTCGCGCGATCAAGGCCCATCGCCCGGAACCCGCCCTGATAGGCGTCCCAGGCGAGGCGTTCCAGCCGGTTGGAGAAGGCGGTGAGAAACCCGTTCATGCCGCCTGCTTAGCGCCGGGCGCGCCATGCGTCCACGGCTTGTTCGACCAGGGCGGTCAGGCGCGCGGGTTCGGCGAACCGCGCGCGCACCGGCCAAGGCATGATGGCGGCGCGCACATCGCCGGGCAGGCGCACCCAGTCCTTTTCCGTGGTGATCAGCGACGCCTCATGGGCGGCGGCCAGATCGGCCAGCCGGTTGAGATCGCCCCGGCTGTAGACGTGGTGATCGGGGAAGCTGGCGGTTTCAGACAGCCGTCCGCCCCAGCGCACCAGCGCGTCATAGAATTTCTGGGGCCGGCCTATCCCCGCGAACGCCACAAGCGGGCCTTCGGGCGGCGCGGCTTCCGGCGCCAGCCAGGCGCGCAGGACAGGCCGCTCCAGCGCATCCAGACCCAGACGCGCCAGATCCGGTTCAAAACTCTCGTCCGGCCCCATCACCACCACGGCGTCAGCGCGCGCCAGGCCGGCGCTCACCGGCTCGCGCAGCGGTCCGGCGGGAAAAATCTGGCCCGGGCCCCAGCCGGTCTCGCCGTCCACCACAACGATGGACAAGGTCTTTTCAAGGCGCGGGTTCTGGTGGCCGTCATCCATCACGATAAGGTCCGCGCCGAGCGAGGCGGCCAGCCGGGCGCCGGCCACGCGCTTGCGGTCCAGCACGGTCAGGCCTGCGCGCGCCAGCAAAAGCGGTTCGTCGCCCGCCTCGCGCACCGAATGTATCGCCGGATCGACCTGCACCGGGCCGGACAGACGCCCGCCCCAGCCGCGCGTGAGAGCGGCCGGCGTGAGCCCGAGCGTGCGCGCGGCCTCCATCACCGCCAGCGTCACCGGCGTTTTCCCGGTCCCGCCGAGCGTCAGATTGCCGACGCATATCACCGGCGCGGGGGCCGGCGCGGACGCCGTGCGCGCGATGCGCCAGGCGCCTGCCGCGCCATAGGCCCAGCCCAGCGGCGAGAGCAGGGCGCGGGTGATCGCGCCCGAAGTGCGCGGGCCGTCCGTATGCCAGAAGGGGGGCGGTCTCATGGGCGGTCCTCCCGGTCAAGCAGGCCCAGGATCGCTTCGCCTGTGCGCGCCAGCGCTCCGCCGGGCAGGGACGCCAGCGCCTGCGCGCCGGCCCGGGCATCGGGTCCGCGCCCGTCCCAGACCGCCAGCACGGCGCCGGCGGCGGCCTCCGGGTCTTCGGCGGTGATCACCGCGCCGCAGGCGCGATACGCAGCATAGATGTCGTCAAAGCTCGCCGTGAAGGGCCCGGTGATCACCGCCGCGCCCGCACGCGTCGCCTCCACCGGGTTATGCCCGCCAATGCCGTCAATGAAACTGCCCCCGATGACCGCGGCGCGGCTGAGCGCATACCACAGGGCCATTTCGCCCAGCGTGTCCGCCAGCCAGACTGGCGTATCCGCGCCAGGCGTCTCGCCTTTCGAACGGCGCGCGCAGGCCAGGCCTTCGGCGGCCAGCGCCGCGGCTGCGGCGTCCGCGCGCTCGGGGTGGCGCGGGGCGAGGATCATCAGCGCGTCCGGGCGCGCCGCCAGGATGCGGGCATGGGCGCGCGCCAGGAACGCCTCTTCGCCTGCATGGGTGCTGGCGGCGGTGAAGACCGGGCGTGATCCGAGCGCCGCGCGCGCGGCGTCCAGGGCGGCGCCGTCAGGTCCGGTCCCGGCGGCTTCGAGCTTCAGATTGGCGATCAGGGCCGGCGCGCGTCCGGTCAGTTGCTCAAGCCCCCGGGCCGTGCGGGCGTCGGCCGCGCCGATCCAGTCGAATGCGTTGACCAGCGCGCGGAAGGCGCCCTGGAAGCGCCGCCAGCGCGTCAGGGAGACGTCATTCATCCGCGCATTGACCAATGCCATGGGCGCGCCGCTGGCGGCGGCCGCCGCGATCAGATTGGGCCACAGCTCGCTTTCAAGGAAGACGCAGGCGCCGGGGCGCCAGTGGGCGATGAAACGCCGCGTCCAGGCGGGCCGGTCGGCGGGAACCATCTGGTGGAGCACCCGTTCCGGGCGCCGTTCGCAGATCAGAGCCGCCGAGGTGCGCGTGCCCGACGTGATCAGCACGTGCACGTCCGCGCGTGCGCGCGTGAGCGCCTCGGCCAGGCTCAGCGCCACCTGGCTTTCGCCGACGCTGGCGGCGTGCAGCCAGATCAGCGCACCGTCCGGGCGGGGGTGGCTGGCGATCCCGCGGCGTTCGGTGAGGCGCGAGGGGTCTTCCTTGCCCTGTCCCGCCCGCCGGGCGAGCCAGTATGACGCCACGGGGCCGGCCAGCGATGCGCCCAGCGCATAGAGGCGCAATCCCGGCGTCGGGCGCAGGACGGTCATGGCGCGGGGTCCGGCAGGACAGGGTCCTGCCCGCAGGCAAGGTCCGCCTCCTGCGTCGCATCGTTGAGCCGGGCTTCGACAAGCTGGCGGGCCGCTTCAATATCCCCGGGGCCGGCTTTATCCGGCAGGCGCACCGGCTCGCCCCAGACGATCACGCCGCGCCCGAAGGGCAGCGGCACGTGGAACCGGTCCCAGGAGTTCAGCCGGAAGCCCCGGCGCGTCGACCAGCCGACCGGGACCAGCGGCGCGCCGGTGATCTGGGCGAGCTTTACCGCGCCCGGCGACACGCGCTGGCGCGGTCCGCGCGGCCCGTCCGGCGTGATCGCCATGCAGCCGCCGCCGCGCACCCAGCGCACCATGTTGCGGAAGGCGGCGGCGCCGCCCTTGTCCTTGTGCTTCTTGGCGTCATTCTGGGTGGAGCCGCGGATCAGCGCCACGCCGTTGAGACCGGCTGCGCGCGCCACCACATCGCCCTCGCGCGAACGCGAGATCAGGATGGCCGGCTTCTGGCGGCCCGGCGGCCAGGTCGATTCCAGAAACAGATTGCGTCCGTGCCAGGTGCACAGCACCAGACCCTCGCCGCCCTCCCAGATGGGGGCGATATGTTCGCGGCCACGCACCTCCCAGCGCGTGGCGCGCTTGATCAGGGCCATATAGCCTCCGATCAGGCCGCCCAGCGTCCAGATCATCGGCGCGGAGTAGAGGATCGATTTCACCATTGCGCATGCTGGATCGCCGCCCGGAGCGGCTTCGTCAAGCGCTCAGGCGCATTGCCGCGCCCGGCTCCAGCGGCTAGGGGGAGCGGTTATGGGGTATGATCTCGACAACCCGGACGGCTATCGCCGCGCCATGCGCGCCCTGATGTGGGGCGATCACGGCGTCTTGCGCCTGCGCTGGCGCAATATGCACCGCGTGGGCGGGGATATGTGGCGCGGCAATCAGCCAAGCCCGCAGCGCCTGGCCGAGCTGAAAGAGATGGGCTTTCGCACCATCCTCAATCTGCGCGGCGCCCAGCCCGGTCGGCCCTATTACGATCTGGAGCACCACGCGGCGCGCGAGCTCGGCCTGACCGTGATTGATCTGCCCTGGGGATCGCGCGAGGCGCCCTTCGTGGAGCGCATCGAGCGCCTGATCGAGGTGTTCGAGACCATCGAATACCCCGCCTTCATGCACTGCAAATCCGGGGCGGACCGGGCGGGCATGGTGGCGGTGCTCTACAAGCTGCTCCACGAAAAGGCGCCGTTTGATGAGGCGGTGGAGCAGCTGTCGTTCAAATACGGCCATATCCGGCAGGGCAAGACCGGCATGCTGGATCATTTCTTTGACCTGTACCGTCAGCGCAATGCACGCGATCCCGTCGATTTCCTGACCTGGGTGCGCACCGAGTATGACCGCCAGGCCTGTCATGACAGCTTCATGGCCAGCTGGTGGGGATCGTTCCTGACCGAAAAGCTGCTGCGGCGTGAGTGATTCAC
Source organism: Oceanicaulis sp. (assembly GCA_020832735.1). Taxonomy (GTDB): domain Bacteria; phylum Pseudomonadota; class Alphaproteobacteria; order Caulobacterales; family Maricaulaceae; genus Oceanicaulis. Next base: position 43,865 of record JAFIEB010000107.1, read on the forward strand.
GTCCTCAGGGAATTATTTACTGTCTGCAGGCAATGTACGCGCTCAGTGAGCCGATGAAAGCCTGCCTGTTATGTTGCGCCGACACACCATATCCAGCCCGCGAGACGGGTTGATCGTCGTCCAGGTGTTCGGCGACCGTGATGAGCGCCAGGCTGAGGCCACGCAAGAAGCCTTTCTGGCGGCGCAACAGGCCAACCCGGGAAGCCAGGTTCTGTTTGATGTCAGGCAGGCCGAATATAACGGGCCTGCAGAACTCCTCTACGCGCGCGCCATACGGTCCGGCCAGGGCATGGCGCGGTGCAAGGTGGCCATTCTCGCGCAGTCGCTGGACAGTGTTTTCGCGCGATTCTGGCGGCGCGGCCTGATCGAGACGGGTCACGAGACGGCCGTGTTCGTTTGCGCGCAGGAAGCCGACGCCTGGCTCGCCAGCCGGGCCGAGGCCGACACCCTGTTCCTCGCCTGACGGGCATACACTCCGGACTGGCCCCGCCCTTGCAGCGCAGGTCTCCACAACGGAGGCCCCGCCATGCATGTATCGGCTCATATCCGCGCGCTTCAGAGCCGGTTTCCAGCGCTGCTGGAAGCCAAGGTTGGCGCCCAGCGCCTGATGCGCCGCGCCCTGCGCCAGCCTTTCGAGGCTGATTTCGCGCTGCTGAGCCGCTGGGCGCCCGAGCCTGGCGAGGTGTTCATTGATGTCGGCGCCAATCGCGGCCAGTCCATTGACGCCATCCGCCTGTATCATCCTGATGCGCTGATCCACGCCTTTGAGCCGAACGCGCATCTCGCCGCCCAGCTGGCCCGGCTGTTTGCGCGCGACGATGCTTTGGCGGTCTATGCCTGCGGGCTGGGCGAGCGTGATGAGACGCGCACGCTGTACGTTCCTGTCTATCGCGGCTTTGTCTATGACGGGCTGGCCTCGTTCGACGCGGCCGAATGCGCCAGCTGGCTGAACGCCGACACCGTCGCCGGCTTTGATCGCGCGCGGCTGGAGATCGTATCCTTCGAGGCGCGCGCCTTTCCCCTCGACGATCTCGATCTCAACCCCGGCTTTATCAAGCTGGACGTGCAGGGGTTCGAGCGCTCTGTCCTGGCCGGCGCCCGCGCCACGCTGGAGCGCTGCGCGCCGCTGGTGCTCTTGGAAAACAATGACGAGGCCGACGCCTTCCTGACAGGGCAGCTCGGCTGGACGCGCGCGGCCTGGACCGGATCGCGCCTAGAGCCCGGCCGTCAGGGCGAGCTCAACACGCTTTATATCGCCCCGGCGCGCGAGGCCCCGCTGGTCAAGGCCGGACTGCTGGGCTGAAGCCCGCGCCGCCGGGCGCATTCGCCGCACTGAATTTTCTGGACGCGCGCGGACGCCGCGCCACCTATCGTGTCCCAAACCGGCCGGGTTGTTCCCGGCGCAGACGGGATGGTGGAGGCGATATGGCGTACAAGTCGCTGCGCGAGTTCATGGCGCTGCTGGAGGCCGAGGGCGATCTCAAGCGCGTCTCGCGGCCGGTCTCCACCCATCTGGAAATGACCGAGATCCAGACCCGGCTCCTGGCCAGGGGCGGACCGGCTGTCCTGTTTGAAAACCCCGTCCATGAAGACGGGCGGCCCAGCGAAATGCCCGCTTTGGTCAATCTGTTCGGCACGGTGGGCCGGGTGGCGCGCGCCGTGACCATGGGCGGCGAACCGCGCAAGACGGCGGCTGATCTGCGAGAGGTGGGCGAGCTATTGGCCTTCCTGCGCCAGCCTGAACCGCCGCGCGGGTTTCGTGACGCCATGGAGCTGCTGCCGCTGGCCAAGACGGTGATGGCGATGCGGCCCTCCACGGTGAGGACGGCGCCGTGTCAGGAAATCGTGCTGACCGGGAAGGACATTGATCTCGACCGCCTGCCCATCCAGGGCTGCTGGCCGGGCGAGCCGGCGCCGCTGATCACCTGGCCGCTTGTCGTCACCAAAGGTCCGTCCGACGACAAGCAGGACGATTTCAATCTCGGCATTTACCGGATGCAGAAGCTCTCCAAGGACCGCACGCTGATGCGCTGGCTCAAACATCGCGGCGGGGCGCAGCACTATCAGCGCTGGAAGGGCGCGCGGCCCGATCCCTTGCCGGCAGCCGCCGTTATAGGCGCCGATCCCGGCACCATCCTAGCCGCCGTCACCCCGGTGCCCGACACCTTGAGCGAATACCAGTTCGCCGGGCTCTTGAGAGGGCGCAAGGCCGAGCTGGTGGCGTGCAAGACCGTGCCGCTGAAAGTCCCTGCTGAAGCCGAGATCGTCATCGAGGGCCATGTCCTGCTCGACGAGGACGGGCCGGAAGGGCCGTATGGCGACCATACCGGCTATTACAACTCGGTGGAGCGCTTCCCGGTGTTCCAGATCAGCGCCATCACCATGCGCCGCGATCCCATTTATCTGACCACGTTCACGGGGCGCCCGCCCGACGAGCCGAGCGTGCTGGGCGAGGCGCTCAACGAGGTGTTCATCCCCCTGATCCGTCAGCAATTTCCCGAGATCATCGATTTCTGGCTGCCGCCCGAAGGGTGCAGCTACCGCATCGCCGTGATCTCCATGAAGAAGGCCTATCCCGGCCACGCCAAGCGCGTGATGCTGGGCGCCTGGTCGTACCTTCGCCAGTTCATGTACACCAAATGGGTGATCGTCGTGGACGACGACATCAATGCGCGCGACTGGAAGGATGTGATGTGGGCCATGTCCACCCGCATGGACCCGGCGCGCGACTGCACCATCATCGAACACACCCCCATCGACTATCTCGACTTCGCCTCGCCCGTCTCCGGCCTCGGCTCCAAGATCGGCCTTGACGCCACCAATAAATGGGAAGGCGAAACCAATCGCGAATGGGGCGAGAAGCTGTTCATGGAGCAGGAGATTATCGACCGGGTCGACGCGATGTGGGGGGAGTTGGGATTGTAAAACCTACGCAACATACGCTAACTTGTTCGCTTCCAGGGAGGGTGTAGTGGAAGACCTAGAGATCACAGTCGCTGATAAAGATGGTAATGCAATTTCAGTTCCGTCGTCGGCACAGAGCTTTGCGCGCTTTCTCCACGGTCTCATTGCCCCATCGGACCACATATCTAGAATATTTTCCGGACGATTTGAGATCTATAAGGCAGACATGGCGCAGTTGTACCACATGATTGTGCAACGTGTTAGTGAACAGAATAAAGGCGCTGTTCTATCGTCTCGTTTCCGCTTCAGGAATGAAAACGACCGAATTCAGAGCATTAACTCAATTAGTTCATTCGAAAAGACGGCGGAAATTAGCGATAAAGAAGTTGATTTTATTGGGATGGAAGTCGTTTTTGCGATCGATGACAGTGAGGCGGGGCGTCCAGTAAAGCACGTTGTTGAAATTTCTTTCTCCAGCACCATTTCAGGCATACCAATGCTTAACAAACCAAATTTAGATATTGATAGGATATACCGATCAGCTGTTTATGTAAATGTGTCGTACGGGCTTCGAACCTGGAGCGAAGACATTATGAACCTCTGTTCGAACTTTATCAAAGATAAAGTGGAGCAACCTCATCCTGTAAAAAAGTTTATAGGAAGGAATTCTCTTCACATTGCGACGCTTTTTTCAACATTAATGTTCGCCATTATAATGGGAATTATAATGGCGATTCCTGAAGCCACGTTTTATATTCGAATACCAGTCGAATTATATGAAAACAACTCACAGGCATTCTCTTTGATCAGCCCGATAAACTTAATCGCGGCCATCTCAGGAGGAATTTTCGCCCTCATGATATTTATGGTTGCTGCGATATTTTCGAGTCAGACAGCTATGGATTTCCTTGCGTCCTCTCCTAGATCGGCAATCATTCTAACAGAAAGGCAGGATCGTAACTATAAATCTTATAAGAGTAAAAGGCTAGCGAGGTATCAAACTCTATTTTGGGGTATAATTGCATCCCTGTTGGTTGGCGTGCTTTTAAATATTCTAATGCCAATTTTTGTCTCAAATTAAGATTTAGAAGTATTTATGGGGCGGCGGCTATTTATGTTTTGATGAATGGTGAGAAGCTGTTCATAAAACTTCCTCTACCGCGTCGACGCGATGTGGGGGGAGTTGGGGCTTTAGCTCCTCAAGCCCGCACCGATTCCCACAGCTCCAGCTTCACGCCGTCCGGGTCCATGATCCAGGCGAAGCGGCCATAGGGGTAGGTTTCCGGCTCGGCCACCAGCGGCACGCCGCGGTCGGCGAGGCGCACCAGGATGGCGTCGAGATCATCGACCATGAGATTGATCATGATGGGGTGGGGCGAGGGGTCGAAATAGGTGCTGGCCGCGTCAAAGCGGGCGAAGATCGTGCGGGCGCCGTCCTCGAATGTGTCGGCGCTGCGCCGGTGGCGGAAGTCGAACTCGCCATATTCATTGAGGCTCATGCCCAGCACGTCCTGATACCAGGCGCGCGTCGCCGCCGGATCGGCGCTTTTGACAAACACCCCGCCTACGCCAATCACCGCCATGACGCGCTCCCCTGACCAGACCCAGCCGGGCGATGCTCTCACGCCGGGCGGCGGAGCGCCAGCCGCCTTAACCCGGCCTTTACCGCCCGGCGCGGTTTCGCGTGCAATTGGCGCGTATGGCGCGCAAGCTCGCGCTTACGATCACGGGCTGATCCGGAATGAATGCAGGCCGCAGGCGCCAGCGAGGGCGGAGCGGCCAGGCGCGGCAAGCCGGACAGCGCGTGACCGGACCGAAGACGCCATCCCCCGCCGCGCTCCCCAAGGCGCACCCCCGCCTTGTGCGGCCGCCTGAGCTTTCACCCCCCCCCACCACCAAAAGCTCAGGCGGCCGCGCGTTTTTCGCGCCGGCTGTTCCCTGAAACCCCGGGCCATAACGACTAACGCCCGGCGTTTTGCGGGGCCGGGCGCCAGTTGTGCGAGGCGATCGCTGCGGTGCGCGTCTTACGACGTGCGGTGCGGCGCGATGCGGATTTCCACGCGGCGGTTGGCCGCGCGGCCTTCATCGGTTGCGTTGCTGGCGATCGGCTGGGTCAGGCCCATGCCGGCCACGAACAGGCGCTCGCGGATGACGCCGCGATTGATCAGCTCGGAGGCGACCGAGCTGGCGCGGCGCTCGGAGAGCTGCTGGTTGAACTGGGCCGAGCCCACATTGTCGGTGTGACCGATGACGTCCACATAAGTGGCCGGATAGGTCTGCAGCACGTCAGCCACGTCATGGAGCACCTGGCCGAAGCGCGGGCTCACCGTGGCCGAGCCGGTGGCGAAGGTCACATTGCCCGGCATCACCAGCACAAGATCATCACCCACACGGCGCACGGTCACGCCCGAATCGCGCAGGCGCTCGCGCATGTCGCGCTCCTGGCGGTCCATGTAATTGCCGATGGCGCCGCCGGCCAGCGCGCCGATGCCTGCGCCGATCAGCGCGTTGCGGCGGTCATCGCCGCCCGCCAGCGTGCCCAGCAGCGCGCCCGCCGCTGCGCCCGCCAGGACGCCCTGGCCGGTCCGGTGCGGGGTGACGTTGCCGTATTGGTCAGTCGTGGTGCATGCCACAAGGCCCAGGGCCAGCGTGGCGGCGACAAGTGATCGCGTGATCATGAAAACACTCCTCAGGAAACCCGGTTTTCGCGCGTCAGGTCGTTCCCGACGCGGATGCGTTCGGCGTGGCCGAAGCTTGTGCGCAATATAGCATGAATGCGCTGTGAATGCATGACATGCCAAGTGGCGCATTTTTGTGGCCGCAGCATGGGCCCAGCCCTTGACGTCCGGCGCCGCCTCACTTACTTCAGCGAGCGTTGGCAGCCGGGGGCAGAGAGTGCTAACGCCCCCTCCCGGACTGCCAGTCCACTTACTCGAATGATGAGCGATGATGCTCACTAACGGAGAAACGGCCATGAAATTTCGTCCGCTGCATGATCGCGTGCTGGTGAAGCGCGTTGAGGAAGAAGCCAAAACCAAGGGCGGGATCATCATCCCTGACACCGCCAAGGAAAAACCCCAGGAAGGCGAAGTCATCGCCGTGGGCGGCGGCGCCATCAAGGACGACGGCTCGGTGCGTCCGCTGGACGTGAAAGCCGGCGACCGCATCCTGTTCGGCAAATGGTCGGGCTCTGAAGTGACCATTGATGGTCAGGAGCTTCTGATCATGAAGGAGTCCGACATCCTGGGCATCCTTGACGCCAAGAAAGTCGCCGCGGCCGCGTAACGCGCCCGGCGAACCTCTGAACACACAGACTGAACTTCTGGAAAGAGAGAATCCCCTATGTCCGCGAAAGATGTGAAATTCGGTGTTTCGGCCCGCGAGCGCATGCTCAAAGGCGTCGACATCCTGGCCGACGCTGTGAAAGTCACCCTGGGCCCCAAAGGCCGCAATGTGGTGATCGAGAAGTCCTTCGGCGCGCCGCGCACGACCAAGGACGGCGTGACGGTCGCCAAGGAAATCGAACTGGAAGACAAGTTCGAGAACATGGGCGCGCAGATGGTCCGTGAAGTGGCCTCGCGCACCAATGACGAAGCCGGCGACGGCACCACCACCGCGACCGTGCTGGCCCAGGCCATCATCCGCGAAGGCATGAAGTCGGTGGCCGCCGGCATGAACCCGATGGACCTCAAGCGCGGCATCGACAAGGCCGTGATCAAGGTCGTCGAGACCATCAAGAGCATGTCCACCCCGATCAAGGGCTCTTCGGAAATCGCCCAGGTCGGCACGATCTCGGCCAACGGCGAATCCTCCATCGGCGACATGATCGCCCGTGCGATGGAAAAAGTCGGCAATGAAGGCGTGATCACGGTCGAGGAAGCCAAGTCTCTCGAGACCGAGCTGGAAGTCGTCGAGGGCATGCAGTTCGACCGCGGCTACCTGTCGCCCTACTTCATCACCGACGCCGACAAGATGCGCGCCGAGCTGGAAGATCCCTACATCCTCCTGTTCGAGAAGAAGCTGTCCTCGCTGCAGGCCATGCTGCCGGTGCTCGAGGCGGTGGTGCAGTCCAACCGTCCGCTGCTGATCATCGCCGAGGACGTCGAAGGCGAAGCGCTGGCCACCCTGGTGGTCAACAAGCTGCGCGGCGGCCTGAAAATCGCTGCGGTCAAGGCGCCGGGCTTCGGCGACCGCCGCAAGGCCATGCTGGAGGACATCGCTGTCCTGACCGGCGGCCAGGTCATCTCCGAAGATCTCGGCATCAAGCTGGAGAACGTCACCCTGGACATGCTGGGCACCGCCAAGAAAGTGTCCATCACCAAGGATGACACCACCATCGTGGACGGCGCCGGCGAGAAAACCGCGATCGAGGGCCGGGTCAGCCAGATCCGCCGTCAGATCGAGGACACCACGTCTGACTACGACAAGGAGAAGCTCCAGGAGCGTCTGGCGAAACTCGCCGGCGGCGTGGCCGTCATCAAGGTCGGCGGCGCTTCGGAAATCGAAGTGAAAGAGCGCAAGGACCGTGTCGATGATGCGCTCAACGCCACCCGCGCTGCAGTCGAGGAAGGCATCGTGCCGGGCGGCGGCGTCGCCCTTTTGAAAGCCACCAAGTCGCTTGCGGGTCTGACCGGCGAGAACGAGGACCAGAACCAGGGCATCCAGATCATCGTGCGCGCCCTGCAGGCCCCGATCCGTCAGATCGCCGAGAACGCCGGCGTTGAAGGCTCGATCGTGGTCGGCAAGGTGATGGAGTCGAAAGACGCCAACTTCGGCTACAACGCCCAGACCGAGGTTTACGAAGACCTGGTCGCCTCGGGCGTCATCGACCCGGCCAAAGTGGTGCGCACCGCGCTGCAGGACGCCGCGTCCGTGGCCGCGCTGATGATCACCACCGAAGCGGCCGTGGCCGAAAAGCCGAAGAAAGACTCCGGCCAGCCCATGGGCGCCGGCGGCGGCATGGGCGGCATGGATTTCTAGTCCATCCCCTCAAACGCATACGGAAAGGGCGGCTGGCGACAGCCGCCCTTTTTGTTTGTCCGGAGAGCTCAGCCCGGCCGCATCCGCACGGGAAGCTGCGCCGGATCGAAACCCGGCGAGGCGGGCAGGGGCCGCTCGACGCCCTTCATGACGATCTCGCGCTTGCGCGCATTGCCGGTCACTTTGTCTACGTGCAGCGGATTGACCAGGCACGAGCGATGCACCCGGACCGATCCGGGTATTTGCGCTTCCAGCTCCGAGAGCGTGGCGCGGATCAACCGGCTGGAAAGCGCGCCGTCCTTCCCGCGCAGATACAGGGCGGCGTAATTCTGCTGCGCCTCGGCGAACACGAACGCCTCGAATGGAAATGTCTCCGCCTCGCCCTGATTGCGGCCCGTCACCGTGACGGGCCGGCGTGTGCCGGGCGGCGGTTCAGGGTGGCGTACGCCCAGATACACCGCCATCAGCAGGTAGAGCGGCGCCATGACAGGCACGACGGGCAGGCCGAAATGGATGACGTAATCGGCCCAGTAAGCCCATGCCGGCGCAATATCGTTGATCAGCCGGATATTATACAGCCAGCTCAGCGTGATGACCGCGATGATCAGGCCCGCTTTGGAGATCAGCTCGTTATACAGCCGCCAGCGCATGCCCTGCAGCCGGTAGACCTGACGGTCAAGCGCATGGAAGACGAGAAAGGCGGCCAGATGCGGGAGCACAGATCCGCCCGCGAGGCGAAGCGTGCGCAGCGGCGCGCGGTACTCCGCCGTGCCGAACGGCTCCAGCAAAACCGTGACGGCGAATGCCATCACCCCCAGCGACAGGCCGATGATCGCCGTATTGCGCCAGCCGTTGACGAAGGGCAGATCACGGGTGATCGCGCCGGCCAGTGACCGCAGGACCGGTTGGGTCATCGCATCTGTTCCGCGCGGCGCGCCTCATCCCGGCGCGGTCATCTTCATACGGTCATCATGCACGCGGCTCCAGCCGGTCAAGCGCCGGGCGGGAATGACGCGGCGTTTCAAATTCGTCCCCGGAGGTTTCGTCCTCACGCCGCCAGCTTCGTGCTCATCACCAGATCGCTGAAATTCATCATTTTGATCAATCGGATAGCTTTTCAAAAGCGCGCGTTTGAGTAAGTCCTCATCATCGCCGTCACATGAGGACAAAGACATGCGCAAGATTTTTCTCGGTTCAGCAGCCATCTTTTCTCTGGTCATCGCCGCCTGGTTCACCCTCGCTCCGCCGAGAGCCGTGACCGAGCTGGGCTTTATCCTGCGCCATGCCCAGCTCGCCAGCGCCTATGCCGCGAGCGAGCTTTGCTATGGCGTCCTGCTGCAGGACCGCAGCGAAGCCGATGTGCGCGCCAGCGAGCTGGGGCCTTACATGGACGACAGGCTGTCCTGGTTCGGCGCGCGCATCGACCGCGAGCGCGGAGAAGTGCGCGCCAGCCTGTGGGGCCTGTTCGGCGTTCAGTACGGCATGCGTGCGGACGGCAGCTGCTCGCGCGGCGTGACCGGCGCCGGACAGGCCCCGGTCTTCGAGGCGCCCGACCCCCGGCCCTGGCCTGAGGGAGACGCGCTTCATCCTGACGCGCGCAATCTCGTGCCCGATTTCGACGCCCTGGCCGAAGCTGTGGAGGCCGAGTTCGAGCCCTTCCCCTCCGGCCATCCGCGCGGAACGCGTTCGGTCCTGGTGATCCATCGCGGTCAGCTCGTCTATGAACGCCACGCGCCGGGTTGGGATCGCTTCGCGCCGCAGAACGGCCAGTCGAACACCAAGGTGCTCAATTCCATTCTCGCCGGCATATTGGCGGGGCAAGGCCGCCTGACGCTTGACGGCGACCGGTTGCGCCCGGAATGGACCGGCGAGCGCGCCGCAATCCGCTTGCGCCATCTCCTGCACATGGAGAGCGGTCTGGACTGGGAGGAGTCCAGCGGGGCAGGCGATTCAGGCTACGCCAAGCTGGTTGCGTTCAGCTCCAGCGATTACGCCGCGGCCAAGCCCTTGCGCGACGAGCCCGGCACGCGTTTCTACTATTCGGGCGGAGACAGTGAGCTGGCGATGGCCATCCTCCAGGACCGCTCCGGCCTGAAGGATGATGACTGGGCGCGCTTTCCATACGAAGTCCTGTTCGAGCCGCTGGGCATGCGCCGCACGGTGATCAGCCGCGACGCCTCGGGCCAGTTTATCGGGCAGGGCTCGATGTACGCCGCCGCCACGGACTGGGCGCGGCTGGGCATGTTCCTCGCCCGCGACGGCGTCTGGGATGGCGAGCGCATCCTGCCTGAGGGCTGGGTGGATTTCATCGTAACGCCGACGGACAATTCCCGCTGCAATTACGGCGCGCAACTGTGGATTCGCGGCGGCTGCACCGGCGGAACGCCCTCCCCGGTGTTCGAAATGTCCGGGTTGATGGGACAGAATGTGACCATCGTGCCTGAAACTGAAACCGTCATCGTGCGTCACGGCTATGGCCCGTGGAACATGGGCGATCTTCTGGAGCGGGTCTTTCCCGCGCTGGGCGTTGATGCGCCAACGCGCATGGCGATGGAGACGCGAAACTAGGGCTTGGCTCACATGGCGTTCGTGCGGATCAAGGCGGGCTCTGGTCTTGGGGGTGCGTCGCTGGCGCAAGGGCGGGGTGATGTGGCCGGCTCACGCCCTGGCTGCCAGTGCGCCGTTGACCGCACGCGCCACGGCCTCTGGCGTCAGGAGATCGGATTTTGACATCGGGCCGGTCAGGGCCAGGGCGGGGGAGCGCGCGCGGATGTCCTCGGGGGCGGCGCTGATCAGCAGGACCGGGCCGCGATAGCCGCTCCCCTCGATAACGGGCAGGCTTTCGCAGAAACTGTCATGGGGCGGCACCCGCCGGTCCAGGATCACCAGATCGGTCTGCGCCGCCTGCGCGGCGGTGGTGAAGGCTTCAACGCTGGTGAAATGCGCCAGCGCATGATCCGGCGCGCCATGGGCGATGAGTTCGCGCAGGATCAGCGCCTCGACCGGATCGTCATCGATCAGGGCCAGGCGCGCCATCAGGCGGCATCCAGGCTGAGCCGGATCCGCAGGGCGTGGATCAGGGCGCGCGCATCCACCGGCTTGGCGAAAAAGCGGTCGGCGCCCAGCCCGTCCAGCCGCTCGCGCGCCTCGCGCGTGACGTCGGCGGTCAGCATGAAGACGGGCAGGTCAGGCGCGCCCGCCTCGCCTGACCGAATGCGGCGCAAGGCCTCGTCGCCGCCCAGGCCGGGCATGTGAAGGTCCAAAAGGACGGCGTCCACTCCGCCCTGTCTGAGAACGCGGAGCGCCTCGGCCGCACAGGCCGCTTCACAGACCTTGAAGCCGGCCTCCGCCAGCAGGCCTGCGGCGACGGCGCGATTGACCGCATTGTCCTCCACCACCAGGACGCAACGCGGCGGACCGGGCGGCGGCGGCGGGGCGGGCGTGTCACGGGTTGCCGGGCCGGTCTGCGCGGGCGGGGCGGGTTGCTCGACCCAGAACAATGCGCCGCGGCCGGGCTGGGAGCTGACCCCGATGCGCCCGCCGGCCAGTTCGGTGAGTTCGCGGGCGATGGCCAGGCCCAGCCCGGCGCCCCCGTGGGCGCGGCTAGGGCTCATGTCCGCCTGGCTGAACCGGTCGAAGATACGCGCCTGCAGCTCCGCATCCAGTCCGGGGCCGGTGTCTTCGACCTCCAGGCGGATCCAGTGATCGGGCCGGGACAGGGCCCGGATGCGCACATGGCCGCCGGTTGTGAATTTCACCGCATTGGAGACCAGATTCATGAGCACCTGCGTCAGGCGCTGGGCGTCGATCATCACCGGCGCATCCAGCGCCGGATCCAGCTCGATGAGGATGTCCAGCCCCTTGCGCGCCGCATCTCCGGCCCCGGCGTCGACCGCCTGGCGCACCAGCTCGCCCAGATGGGCCGGCCCGGGCGTGAGCGTCATCTTGCCCGCCTCGATGCGCGAGATGTCCAGCACGTCCTCGATCACTGACTGCAAAGCCCGTCCCGAGGAACGGATCGTCTCCACATAGCTGCGCTGGCGCGCATCCAGCCCGGTGAGCTCGAGAAGCTGGGCCATGCCCAACACGCCATTGAGGGGCGTGCGGATCTCGTGGCTCATATTGGCCAGGAATTGCGACTTGGCCGCGCTGGCCGCCTCGGCGGCCTGCAGCGCCTCCTGCAGGCGCAGCTCGGCGGCCTTGCGCTCGGTCAGATCCTGGGTGACGCCCACCAGGCGCAGCGGCTTGCCCGAGGCGTCGCGCCCCGTCACGCCGACATGGGCGTGTATCCAGACCGCTTCGCCATCGGGCTTCACGATGCGGTGCTCGGAATGCATCTCATCGACATCGCCCCGGATCAGCGCCATGAGCTGTTCGCGGGCGAAATCCACATCGTCGGGATGGGTGAAAGAATAGGCCTGTTCCGGCGTCATCGGCGTATCCGCCAGCTCAGGCCGGTCCATCAGTTCGGCGAGCGTGGTGTCCATGCTCACCATGCCGGTGGCGCCATCCTGCTCCCAGACACCGAGCTTGCCGGCCTTGAGGGCGATCTGGGCGCGCACGCCCAGGCGCCGGGCCTGGGCTTCGGCTTCGCGCTCGGCGGTGATGTCGATCATCGAACCGGCCATGCGCACCGCCTTGCCGCTGGCGTCGCGGATCGCTTTGCCGCGCGAGCGCACATGAACATAGCGGCCGTGTGCGTTGCGCACGCGCAGTTCCTGATTATACGGCTCGTCCGTCGCCAGATGATGCTGGGTGGCCGCTTCGATCCGCGGGCGGTCTTCGGGATGGAGCAGGTCCAGGAAATGGGACGTGGCGCCGTTCCAGTCGCCTGGCGGTCCATCGATGATTTCGTTGAAGCGTGGCGAACAATACAATTGCTGACGCACAATATCGTTGTCCCAGATCGCCATCAGGGAGCCGGACACGGCCAGATCAAAGCGTGTATTGGCTAGCCGCAGCCTGTCCTCGGCCTCATGCAGGCCGGTGATGTCGCGCGCGACAAGAATATAGCCTGGCCCGCCCCCGGCGGCGGCGGGAGGGCGCGGCGCCGCCGACAGCTCGAACCAGCGCACGCCCTTGGGCGTGTCGAGATGGTAGCGATGGCCGCGTGCGATCCCGGTTGCGTCAACCTCGGCCATGACGGTGCGGCCCAGCGCCGCGAGTTCAGGGGGCAGGACATCTTCCAGAAAGCGCCCGATCAGCTGATCCGGGGGCGCCGACAGCAGGTCGGCGTCGCTGGCGTGCGCGGCGTCAAAGCGGCCCTTCGCGTCAATTTCCAGAACGATATCGGGCAGAGCGCTCAAGGTGGCCTGCAAGCGGTTGTGCGCCGCCAGCGCAGCCTGTTCCTGGGCCTTGCGTTCGGTGATGTCGGTATGGACCGCCACGAACCCGTCCAGCGCGCCGTCCGGGCCATGGGTGGGCTGGACATCGATATTGAGCCAGTAGCGTTCGCCTGACCGGCTCTCGCACAGCATGTCGATCTGGACGCGCCGGCCCGCCTCCATGCCTTCGCGCAGGGCGGGGCCGACTTGCGGGCTGGTGTCGGCGCACCGCAGGAACTGGCCGGGATTGTGTCCGCGCACCTCATCGAGCGCGTAGCCGGTGCGTTCCTCCCAGGCGCGGTTCACCCATGTGATGGTCCGGTCCGGCGCCATGACGACCAGCATATGACTGGCGCTCTGCACCAGCGTGCGCAACCGGCGCAAGATATCGTCGTCGGGAAGGGTGACCTCAGACACGAATCGCTCAGCCTGCTCACTGTGAATACGTTTATACTCTCAAGCTGGCCTCTGTGTCATTCCGGTCCAGACGCCCTTCCGCAAGACCGGTTTGCGGGCTATATCCCTCGCCAGCATTCCGGCTCCAGACACAAAGGGAAATTCCATGGCCGCTCTGATCGCCCTTGGCCTCTGCTTCGGCGTGTTCGCGATTTTGAACCTGATCGACAACAAGCGGCTCGACTAGCGCCGCAAACCGCAGACGCGGGGGGCCGAGCCCTTGGCCGAAATACTCCTCCTGATCGCGATGATCTCCATCGGGATCGTTATTCTGCTGGCCAGCGGCGACGTGCTCGGGCGGGGGGCGACGGCGCGGGCGCGCCGCATGGGCGTTTCTCCGCTGGTGGTCGGCCTGACCGTGGTGGCCTTCGGGACCAGCGCGCCGGAAATGGTGGTCTCGGTCGCCGCCGCGATCCAGGGCGCGCCGGGCCTCGCCTACGGCAATATTGTCGGCTCCAATATCGCCAATATCCTGATGGTGCTGGGCGTGGCGGCGCTGTTCGCCCCGCTGGTCACCCGCGCCCCGGGCGTGCGCACCAACACCGCCATCGCCATTGGTCTGACCGCCCTGTTCATCGGCTTCGGCCTGAACGGCGCCTTCGAGCTGCGCGAGGGCTGGGTGCTGATCGGGGCGATCATCGTCTACGTGATCTGGCTCGGCTATTCGGCGTCGCGGCCGCAGGCGGCCGCCGATCCGCTGCTGTCAGAAATGACCGATGTGGACAATATGGAAGGCCTGCCCCGCTCGGCCGGCATGATCGCGGTGTTCATCCTGATTGGCCTGGTGCTCTTGCCGCTGGGCGCGCATTTCGTGGTGTCGAACGGCTCTGTCCTGGCGCGCGAGCTGGGCATCAGCGAGGCCGTCATCGGCCTCACCCTGCTGGCGGTCGGGACCAGCCTGCCAGAGCTCGCCACCGCCATCGTCGCCGCATTGCGCAAGCAGGCCGCCATGGCGTTCGGCAACATCATCGGCTCGAACATTTTCAACATCGCCGCCGTGGGCGGGCTGACGGCGGTGTCGGCGCATCTGGCGCGCGCGCCCATCACCATTGAAGACACGTTCGTGCGCTTTGACTTCTGGGTCATGGGCGCGGCCATGCTGATCGGCGCGGCCTTCGTATTCATGAAGCGCCCCATCGGACGCATCTCCGGCATTGTGCTGGCGGGCGCTTATGTAGCCTATCTGGTTGCGCTGCTGGTCATCCATCTGGGCTGAGGCGGTTACGCTCAGCCCTCTTCGCGGAACGCATCCAGCGGGGCGGGCGCGCCGGTATTGGCGATCAGCGCCTGGCGCCGGTAAAAGCGCGTGAGCCCCGCCGCGCCCATGCGTGACGGTCCCAACCCCGATTGCCGGAAGCTCTGCTTTTCCGCCTCGTAGAACAGCGCCGTCAGCGCCGCATCATTGAGCGAGACTGCGCCGGCCTCCAGGCGCCGGGCGATTGTCTCTGCCTCGGCGAGATCACCGGCGAACACCGCCGCCGACAGGCCGAACACCGTGTCATTGGCCAGCGCCACGGCCGCCTCCACATCCTCAAACGCCATCACGGGCAGGACCGGCCCGAACGTCTCCTCGGTCATGATCGCCATGGCATGGTCGACGTTCGAGATAACAGTCGGGCGGATCCACAATCCGCCGCCATGGCGCTCCACCTTGCCGCCGGTATGCACGCGCGCGCCCTTGGCTTTCGCGTCCTTGATCTGGGCGGCGATGAGGGCGGCCTGTTTTTCAAAGATGACCGGGCCGATCTCGCCTTGGGTGATGTCCGGCCAGTTGAGCCTTACGCCTTCGGCCGCTTTGATCAGGCGCTCCAGGAAATCATCATGGATGGCCCGGTCCACATAGATGCGCTCGATGGACTGGCAGGCCTGGCCGGTGGACAGGACCGAGCCGCGCAACGCCGCGCGCACCGCCAGATCGATATCGGCGCTGCGCGTGATGATGAGCGGGTCCTTGCCGCCGAGCTCCAGAAAGGCCGGGATCAGGCGCTCAGCGCAGGCCGCCGCCACCTTGCGCCCGGTGGGCACCGAGCCTGTGAAGCAGACAAGATCGCTGAGGCCGATCACCTGCTGGCCGGTTTCGCCGGCGCCGGGCGCGAAGGCGATCAGATCAGACAGGCCAGCCTCGGCGATGCGCGCTGCGACCGGTTCAGCGAAGCGCGGCGTCACTTCAGAGGGCTTGATCAGCACTGCGCAGCCTGCCGCCAGCGCCGGAATGGCGTCAATCAGCGACAGGGTGAGGGGGAAGTTCCAAGGGCTGATCACGCCGACCAGCGGGTAGGGGATGTATTGGCCTGAATGCTTCAGCGCCGGATTGCTGCGCCCGGGCGTCCAGTCCGCCTTGGGGGCGAGCAGCGGCGCGCCCTGCGCCCAGCCCCTTATGGAGGCGCAAACGCCCTCCACTTCGAGGCGCGCCACCCGTCGCCGCCCGGTATCGGCCTCCAGCGCCGCCGCGATGGCGCCGGTATCGCGGGCCATGAGATCAGCCCAGCCCACAAGCCGCGCCATGCGCTCTTCAATGGTCAGGGCCGCCCAGCCGGTCTGCGCCTTGCGCAGGCGCGCCGCAATGGCCGCAAGCTCGTCTTCCGTGGGCGGCGTGAAGCGGTAATCGGTTTTGCCGGTGCGCGGATTGCGTACGGATATCGTCCGGCTCATGGCGTATCTCCAAGCCTGAGGGCGCCAGGATTGATCATGTCATCGGGGTCCAACTCGGCCTTGATCGCGCGTAGCAGCGCCAGCGCCGGGGCCGAGCGTGTGCGCGCCAGTGGATAGGTGCGCCCGATCTGGAAATGCGCCGCGCCATAGCGGGTGAAGATATCCACCACCGCCGTGCGCGCCTCGGCGACGAGCGCGGTCGCCGCCGGGTCGGCGGGGCGGGGTTTCAAGGTTTTGAGATAGCCCGTCTCCACATGCGCCCGGTGCAGATCGAACAGATCATCGGGCCACAGGAAGACCGGCTCCACCAGGAAGCCGGTGGTCGACAGCGTCGTCACCAGAAATCCGGTGGTCACGCCATGGGCGTCAAACCGGGTTTTGAGGCTGGCGAACAGCGCCTCGATCTCCGCCCAGCAAGCCGCGCCGTCATCCATGGCGACGATGCCGTGGACGGGCACCCAGCGCTCGGCGCTGGGCCCGATCATGTTGTTCAATGGCGTGAAGGGGGTGGCGCGGATCACCTTGGGGATGGTCGGCTCGACGCTGCGCCCGCCCGCGCGCTCGGCCAGATGTGTCAGCTGGCGCAGCGCGTCGTCGGCGCCGGTTTTGGAATGGCTCTCTGTGACCACATGCAGATTGAAGTCCGCCTCTCCCAGGAAAGACCGGCCCGCCAGCGCCATTTTCGCGCCCTCGGTCAGGCCCTTCACCAGGTTTTTCTGCCCCGTCACCACCTTGCCCAGGGTCCTGGCGTCGCTCATCAGCGAGGCGCGCTTCATGCGCACGGCGGTCAGGCCCGGATCAAAGGCAAACAGCTCGCACGCCAGCCCGGTGCGGCCCAGTGAGGCCATCGCCGCGGCGCAGGAATCGCGGCTGGCGAAGGAGAAACTCGCCCAGCGCTCATGGGCGGGGGCGGGGATCAGGCGCAGCGTGATCTCGGTCTTCACCCCCAGCGCTCCGGCATCGCCGCAGAACAAGCCGGTCAGGTCCGGGCCGTAATGGCGGAAGAAGGGGCGGGCGGTCCCGGCGCCGGTCTCGCCCGATGCCGTTCCGGTGCGCAATATCGCGCCATCGGGCAGGGCGACGGAGACGGACAGGACGCTGTCGGCGGTGGGCCCATGGACGCCAGCGCCGAAGAAGGCGTTGTTCTGCGACACCCCGCCGCCAATGGTGGAGGAAATCCCCGAGAGCGGCCCCCAGAACGGCGTGCGCAGGCCCTTGGGCGCCAGCGCCTCGTGCAGCGCCTTCCAGGTGCAGCCTGCTTCCACGCGCACATACATGCCCGCTTCATTGA
Source organism: Oceanicaulis sp. (assembly GCA_020832735.1). Lineage (GTDB taxonomy): Bacteria > Pseudomonadota > Alphaproteobacteria > Caulobacterales > Maricaulaceae > Oceanicaulis. The sequence continues at coordinate 61,472 of JAFIEB010000107.1, forward strand.
TCTCGAGCACCCGGTTCATACGGGTGGTGTCCAGGCACACGCCCCCCGGCCGGTCGGCCAGATAGCCGGCGGTGTAGGACATGCCCCCGCCGCGCGGATAGACGGGCGCGCCCCCATCCCCGCAGGCGCGCACCATTGCGGCGCATTCGGCTTCATCCGCGGGGCTCGCCACCAAAAACACCCCCGCGCCCACGCGCCACCCCCCGCCTGCCCCGGCGGCGCGGATCGCCGGGCGCGCCCGCATCCGCGCAGGCGCGCACCATGGCGGCGCATTCGGCTTCATCGGCGGGGCTCGCCACCAAATCCACCGGCGCGCCCTCGCGCCAGACATCCTGGGAATACAGGGTTCGCGCGGCCTCGCCAGCCTGCACATGGTCCGCGCCGGCGATCGCGGCCAGGGCGGCGGCGAGGGTTTCGGTCGTGGCGGCTTCGGCGGTTCGGGTCATATTGGTTATGCTCCTCAGACCGTATGCAGCACGCCGAGCGCAGCGGCGCTGAGCACGGCGGCCCAGATCACGAAAACCCAGATGCGGGCTTTCGACAGGCTTGTGCGGACGATTGCCTCGGCGGCCTCATCGCCCTGACCCGCCGCGATCCGCCCGAAGGCGGGACCGAAGGGCGCCAGCATGCGCCGGATCATCAGCCCGGCGAACACCGCCAGCGCGAGCAGGAGAAGCTTGCCCGCCATGAACAGGGGCAGGGCGATCAGCCCGGCGAGACCCGCCGCGCCTGCGCCGGCAAAGCCGATGAGCGCGGCGAGGCGGATCGCCATGTCGATACGTTTGGCGAGCCCGTCCGGCCCGGATTTCAGATGCACCATCCAGGCGGCGACCGCCCAGACCAGCGCCAGCGCAAAGGCCGGGGCGATCCATATGACGTCTATGGGCAGCCAGTTTTCATACACCGCCAGCGCAAAGCCGGTGGGGAAGGCGAAGATCAGCGCCATGCGCGGCGCCATGTCCACATCCATCAGGATTTTCGCCGCGGCGGCCCGTCCGGCGGGCGGGCGGGCCGGGTCGGCGACGATCCGGCTGGCGACAAACGCGCCCAGATCACCGCCCAGCCAGTAGACCAGAACCAGGATATGGAGAAGTTCCAGCAGCGCCATCGCCCGCCTCCGCCCGCTTTACCGCTTGATATGCCGGCAGGACCGGCCTCAAATGGTATAGTTATATATCTTTTGCGCGGAGGGGAAGATCATGCGGGCGTCGCGCGCCTCAGCTCATCTCGGCTTCGCTCCAGTCGTCATCGGCGGCGCCCTTGCGCACCAGGCGCATGTGGTAGCGGAAGCGTTCAGGCCGGTAATAGGCGATGATGTGCTGCACCGCGCGCCCGTCCGCGCCGCGCATGATGCGCTTGATCTTCAAAAGCGGCGCGCCCGGCGAGATGCGCAGCGCCGACGCGATCAGCGGCTCGGCCGCCACGGCGGTGATGGTCTGGTCCGCCTCCACGGTCTCCGCGCCCGCCTGACGCAGCAAATCCTGCATGGGCCGGGTTTTGAGATCCTCCTCGCTGTATCGCGCGGCGATTTCCCAGGGCACATGGGTGACCAGATAGGAGAACGTGTCGCCCTCCAGCGAGCGCAGGCGCACTGCGCGCTGCAGCTTGCAGCCCGGGGCCAGAGTCATCTCCAGCGCCAGCTCCTCGCTGGCGCGCACCAGTTCGGCTTCCAGAAGCTGGACCTGGGTTTCCAGTCCCATACGCTTGAGGGCGTCGAACAGCGTGTCGAACCGTCCCTCCACCACCGGCGCGGAGGCGTTGTGGGTGACCACCGTGCCGCGTCCGCGATGGCGGGTGACGAAGCCGTGGGCGGCCAGCTCGTTCATGGCGCGCTTGACGGTGATGCGCGAGACATTGAACAGGCGCGTCAGCTCCTGCTCGCCCGGCAGGATCGCGCCGGCGGGAAAGCCGCCCTCGCGTATCCGGTCGCGCAGCACCAGGAAAATCTGGTGATAGAGCGGCGTGGGCAGGGTCTCGTCGATCAGCTCGGGCGCCAGCCGCGTCGCGGCGCCGGCGTCCTGCCGGGAAGGAAGTGTCATGTTGGGCCTGCCGGGGTCCGTGACGAAGCGTTCATGTCCGGACTATGTCTTGGGTTCGCCGGTGACTGCAAGGAGACAGTGTGATGACGCAAGCCGCCCCCGCCTATACGGCTCTCGCCCTGCAGTCCTTGTGCGAGACCGTGAACGCCTGCCCGGACGCGGAAAGCGCCCGCACCCGCATGCTGGCCTCCATCGCCCGCATCCGCGCCGAGATCGCCGGCTCCATCGCCTTTATCGGCCCCGATGTGCGCCTGGTGGTGCTGCCCGAATACGCCCTCACCGGCTTTCCCATGCGTGAAACAGCGCTTGAGTGGCGCGGCAAGGCGGCGATTGACGCGCACGGGGCGGAGTTCGAGGCGATGGCCGCCATCGCATCGGACTTCAACATATTCCTGGCCTGGAACGGGTATGAGACCGACGCGCATTTCCCCGATCTCTATTTCCAGGCCTGCGTGGTGATCGATCCGTCCGGCGCGCAGGTGCTGCGCTACCGGCGCCTCATCTCCATGTATGCGCCAAGCCCCTATGACGTGCTCGACGCCTATCTCGACGCCTATGGCGAAGAGGCGCTGTTTCCCGTGGCCGATACCGCCATCGGCCGGCTGGCGGCGATTGCCTCTGAAGAAATCCTCCACCCCGAGATCGCCCGCCTGCACGCGGTGCGCGGGGCGGAGGTGTTCGTGCATTCCTCGTCGGAAGTGTCGAGCCCCCAGGCCACGCCCAAGAATATCGCGAAACAGGCCCGCGCCATCGAGAATCTGGCCTATGTCGTCTCGGCCAATACAGGCGGCATGACCGGCACGCCCATCCCGCAGGCCAGCGCCGACCGGGGCTCCAAAATCGTCGATCCGCGCGGTCTGATTATCGCCGAGGCCGCCTCCGGCCCGTCCATGTGCGCCTATGGCGAGGTGGATGTGGGTCTGGTGCGCCGCCTGCGCCGCAAGGTGTCCATGGGCAATCTGCTGGCCCGCCAGCCCATGGAGCTGTGGGCGCGCGCCTATGCCGGCGCCGCGATCCACCCCCGGGGTTCGCTGATGCAGGACGGCCAGGTCACAACCCCCGCCAAGGATTTCTACCGCGAGCGTCAGGCCGGGGTGATCGAGGAACTGGCCAAACGCGGCGTGATCTGAAGGCGCCCTGTTCAGGGGAGGGCGCGCCTGCGCGCGTCCCGCTAGCCTTCTCCCGTCATGGCGCGCCGGCGCAAGTCCGGCGTGCGCACATCACGGGGAGATTTCTGCATGAAACACGTTCTCACAGCGGGCGCCTGCGCGCTCATCATCGCCGGCGCGGCCGGCGCCCAGGAAGGCCAGGTCATGCGCATGGGCGACACCGCCCTGACCTGCCAGCAGATTGTCGGCGCTGCGGCTGAACAGGCCGAAATTCTCGGCGGCTCGCCCGAGGGCGGGCTTCTGGACAGCGAATACGCGGTCGGCGCGGCCACGGCGCTGGCCCAGCACGGCGCGCTGATGTCCGGCGCCGGACGGGCGATACCCGGCCTGGGGGCCGTGGGCGGGATGATGGGCCGCGCCGCCCAGCGCCGCCGCGAGGAAGAGGAGGCCCGCCGGGCCGTCGCCGAAAAGCGCTGGTACTTCCTCAATGGCCTCTATGGCGGGCGCAATTGCGATGACGTGCTGCGCCGTGAAGCCGAAGCGGCCGCCGCAGCGGAGGCGGAGCCCTCGCCTGAGCCCGAGCCTGAAACCGTGACCGAAGAGGGCGGCAAAGGCGGCTGACTGGCGGGGGCGGCGTGAAGCCGGACGCGATGGCGGTCAGGCTTCACG
>JAFIEB010000052.1 GCA_020832735.1 Oceanicaulis sp.
CCGCCCCGTGCGCCGCCACCCCCGCCGTCGCCGGGCCCCGCCGCGCGCCCCCCACGCCCGGTCGTGCTGTGCGAGCCGGGCGCGTTTCTGCGCCGGCTGACGGCTGACATCCTGCGCCAGGCCGGCGCCGAGCGCATCACAGCGGTGGACGATCCCGAGGCGGCGCTCTGGTTCATGCGCCATACCCGGCGCGCCGTGCTGATTGCAGGCTGGAGCGATGCGCCCGGCGGCCCTGACGCCGCCACGCTGGTGCGCAAACTGCGCCAGGAGCCCGGCCCGGCCGGGCTGGCGCCAACGCTGATCGTCTCCTCACGGCGCAGCTTTGAAGACATTGAACGCGCGCGCGACAGCGGCGTGGACGCGCTGGCCCTGCGCCCGGCGGCGCCGCGCGACGTGACCGTGCGCCTCGACGCGGCGGCGGCCCGCACCCGCGCCTTCGTGCGCAGCGACGCGTTCACGGGCCCCGACCGGCGCCTGCGCCCCGGCGCGGACGCCGCCTGGAAGCGCAATGCCGACATTGACGCCGGCCGGACCACCCCGCTGGACGCCGCACGCGCCCAGGCCGCGGCCATGGTGGCGCGCATGCGCCGCCGCCGCGATCCGCTGGCCGCGCGCGTGGGCGCCTCGCTGGCGCGCTGCCTGGAGGACGCGCGCACGCTGGGCCCTGTTGAAGCCGAGATCACCGTCCTGCACCGGGCGACGCTGGCCAAGCTGGAGGATCTTCACGCCGCGCCGCGCGGCGTGCGCGCCGAGATCGTCGACAGCCTGGAGCGCCTGGCCGCCCGCCGCCAGGCCGCCTGAGGGGTGGCGCGGCGCAGCCGTCCGGCCTAAACACCCCGTTATGACCGACGCGCTTCAGTCCCGGCTCGACCAGCTGGCCCCCCTGCTGGTCTCGGGCAGCCCCCATGCCGCCGATCTCGGCTTTGTTCTGGACGCCGTGCGCCCGGGCGAGGCGGTGGTGCGTGCGCCCTATCGCGATGATCTGATCGGCGACCCCGACACCGGCGTCATGCATGGCGGGGTGGTGACGGCGCTGCTGGACCACGCCGCAGGCACGGCCGCCTTTGCAGGGCTCGGCGGCGACAAGGCGCTGGCCACGCTGGATTTGCGCATCGACTATATGCGCCCGGCCGAGCCGGGCCGGGCGGTCATCGCTGAAGCGCATACGGTGAAAGTGTCAGGCCTGATCGCCTTTGTCAGCGCCATCGCCCATGACGGCGACCACAATGATCCCGTCGCCACTGCGCACGCCGCCTTCATGGTCTCGCGCGTCAGCCAGGAGGCCGCCGACCGGGTCAGGGCCGATATCGAGGCGGGGCGCGCCGGTCCGTTCACCCGCACGCCGGGTCCCGGCGAGAAGGGGAGCCCGCGATGAGCGCGCGTCTGGCCCTGTTGATGAACAGCCCTTATGTGCGCCGCCTGGGCGTGCGCTTTGACCATCATGGCGACGAGCTGACGGGCGTCCTGCCCTATGTTGATACGCTGGTGGGCAATCCGCTGATCCCGGCCCTGCACGGCGGGGCGATCGGCGCCTTCATGGAGATCACCGCCGCAGCCGGGCTGCTGGCGGCCAGCGATCTGGCCGCCCTGCCCAAGCCCATCGATGTGTCCGTCGACTATCTGCGCCCGGTGCGCCCGGCCGACGTGTATGCGCGCGCCGCGATCACCCGGCAGGGCTCACGCGTCTCCAATGTGCGCGTGGAGGCCTGGCAGGAGCGCCGCGCCTCTCCGGTGGCGGCGCTCCATGGCCATTTCCTGGTCAAGCCGGTTGGCGAACAGCGCTAGAGCGCAATCCGAAAAGTGGGAACCGGTTTTCGGATAAATTGCGCTCCAGATCAAAGAGCTAGAGCGTCCGGCCTGACGCAGTCACGCCGGATAACGTTCTAGCCGTCAATCTCCCAGCCTGCATTGATGGTCACCTCGATGGTCATCTCACCGGCGGCGACCGGCGTGCTCGCACTGTCGGCGCGCATGGCCATCGCATAGGTCATCGGCTCGGGCCTGTGGCCGCCGCTTTCGGAAAAGCTGACCAGGCGCACCACGCGGAAGCCCCCCGCCTGGGAATACAGATCACGCAGGGCGTGCAGCTCCTCGACCGCGGCGCGGCGGGCCTGATTGCGCGCCTCGTCCTCGCGCGAATACCCAAAGCGAACCCCTTCGAGCTGATTGGCGCCGGCGTTCATCAGCGCATCAATCACCGGCCCGGTGCGGTCCAGATCGCGGATCAGCGCCATGACGGTGTTGCGCGCCTCATAGCCGGTGATGCGCGCCGACTCGTTCGAGCCGCGGTCGGGCTGGGTGTAGACCGGCGAGACGGTGAGCTGGCGGGTCTGCATGTCGCGCTCGGCCACGCCGGCCCGGCGCAGCTCGGCGAACACGCGCGTCATGGCCTGGCTGTTGGCGCGCAGGGCGGCGGCGGCCGTCTCTGCTCGCGTGACCACGCCGGACGAGACATGAGCCTGATCGGGCGTCACGCTGACGCTGCCGGTGGCGGACAGATCAAGGCGGGCTTGCTGGTTTTCGGCCAGCGCCGCGGGCGCGGCGGCCAGAAATACCGGCAGGACAAAAAGAAGGGCGAGACGGCGCATGGGGAGTTCTCCTGTAACAGCGGCTTCAGGCCGCACCCTCACACCAGCGCGCGATCACGGCGCCATGAGGGCGCCGCCGCGGCGCCGGCGGGGTCAGATTGCAGTATAGCACGGGGCCCTGCGCGATGCGCGCTTGGCGCGCGCGCCGCACCGCGCTATGACACCGCCCTCGCGCGAACGCGCCGGGCCTGTAGCTCAACTGGTTAGAGCCGGCGGCTCATAACCGCTTGGTTGGGGGTTCGAGTCCCTCCGGGCCCACCATTTTTTCTTGTGCTCAGCCCCGTCCGGGTCTTCGCGTCCTCGCTAAAGCTGCGGGCGCGCGGTCGCGCTCTCGCCTCGGCGAAGCCGGGTGCGAACCTTGACGGGTTCGGGGAGCAAGCCCCCCCCTCAAACCTTCCGCGTCTCCCGTCTCGTCATCCACCGCAGCACCGGCGCGGGCGTCAGCTTCATCAGCCACATCGCCCGCCGCATGGCGGCGCCGGTGAGGACGAAGCGGCGGTTTTGATCGAGGCCGGCCATGATGTCGCGCGCCACCTCGTCGGCGGTGGTGGCGGTGAAGCTCTTAAAGGTGCGCACGCCCTCCATCCCGGCGCGTTTCAGGAAGGGCGTGTCGGAAATGGCTGCGGGGCACACGGTCATGACCCGTACCGGGCTTTTGGCTTCCTCCAGCTCAGCGCACAGGGCTTCGGAATAATGCTTCACGAAAGCCTTGGTGGCTGCATAGACGGCGAGATCGGGCGCCGGCACGAAGGCGGAGTTGGACGCGATATTGACGATCGTCCCGCCGCCGCGCGCCGTCATGGCGGGCAGGAACAGGCGGGTGAGCGCGTGCAGGGCGGAGATATTGACCGCGATCATCGCCTGCTCGGCCTCCAGCGCCAGGCTGGCGGACGGGCCGTAGACGCCGAACCCGGCATTGTTGATCAGGAGATCACACCCGCCCTGAGTTTCAGCCCAGTCAAACACGCGCTGCGGTGTGTCCGGCGCGGCCAGATCAAGGGCGATTCCGTCAATCACCGCGCCGGGATGGGCGGCGAGGAGCGCCTCGCGCGCCGCCGCGATCTCGTCTTGCTTGAGCGAGACCCACAATAATCGCCAGCCCCGCCCGGCGAGGCGGCGCGAGACTTCCAGCCCGATGCCGCTCGATCCGCCGGTGATCAGGGCCGTCTGGCTCATGGCAGGGTCTCAGGCCAAGCGAACGCGTCCACGCTTTCGCGCTCCAGCCCGCCCACCCAGATGCGGCCCTGCCACGGCGCCATGCCGGTGGCGCCATAGGGCTGATCATCCGGGCCGTGGATGACGTGGACAGGTGTTCCGTCGCGATCCACCGCCAGGATCATCACCGGGCGCGGCGGCAAGGGCGGCAGGCCCGCCACCTGGATCCAGCGCCAGATCAGGCGTTTGAGGAGCGGGCGCGGGTGCAGCGCCTCGATATCCGCGGCGCGTAAGGACGGCATGGCGATCCATAGAAGGCCTGTTTCGGGATCGAAATGCATGTTGTCGGGATAGCCCGGCAGGCCGTCGAGGAAGAGGGCCGTCTCGCCCGTATCCGGGTCCAGCGTCCACACCCGCGCCGCCCAGGTCTCGTTGATATAGACAACGCCCGTCGCCGGATCGTGGGTGACGCCATTGGCGAAGGCGAGCCCGCCGGCCAGCACATCAAAATCATCCGGCCCGCGCACGCGGTAGATCACGCCGGTCGCCTCGCCCTCCAGATAGGAGGACATGTAGTGCCCGTAGCCATAGCGCTTGGAGGCGTCAGACAGGATGACCGAGCCATCCTCCAGCACGGTGATGTCGTCGGTGAAGACGAGGCGGCCATCGGGCTGCTGCGCCAGCCAGACCTCCCACTCGTCACCGCCGGTATGCATGAGCAGGCCGCGCAGGGCGTCGGCGACGAACAGCGTGCCGTCGGGACCAAAGCCGAGGCCCAGCGGGCGCCCGCCGGTGTTGGCGAACTCGCTCCAGCCGCCGTCCGCGTCGCGCGCCATGATGCGCCCGTCCTGCAGGCCGGCGTAAAGCCGCCCGTCCGGGCCGGGCTCGATATCTTCAGCGCCGATCAGGCCGGTTTCGCGAATCTCCGGCTCGACGGCGGGCGTGTCGAACAGGACCGCCAGCGCCGGGTCGGGCGGCGTGGGTTCGAACTTCACGGCGTTCAGCGATCCCGGCCCGTAGGCGGCCAGCACGAACAGCAAAACCAGCGTGGCGATGATGGAGACGATCCAGCGCGTCATGACAGCCCTCCCAAGCTTGAGGGTCAAGCGTGCGCGAGGCGGACCGGCGGCGCAAGCGCGATCAGGTGACCGCCTTGCGGGCGGTGAATTCCGGCCGGTCCCATTCGCGCGTCTCGATCACCTCGGCCAGCGCCGCGCCGGCATCAAACACCTCCACATGGGAGAGGTAGAGCGGGTTGAAGCCAAACCGCATCAGGTCCGGCGCGCGGAAATCACCGGTAATGCCGCGCGCGATCATCGCCTGGACGATGGCGTAGCCCTGCTCATGGCGTAGCACCACATGGCCGCCGCGCCGCTCGCCAATGCCCGGACACGCGGTCTCGAGCCCCAGCGATGCGGCGCGCTCGAGAAGGATATCGCCCAGCACGCCGGCCTTGGCCTCCACCCGCGCCATATCCACCCCGTCATATGCGTCCAGAGCGCCGTCCAGCGTGGACAGCGCCAGGATGGAGGGCGAGCTGGTGCGCCAGCGGGCGATGCCGTCGTGGGGCGCATAGGCGTCTTCGAACTCGAACGGCCGGGCATGGCCGAGCCAGCCGGTCACCGGATGCTCCAGCGTGGGGATTTCATCACGGGCGCAATAGAGGAAGGCTGGCGCGCCCGGCCCGCCATTGAGGAATTTATACCCGCACCCGACGGCGTAGCGCGCGCGCCAGGCTTTGAGCTTCAAATCCACAAGGCCCGTGGCGTGGCTAAGGTCCCAGATAATCGACAGCCCGCGCTGGGCCGCCTCGCGCTCCCAGCGTTCAAAATCGGCGATGCGCGCGCTCTTGTAATGCACCGCGCTTTTGACCAGCACGCGCACATCGGCCGGAAGGTCCGAGGGCGCGGTGTCCGGCGCCACGCGGTGGAAGGGCGCGCCGGAAATGCGCGACAGCCCCTCCAGCACATGGCCGTCAGTGGGAAACTCGCCGGCCTCCGCGGCCAGCGCCCCGCCCTCGCGCGCGATCAGGGCGGCGGCGAGCTTGAAGATATTGATGGTGACGGTGTCGATGGCGATGACCTCATCACCCTCCACTCCGATCAGCCGCGCGAGCCTTGAGCCAAGCTTCAGAGGCAAATCCATCCATCCGGCGGTGTTCCACGAGCCGATCAGTCCCTGGCCCCACTCCTGACGCGCCGCCGCGTCCAGGCGCTTGAGCGCGCTTTTGGGCGGCGGCCCCAGCGAATTGCCGTCGAGATAGATATCGCCCGCCGGAAGCGCGAACAGCGCCCGGCGGTCTCTGAGCGGATCGGCGGCGTCGAGCGCCGCGCAGGCCTCGCGCGTGCGCATGGGCTTAGAGCGGCCCGCGCGCGGTGATGCCCGCATCAATGATCAGGCACTGGCCGGTCATGTAGCTGGACGCATCGCTCGCCAGGAAGTGGATGGCCGCGGCCATGTCCTCGGGCTGGCCCACGCGCTGGATGGAGAAATTGCGCTTCATCATCGCGTCCAGCTCCGGATTGGCGGTGAGCGCCGAAGCGAGCTTGGTCTCGGTCAGGCCGGGGCACAGCGCGTTCACGCGGATTTTGTGGGCGCCGTATTCCTGGGCCAGCACCTGGGTCATGGAGATGACGGCGGCCTTGGACACCGAGTACACGCCCTGGAAGAAGCCCGGACGGATGCCGTTGATGGAGGCGACATTGATGATGGAGCCGCCGCCCTGGGCCGACATCATCGGAATGGCCAGAGAGGACAGGAAGAACGGGCCTTTGACATTGACCTCCATGGTCTTGTCCCAGGCGGTGTCCGGGGTCTTGGCGGCCTCGCCGAAATAGGGGCTGGTCGCGCCGTTATTGACCAGGATGTCCAGCCGGCCCTCGGTCTTCTGGATCGACTCGATTGCCGCCTCGCGATGTTCGGCCTCGCCCAGATGCAGGACCATGGCGCGGGCATGGCCGCCCTCGGCAATGATCTCGTCGGCCACGCGCTTGCAATCGTCCAGCTTGCGGCTGGAGCAGATGACCGTGGCGCCATTGCGCGCCAGACGCTTGGCCGCAGCCTCGCCAATGCCGCGGCTGGCCCCGGCGATGAGCGCGACCTTGCCCTTGAGCGACAGATCCTGTTCGGACATGGAATTCCTCCCGGTGGTGTTTTGATTGAGACGTGTTGCGGCGCACCCTAGCGGCGCGGATGCGCAGTGGCGAGCCCTCTAGCCGCGCCGGCGGTCAAGCCGCTCGCGCGCGCCGTCATGGATGAGTTTAAGCTCCGACAAGGTCTGGTCGATCTGGCGCTTCTTGGCCTCCAGCGCCGCAATCTCGGCCGCGGTCTTCTCGATCACAAACTCCAGCTGGCGCACCCGCCCCTCGCCCTCGCGGCCATAGAGCTCCAGAAAGGTGCGGATGTCGGACAGCTTCGTGCCGATGGATTTGGCGCGCAGGATCAGCGACAGGCGCTTGGAGTCGTGCTCGGTATAGACACGCTGACCGCCCACGCGGCGCGGGCTGATCAGCCCCTTGTCCTCATAGAAGCGGATCGCGCGCTGGCTGACGCCATGGACCTGCGCCAATTCAGCGATGCCGTACAGCGTCTCGCTGGCGGCGCCCGTCTTGATGTTCGAGCCCATGGCCTCTCCCTCAGGCGCCCAGCCTAGCCAAGGCGTCTGACGTAAACAAGAGATGCTTGACGTATACGTCAGCTTGAGGGAGGCTGGCGGTCTGGATCATGGCGGCATGTATCGCCGGACCAGTCAGGGAGGAGACGGGGCCCGCATGACCGATACGCCCGCCCGCTATGACAGCGTGTTCCGGCCCGGCCTGTTCGATGGCCAGACCATTCTTGTCACCGGCGGCGGGTCAGGCATCGGGCGCTGCATCGCGCATGAGCTGGCGTCGCTGGGCGCGCAATTGGTGCTGGCCGGGCGCAAACCGGAAAAACTCGCGTCTGTCGCTGAAGAGATCACCGGCGATGGCGGCAAGGCGGACAGCCAGGCTTTCGATATCCGCGACGAAGAGGCGGTGCGCGCCGGCGTGGCGGAGATCATGGCGCGCCACGGCGCGATCCACGGCCTGGTGAACAATGCCGGCGGGCAATTCCCGGCCGAGATCAAGGATATCTCCAAAAAGGGCTGGGACGCGGTCGTCGCCACCAATCTGACCGGCGGTTATGTGGTCATGAAGGCGGTGTTCGAAGCCTCCATGCAGGCCCGCGGCGGCGCGGTGGTGAACATCACCGCCGACATGCATAACGGCATGCCCGGCATGGCCCATTCGGGCGCGGCACGGGCGGGCATGGAGAATCTGACCATGACCGCGGCGGTCGAGTGGGCGAAGCATGGCGTGCGCGTCAACGCTGTGGCGCCGGGCTGGGTCGCGTCGTCTGGCATGGACACCTATGGCGGCGCGGTGCGCGCCATGATCCCCTATCTCAAACAGCACCTGCCCGCCCAGCGCCTGGGCTCGGAAGCCGAGATCGCGGCGGCGGTGACCTTTCTTTTGAGCCCTGCGGCGAGCTTCATCACCGGGACGCTGCTTCGCGTCGATGGCGGCGCGCCGCTGGGCGGGCGCCACTGGCCGCTGGAGGCGCACGACAAGATGCCGGTGTATAACGGGTTTCACCGGGCCGTGGACCCGGCCGTCCTGCGTGGAGAAGGCTGATGCCGGTCATTGTCTCACGCCTCAATCCGTCTTCAGACGAATTCGCCGCCGCCTGCGATGCGATGACGCAGAAGCTGCAAGAGGCACGCGGTCTCGAAGACAAGGTGCGCGCCAATTCCGCCTCCAAGCGTGAGCGCTTTACCGAACGCGGACAGATCCTGCCGCGCGAGCGCGTGGCCCTTCTGGTCGACCGCGATGCGCCGTTTCTGGAGCTCTCGGCGCTGGCCGGGCTGAAAATGCATGATGATGATGGCGAGCGCGGCGCGTCTGGCGGCGGATCAATCATCGGCATTGGCGTGGTGGCGGGCAGGCGCTGCGTGGTGTCAGCCTCCGATAGCGCCATCAAGGGCGGCACCGTGGCGCCCATGGGCCTCAAGAAAGCCCTGCGCGCCCAGGAAATCGCGCTCGAAAACAAGCTGCCCATGATCCATCTGGTGGAATCGGGCGGCGCCAACCTCCTCTATCAGGCCGAGATTTTCGTCGATGGCGGACGCAGCTTCGCCAACCAGGCGCGCCTGAGCGCGGCGGGCATCCCCCAGATCGCCGTGGTGCACGGCTCCTCCACCGCCGGGGGCGCCTATCTGCCGGGCCTGTCGGACTATGTCGTGCTGGTGCGCAAGAAATCGAAAATCTTCCTGGCCGGCCCGCCGCTGGTCAAAGCCGCCATTGGCGAGGACGCCGATGATGAATCCCTGGGCGGCGCGGACCTCCATGCCGAAGTGACGGGCCTCGGCGAATACATCGTCGATGACGACGGCCAGGCCCTCGCCTGCGCGCGCGAAATCATGGACAAGCTCCAGTGGGACGCCGCCACGCCGCCCGGCGCCGGCGCGCCGCCGCGTCATGAGGCTGAGGAGCTTCTGGGCATTATCCCGCCCGATGACCGCACGCCATGGGACGTGCGCGAGGTGATCGCGCGCATCGTGGACGGGTCGGACTTCCTGGCGTTCAAGGAGCGCTATGGCGCCGAGACGGTGTGCGGCCATGCCCGCATTGGCGGGCGCCATGTGGGGATTATCGGCAATAACGGTCCCATTCAGCCTGAGGGCTCCATGAAGGCGGGGCAGTTCATTCAGCTGTGCGACCAGTCGGGCACGCCCATTGTCTTCCTGCAGAACACCACCGGCTACATGGTCGGCACGCGCGCCGAGCGCGAGGGCGCCATCAAGCATGGCTCGAAAATGATCCAGGCCGTGGCCAATGCCCGCGTGCCCAAGCTGACCATCGTTCTGGGCGGCAGTTTCGGGGCGGGCAATTACGGCATGTGCGGGCGCGGGTTTGATCCGCGCTTCATCTTCGCCTGGCCCAGTGCGCGCACCGCCGTGATGGGCGGCGCGCAAGCTGCCAAGGTGATGGAGATCGTCACCCGCACCAAGAACGCCCGCGATGGTCAGGACACGGACGAAGCGGCGCTCACTCAGATGAGCGCGATGATCGAGCAGGGCCTCAACGAGCAATCCCAGGCGCTGTTCGGCTCGGCCCGGCTCTGGGATGACGGCATCATTGATCCGCGCGACACCCGCGCCATCCTCATCGAATGCCTCAATATCTGCGCCGAAGCCGAGGCGCGGACCTTGCGCCCCAACACATTCGGCGTGGCGCGGTTTTGATGCGCCGCCCTCCCTCCTCCGTCCCGGGCTGCGCCGGGAACACATGCCCCTCGCGGGCGGGGCGATCGCATTTGGACCGGGTTTGTCAGATTGATGTGAATCGGGACTGTCTCTTCTCCCTCCCCCACCGGGGGAGGGCCGGGGTGGGGGGCATGCCGTTTCATCCGGCGTCACGACACCCGTCACCGCCGCACACCCCACCCCAACCCTCCCCTCAAGGGGAGGGAGTCAGCGCGCAAATCTCAACTGCGATAGCCCTGCCCACAGGCGGGGGAGGAAACAGCCAGGAGACCCGATATGCAGTTCACTGAACAGCACGAGCAGCTGCGCGACACGGTCGCGAAGTTCATCACCCAGGAAATCAATCCGTATGTGGAGGAATGGGAGGTCGCAGGCGAGTTCCCCTCCCATGAGGTCTTCAAGAAAATGGGCGATCTGGGTCTGCTGGGCCTGCGCTGGCCGGAGGAGTTCGGCGGCGCGGGGCTGGATATGTCCTATTCCATGGTGATGGCCGAGGAGCTGGGCCTGATCAATTGCGGCGGCGTGCCGATGGCCATCGGCGTCCACACCGACATGTGCACACCGGCGCTGGCCAATTTCGGTTCCGATGAGCTGCGCCGGGAATTCCTGACGCCCTCCATCTCCGGCGACTATGTCGGCTGCCTGGGCGTGTCAGAGCCCGGCGGCGGATCGGACGTGGCCGCCGTGACCACCAAGGCGGTGTCCGACGGCGATGATTACGTCATCACCGGCACGAAGATGTGGATCACCAACGGCATGAAGGCCGACTGGTGCTGCCTGCTGGCCAATACCTCGGACGGCAAGCCGCACGAGAACAAGTCCCTGATCATCGTGCCGATGAATGAAAAGGGCATCACGCGCCAGAAAATCCACAAGATCGGCATGCATTCGTCCGACACCGCGCAGCTCTTCTTTGACGAGGTGCGCGTGCCCAAGCGCAACCGCATCGGCGATGAGGGGGCGGGCTTCCTCTATCAGATGCTGCAATTCCAGGAGGAGCGCATTTATGGCGCGGCGTCGTCACTGAAAGCGCTGGACCGCCAGATCGATCTAACCATCGAATACACCCGCGAGCGCAAAACGTTCGGCACGCCGATCCTGGACAATCAGGTGGTCCATTTCCGCCTGGCCGAGCTGCGCACCGAAATCGAGGCGCTGCGCTCGCTGACCTACCGGGCGGTGGAGGATTTCATCGCCGGCAAGGACGTCAC
This sequence comes from Oceanicaulis sp., assembly GCA_020832735.1. GTDB lineage: Bacteria > Pseudomonadota > Alphaproteobacteria > Caulobacterales > Maricaulaceae > Oceanicaulis. The sequence goes on from JAFIEB010000052.1 coordinate 11,241, forward strand.
CAAGCTCGCCTCCATGGCCAAGCTCAAAACCGGCCGCCTGTCGCGCGAGGTCTCCGATGCCTGCCTGCAATACTGGGGCGGCATGGGCTACACCTCGGATAATCCCATCGCGCGCGCCTTCCGTGACGGGCGCCTGGTCTCCATCGGCGGCGGCGCGGACGAGATCATGCTGGGCATTATCGCCAAGCTGGAAGGCACCCTGCCCCGCCGCAAAAAACCGGTTGAAGGCAATGCCTGACAGCTTCGGTACTCTGAGCGTCGAAACCCGCGCCGGTGTGGTTCACATCACGCTGAACCGTCCCGAATTGCGCAACGCCATGTCGCTCGCCATGGTGGACGAGCTGATGGCCGCGCTTGAGGCGGCTGAAGGCTCAGGCGCCCGCGCCATCGTGCTGCGCGGCGCCGGCGGGCATTTCTGCTCTGGCGGCGACATCAAGGATATGGGCGCCGCGCAGGATGCTCCGGACACGGATGGTGTGGACCCGGCGGCGCGCGTCAACGCCCGCTTCGGTCATCTGTGCAAGGCCTATGCAGAGACCGGCTTGCCCGTGGTCGTGGTGCTGGACGGCGCGGTGATGGGCGGCGGATTTGGCCTGGCTTGCGTCGCCGACGTGGCGCTGGCGCGCGAGACGGCGCTGTTCCGCCTGCCCGAGACGGGCCTGGGCCTCGTGCCCGCCCAGATCGCACCCTTCCTGGTGGAGCGCCTCGGCTATTCGCAGGCCCGGCGCCTGGCCGTCACCGGCGGCAAGATCGATGCCCGCGCCGCTCTGGCGCTGGGGCTCGTCCATGGCGTGCATGAGGGCGAAGACGCGCTTCAAGCTGCGCTGGAGACGGTGCTCACCGATATACGCAAGGGCGCCCCGAACGCCATCGCCGCCACCAAGCGCCTGATGCGCAAGGCACGCCTGAATGATGCGGGCGACCTCATCGACGAGGCCGCCGCCGTGTTTGCGGCCGCGGTGAAGAGTGAAGAGGGCGCTGAAGGCCTGACGGCGTTTCTGGAAAAGCGCCCGGCGAAATGGGTGCAGGGATGAGCCTGTTCGCTCAATCGCGCGCCCTCTTTCCTCCCCCCCTGTTGGTGGGCCCCGCGC
>JAFIEB010000091.1 GCA_020832735.1 Oceanicaulis sp.
GCGCCGCGTCCAGATCGCCGCGCGTGAGGGGGGACGGGGCCTGGCCGCTCTCGAACAGGCGCCAGATCAGCTCGCCGCGCCGGGCGTCATGGACGCTGAACACAGCAGACGCCTGACCGGGATCAGCCCGGCGCGCCCAGGCCGCCAGCGCGTCCACGCCCACCGCCTGCGCCCTGGACGCCAGCGCCAGTCCGCGCGCGAAGGCCACGCCCACGCGCACGCCGGCGAAGCCGCCCGGTCCGGTATTGACTCCGATGCGATGCAGATCGCGCGGTTCACACCCGGCGTCAGCCAGCATGTCGCGCACCCAGGGCGCCAGCACTTCGGCATGGCCGCGCCCGATATCGAGCGCGCGCGCATGCACCGTCCCGCCAGCCTCCAGCGCGCAGGCGCACCAGGAGGTGGCGGTGTCGATGACCAGGACCGCAGCGCTCATGCGGGCGTCCTTTCGTCAAGCCTGCCCGCCCTAGAGCGAACGCTTGACCTCCTCGACCTGGAAGCACTCGATCTGGTCGCCGACCTGGATGTCCTCATACTTCTCGAACGCCATGCCGCACTCGGTGCCCGCGCGCACTTCAGGGACCTCGTCCTTGAAGCGCTTGAGCGTGGACAGCTTGCCTTCATGCAGCACGGTGTCGTCGCGCAGGAGGCGCACGCCGCAGCCGCGCTTGACCACGCCTTCGGTGACGCGGCAACCGGCCACCTTGCCGACCCGGGTGATGGAGAACACCTCCAGGATCTCGGCGTAACCGATGAAGGTCTCGCGCTTCTCCGGCGCCAGCATGCCTTCAAGCGTGCCCTTCACATCGTCGATCAGGTCGTAGATCACCGAGTAGTAGCGGATCTCCACGCCCTCGCGCTCGGCCAGCTCGCGCGCCTGCTTGTTGGCGCGGACATTGAACGCGAAGATCGGCGCGCCCGAAGCGCGCGCCAGCAACACGTCGCTTTCCGACACCCCGCCCGGGGCGGAGTGGATGACGCGCGCGCGCACTTCCTCATTGCCCAGCTTGGCCATGGCGCCGGTGATCGCCTCGGCCGAGCCTTGCACGTCGGCCTTGACCAGCATCGGCATCTCGGAGACCTCGGCCTGCTGCAGGCGGGCCATCATCTGCTCGAGCGAAGCGCCCGTGCCGGTGCGCGCCGCCGACGAGCGGTCGCGCATCATGCGCTGGCGGTAATCGACCAGTTCGCGCGCACGCGCTTCAGTCTCCACCACGGCGAACACCTCGCCAGGCTCGGGCGCGCCGTCCAGGCCCAGAATCTCCGCAGGCAGGGAGGGTCCGGCGTCCTTCATCTGCTGGCCGCGCTCGTTGTTCAGCGCGCGCACCTTGCCCCACTGGGCGCCGGCCACGACGATGTCGCCGCGTTGCAGCGTGCCGCGCTTGACCAGCACGGTGGCCACGGGCCCGCGGCCCTTGTCGATCTGGGATTCGATCACCACGCCTTCGGCGGAGCGGTCGGGATTGGCTTTCAGCTCCAGGAACTCGGCCTGCAGGCTGATCGCCTCGGTCAGCTCGTCCAGGCCCGTCTTCTTGAGCGCAGACACGCTGACCGCCTGTACGTCGCCGCCCATGGATTCCACGAACACCTCGTGCTGCAGCAATTCCTGCAGCACCTTGTCGGGATTGGCGTCGGGCTTGTCGATCTTGTTGACCGCCACGATGATCGGCACCTGGGCCGCCTTGGCGTGCTTGATGGCCTCGATGGTCTGGGGCATGACGCCGTCATCGGCGGCCACCACCAGAATCACGATGTCGGTGGCCTGGGCGCCGCGCGCGCGCATCGAGGAGAACGCCGCGTGACCGGGCGTGTCCAGGAAGGTGATGCGGTCGCCCGATTTGAGCTGCACCTGATAAGCGCCGATATGCTGGGTGATGCCGCCGGCCTCGCCCGCGGCGACGTCGGTCTGGCGCAGCGCGTCCAGCAGCGATGTCTTGCCGTGGTCGACATGGCCCATGACCGTGACCACGGGCGGGCGCGGCTTCTTGGCGCCGTCTTCGTCGTCCCCCGAGATGAAGCCCACCTCCACGTCTGATTCCGAGACCCGCTTCACGGTGTGGCCGAATTCCTCGACGATGAGTTCAGCCGTGTCGGCGTCGATCACATCATTGGCCCGGACCATCTGGCCCTGGGTCATGAGATACTTGACCACATCGGCGGCCCGTTCGGCCATGCGCTGGGCCAGATCCTGGACGGTGATCGCCTCGGGCACCACCACTTCGCGGGCCACCTTGTCACGGCCCTTGCCTTCCTGGGCGCGGCGCTGCTTCTCGCGTTCGCGCGCCCGGCGCATGGAGGCCAGCGAGCGCTGACGGCCCTCGTCGTCCTCCACCAGATTCTGGATGGTCAGCTTGCCGGTATGGCGCCGGTTCTCGCGCCCGCGTCCGCCGCCGGTCTTGTCGGCCGGCTCGACCTTCTTTTCCTTAACCCGGCCGCCCAGCTTGCGCAGCATGTCGGCGGCGTCGTCATCGCCTTCGGCGCGTTCGCGCGACTTGTCGGCCTTGTCAGCCTTGCGCTGGGGCTTGCCCGACGGCTCCAGCGGAATGTCGGCGGGATCCGGCGCAAGCTCGGACTCAGGCTCGGGCTCGGGCGCAGTCTCGCCGCGCGCCTCGGCTTCGGCGTCATCCTTGCGGCGGCGCTCGGCTTCCTCGCGGGCCAGGCGCTCGGCTTCAGTACGCTGGCGCTGTTCCTCCAGCGCGCGCATCTCGTCTTCCTGACGCTGGGCGCGTTCTTCTTCCTCGGTGCGCTTCTTGGCGTCGCGCGATTCCGCTTCGGCCCGGGCGCGCTGGATGGCGGCCTGGCGCTTGAGCAGCTCCTCCTCGGACAGGCCCATCTGCTTGGCCTTGGCCGCAATGATCGCGCGGGCGCGGTCCTTGTCGGAAATGCCGGGCTTGCCCGAATCCTTGGTGGCAGGCGCGCTGGGCTCCTTGGCGCCGGGCGCGCCGGGGCGCTTGCGCTTCTTCTCCACCACGACCGCCTTCTGGCGCCCGCGCGGGAAGCTTTGGCGCACAGTTCCGGACGGCGTGGATCCGCCGCCCAGGGAGAGAGGCTTGCGGCCCGAGGTGTTGCGTTCGTCAGCGTCGCTCATAAGCGTCCTTGCCGCGGCTGTCGTGTGAGGCGCCGGCCAGCCGCCGCGTGCTGTCCGCCGTCATAAGCATCTGGGCCCGCCCGGGACGATGACGCCCCGCCCGAAAGCCCGCTAAACTAGCCGCCTTGCCCGGCGGATCAACCGTTCTGTGCGCCTGCCGCATGACCGGCAGGGTCCAGCGGGCGGAAACCGGCGAGCTTCGCCGTGACCGCCTTGAGGGCCTGCGCCTCCGGCCCCTGGGCCAGAACCGCGTGCACCAGACCCGCCTTCCCCAGCGCCTGGCCCAGCGCCTCGGCGCTGAAACAGGAGACCGTGGCCAGGCCCGGCCGGGCGGCGCGCGCCAGCGCGTCAAGCTTGCCGCGGCCGTCCGCCGCGCCGTCGCTCGCCTCGATGCGCAGGGCCGGCTCAGGCCCCTTCTGCAACGCCAGGCGCACGGCATCATACCCCATTGCGAGCCGTCCCGCGCGCCTCGCGAGACCGAGAACCGACAACGCGCGCGCTTCAAGCTGCGCCTCGAACAGTCCGGCCAGGTCCTCAGGGACCTCCACCGGCTCGCCAAAGGCGCGATGGAACGCCTTGCGGCGCACCGCCAGCTCCACGCTCGCCCGGTCCGCCTTGACCCAGGCGCCCCGTCCGGGAAGGCGGGCCGCCAGATCGGGAACCACCTGCCCGTCCGGCGAGAGCGCGACGCGCAGCAGGGCCGCTTCGCCGAGCACCTCTCCGGTGGCGGCGCAGCGGCGTTCGCGCACCGCCTTCACCCTGCCCGTCCTGGCGCCCCGGCTCACGGCTTGCTGTCATCCTCCCCGGATTCTTCGCCGGCTTCTTCGCCGGCCTCATCACCGGCCTCGGCGCCGTCTTCAGCCGCATCGCCGTCCGCGCCGAGCAGCTCGGTCAGATCAACGCCCAGACGCGCGGCTTCGGCTTCCAGATCAGACAGATCGAGATCGTCCAGCGAGCCCTCCGAGTCATCCCCGGCGTCCGCCCCGGCGCCCTCTTCAGGCTCTGCAGCCTCGGGTTCGAGCGCATCGGCCTCGATCCAGCCGGCCGCCACGCGCGCGCGCATGATCAGGGCTTCGGCCTCGGCGGCGTCCACTTCCATGCCGTCCAGCATGCCCGGCTCGCGCACGCGCTCGCCGTCGCGGGTCTCGTACCAGCCGCGCAGATCGTCCGGAGTCAGCCCGGCGAGATCCTCGACCGTCTTGGTGTCGTTCTCGCCCAGGCGCACGGCGATCGGCAGGGTCATACCCTCGATCTCCAACAGCGCGTCCTCCACGCCCAGCTCGGTGCGGCGCGCATCCTGCTCGGCGGCCTGGCGCTCCAGCCATTCGCGCGCGCGGGTCTGGATCTCGGACGCCGTAGCGTCGTCGAAGCCCTCGATCACCGCGATCTCGTCAAGCTCGACCCAGGCGATGTCCTCCATGTCCGCAAAGCCTTCAGTGGCCAGCAGCTGGGCGATCACCTCGTCCACGTCCAGCCCTTCCATGAACAGGGCGGTGCGCGTCGCGAACTCTTTCTGGCGGCGCTCTGATTCCTCGACCTCGGTGAGGATGTCGATGGACCAGCCGGTCAGCTGGCTGGCCAGACGCACATTCTGGCCGCGCCGGCCGATGGCCAGCGACAGCTGATCGTCAGGCACCACCACTTCAATGCGCTGGGATTCCTCGTCGAGCACCACCTTGGTGACCTCGGCGGGCTGCAGCGCGTTGACGATGAAGGTCGCGGGATCCGGGTTGAACGGGATGATGTCGATCTTTTCGCCCGCCAGCTCGTTGACCACAGCCTGGACCCGGCTGCCGCGCATGCCCACGCACGCGCCCACCGGATCGATGGAACTGTCATTGGAGATGACGGCGATCTTGGCCCGGCTGCCCGGATCGCGCGCCACGCGCGGGATCTCGATGACGCCTTCGTAGACTTCGGGCACTTCCTGGGCGAACAGGGCGGCCATGAAGTCATTATGGGCGCGCGACAGGAAGATCTGGGGCCCGCGCACTTCGGGGCGCACGTCATAGATATAGGCGCGCACCCGGTCATTGTTCTGCAGCGCCTCGCGCGGAATGCCGTCGGCGCGCCGGATAATGCCCTCGGCCTTGCCCAGATCGATGATGACATTGCCGTATTCGACGCGCTTGACGATGCCGTTGACGATCTCGCCCACGCGGTCCTTGTACTCTTCGTACTGGCGCTCGCGCTCGGCTTCGCGGACCTTCTGGGTGATCACCTGCTTGGCGGTCTGGGACGCGACGCGGCCGAACTCGATCGGCGGCAGCTCTTCTTCGAACACCGTGCCGACCTGGGCTTCGGGATCGCGCTTGAGGCCCTCCTCCAGCGTGATCTCGTGGGCCTCGTTCTCGACCTCCTCGACCACCGTGGTGCGGCTGGTCAGGCGCATCTCGCCGGTGCGCGGGTTGATCTTACAGTGAATGTCCAGCTCGGCGCCGTAGCGCGAGCGGGCCGCCTTCTGGATCGCCTCCTCGATGGCTTCCAGGACGATCTTCTCGTCGATCATCTTCTCCTGCGCCACCGCGCGGGCGATCTGCAGGACTTCCAGCTTGTTGGCGCTGACCCCGATGGCCATGATGCTCTTCCTTCTAGGGTTGGTCGTCTTCCGGCGCGTCATCGGCGCCGGGCTCGGGCTTGCGCCCTTTGAGGCTTTCGCTCAGAAGCGCGTCGGTCAGAACGAGCTTGGCGTCCGCAATCCAGTCGAACGGTATGACGGCGGTGTCTTCCTCGCCGGCGATATCCATCAGCACGGCGCCGTCCTCGACGCCGGCCAGCACGCCGCGGAAGCGCTTGCGCCCCTCCACCAGGCGGTCCAGCTCCAGCTTGGCCTCATAGCCCTCCCAGCGGGCGAAATGGGCCAGTGCGGTGAGCGGCCGGTCAATGCCGGGCGAGGAGACCTCCAGATCATACTCGCCCGCGATCGGGTCCGTCTGCTCGAGCACTTCGGACAGGGCGCGCGACAGGCGCGCGCAATCGGCCACCGTGATCTCGCCGTCGCCGCGCTCGGCCATCAGCTGGCACACCGTCTTCTTGCCGCTCATCACGCGCACGCGCACGATCTCAAGGCCCAGCGCCTCGGCGATGGGCTCGGCGAGCTCGCATATGCGCACGTCCTGGGGTGAGCGGGTCTTCACGCGTCCTGCATCTCCTGGCGCGCCGGGCGCGCCAACAAAAAGGGCGGCCCGGTGAGGAGCCGCCCGATAACGCCATCCGGCGTATCGAACTTGTTGAGGGGCTTATACGCGAGCTGCAGGCGCGGCGCAACTGGTCACACCCGCTCAAACTCCATGAACACCGGCTCGATATCGCCCAGATGCTTGGACTGGTAGCGGGTGATTATGTGATCGGGCGGGTTGTCGCGCCAGCTGTCCGGCCCGTCCGCGCGCCATTGCAAGCCCGGCGTCTCCAGGAGGATAGGCAGGGCGTGATCGGCATAGGCGCGCACGTCCGTGGCCACGCGCAGCAGCCCGCCCGGCCTCAGCAGGCGGGCCAGATGGCGCGCGGTGTCCGGCTGCACAAAACGCCGCTTGGCGTGGCGCGTCTTGGGCCAGGGGTCGGGAAAGAGGAGATAGATGCGGTCAAACGCGCCATCGGGCATGCGCTCGATCTCGTCGCGGGCGTCGGCGCGCTTCACGCGCACATTCGTCAGGCCGTGATCCTCGATCCCGGCGAGCGCCTTGGCCACGCCATTAAGGAAAGGTTCGATCCCGATAAAGCCCGTGCCGGGATGGCGCTGCGCCTGGCCGATGAGGTGCTCGGCGGCGCCGAACCCGATCTCCAGCGCGTATTGCGCGCAGCCTGGCAGCAGCGCGGCCGGATCGGCCGGCGCGTCATCGGGCCAGGCCAGCGCGGCGCCCAGCCCGTCCACCAGCGCCTGCTGGCGGGCGGTGAGGGGATGGCCCTTGGCGCGGCCATAGAGCCGGCGCGCGCCGGGACGGGGAGGAGAGGCTTGGGTCATGGCGCGCGCGGTGTAGCGCGGCGCAGCGTGCAAGACCAGAGAGAGGCGCCGGCTATGCGGCCCCCTTGCATCACGTCCCGGCGCGCGCTCCAGATAGGGATATGGAGCTGAACGCTGACCCGGCCCGCGCGGTGGTGGACGCGCTGATTGACGAGCGCGCGCCGCGCCTGCGCGCCCGGCGGCGCGTCTGGGCGCTGGTGCGCACGCTGGGCCTGCCGCTGCTGGGCTATGAGCGCGCGGTGGAGATGACCCGCACGCTTCATGATCGTGACGGCGAGGCGGTGATGAACTGGGCCGAGGCCTATCTGCGCCTGCGCGTCGAGGCCGCAGGGCTGGAGCATGTGCCCGCTAAAGGCCCGGTCATGGTGGCGGCCAATCATCCCGGCGGCGTGCCGGACGGGGTGGCGCTGTGGCAGGCGCTGAAAGCCCGCCGGCCCGATCTGGTATTCTTCGCCAATCGCGACGCGCTGCGTGTGGCGCCGAAGCTGGACAGCCGCATCATCCCGGTGGAGTGGCGCGCGAGTGTGCGCGACCGGTCCAGCGCGCGCGAGACGCTGCGTTCGGCTATGGAGGCGCTCAATGCGGGACGCTGCGTGGCGGTGTTTCCCGCCGGGCGCATGGCGCACTGGGACTGGCGGCGCTTCGCCCTCACCGAGCCGGACTGGGCGCCGGCCTTCATCTCGCTGGCGCGCCGGTTTGACGCGCCGGTGGTTCCGCTGGGCGTGCGCCAGCGCATGCCGCTTGTGTATTACGCCCTGTCCCAGATCAGCACCGAGCTGCGCGACATGACGGTGTTCCACGCCTTCATGGCCCAGCGCTCCAAGCGCTACCGCCTGACCTTCGGCGCGCCGCTGGCCTCGCGGGCGCTGCCAGGAAACGACCCGGCCGCCGCCGCCCATGTGCGCACGCTCAGCGAGGCGCTGGCGTGGGGCAAGCCGGACAAGACCTGAAGCGCCAGCGGGCTAGAACTCCCGCACCAGCGCCACATCGGCGCGGCTGTCGGCGCTCTGGAAGCCCGGCTCGGGGGTGAACTGGTAGCGGTAGCGGTAGCGCAGCTCCACCGACCACACCGCCCCCAGCGCGGTGTTGAGCGCCAGCACCTGATCGGCTTGGGAGCTTTCCGAAAACAGCAGATTGGTGTTGGCGGTGAAACGCACGGCGTCGGTCAGGCTGGCCTGGAAATCCGAGCCCAGATCGAAGGCGGCGAAGGTGTCGACATCCCCGCCCACATCACGCGTCCAGCGCGCGCCTGGCGCCACGCGCAGCGTCCAGGCCAGTTCATCGCGCGCATAGACCCGGTAGCCCAGCCCGCCGCCCACAAAGGCCTTCCAGTCAAAACCCGACAGCTGGTCCTGCTCGTAGCGGGTGTCGATGAAATTGGTCCACAGAGCGCCGCGTTCGCGCTCGCCGCGCGCCCGGGCGATCAGCTCGTCACGTCCGATGCGGTCATTGATCTCGGAATAATTATAGTCGACTGCGCCCTCAAATCCCCAGCCGGCCAGGGCGCGGGTGACTTTCAGGCCGAAGCTGTAATCCTGGCGCTCCACATTGCCGGTGTCATAGCGCAGGCCCGCGCGCACCCGGCCGCTCCAGTTGTCGAGCCGCCCATTGGCGAGGAAAGCCAGCGCCCGTCCCGCCGGGCTGGCCGGTTCGGCCGCTTCGGCGTCTTCAGCAACCTCGCCCGGCCCGGCTTCGCCGCCTGAAAGCGCTTCAGGGGCCATCAGCTCCAGACCCAGCGCCGCACGCGCGCGTGCGCCCGCCTCGTCCGACAGCGCGCCCGCGCCGGCGGCCACGATCTCGGCCTCATGGGTCAGGGCGATCAGGCGCACCGCCTGGGCGAACACGTCTGCGTCCCCGGTGTCGTGCGCCGCGCTCAACAGGGCGCTCAGGCTGTCAGGCAGGCGCGGCGCATCCGCCGGCGCAGCCGAGGTCAGGGCGAGGGCCAGCGTGCTGGCGGCAAGGAGGACGCGCATGAGGCTCATCTCTGGACGTTTTGGTTTTCCCACCGGTTAAAACCTCCTAGCCTTTAAGAGCCGTGAACGTAACCGGGAGCCTGACATTGACCGACCGCTATACTGATGCCGAACCGCTCATTCCGGACTGGGCCGGGCCTGTCTATCTGGCCGTGTCGGTGATCACTTCGGTGATCTATTTCGGGCTGGACAGCTTCACCGCCTCCACCTCCGGCCTGCTGGCGGTGACCAAGGCGCTCTCCATCGTGCTGCTGGCGGCCTATGCCGGGTTCTCGCGCGCGCCGCTGCTGGCGCTGGCGCTGCTGGCGTCGGCGGGCGGGGATTTCGCCCTCGCCCTGACCCCGCCCGAGCAGGAAGCGGGCATCGCGTTTTTCGCCGCCGCCCACATCCTCTATGGCGTGATTTTCGCCCTGGCCATCCTGCAGCGCGGCTGGCGGCCCTCCGGGCTGGCGCTGGCGGCGGGACTGGCCGTGTTCGGGGTCGCGATGCTGCTCTGGCTCAGGCCCGGCATGGGCGATCTGGCCGGCCCGGCCAGCGCCTATCTCGGCATCATCCTGGCCATGGCCATCCTGGCCGGTTTTGTGAAAGGGCCGCGCCTGATCGTCACCGGCGCGCTGATATTCATCGCCTCGGACGCCATCATCGCCGCGCGCTGGTTCGGCGGAACCCTGCAGCCCGACGGCTTTGACTGGCCCGCCGCCCTGATCTGGATCCTCTACTACACAGCCCAGGTCTGTCTGGCGCTGGGGATTGTGAGGATGAAGCGGATGATCCGTCAGGCCTAAGCCGGCATCAGCCCGCGCTCATTGGCCAGGCGCTTCATTTCGGTCTGGAGCTTTTCGAACGCGCGCACCTCGATCTGGCGGATGCGTTCGCGGCTGACCTTGTAGACCTCAGCCAGCTCCTCAAGCGTCTTGGGCTCCTCGGTCAGGCGGCGCTCCTCGATGATGTGGCGCTCGCGCTCGTTCAAACCCCCCATGGCCTCCTGCAGGAGGGTCATGCGGGTGTCGAACTCGTCGCTCTCGACCAGATCCTCTTCGGCGTTGTCGGCGTTGTCGTCGGCCAACCAGTCCTGCCACTGGCTCTCGCCGTCGGCGCGCATGGGCGCGTTGAGCGAGGCGTCAGGGCCCGACAGGCGCCGGTTCATGGAGATCACCTCGTCATCGGTGACGCCCAGCTTGGTGGCGATATGCTCGACCTGTTCAGGCTTGAGATCGCCCTCTTCGAGCGCCTGCATCTGGCTCTTCATCCGGCGCAGGTTGAAGAACAGCTTTTTCTGGGCCGCCGTGGTGCCCATTTTCACCAGCGACCAGGAGCGCAAAATGTATTCCTGGAGCGAGGCGCGCACCCACCACATGGCGTAGGTGGACAGGCGGAAGCCCTTGTCGGGATCGAATTTCTTGACCGCCTGCATCAGGCCGACATTACCCTCCGAGATCACCTCGGCGATGGGCAGGCCGTAGCCGCGATAGCCCATGGCGATCTTGGCCACCAGGCGCAGATGCGAGGTGACCAGCTTGTGGGCGGCCTCAGTGTCCTGATGCTCCTGCCAGCGCTTGGCCAGCATGAACTCCTCGTCCTTGGCCAGCATCGGGAATTTGCGGATTTCGGCGAGATAGCGCGACAGCCCGCCTTCGGGCGTGATGGCGATCATAGTTGCATTGGCCATGGCGATTCTCCCCGTCCCAAGGCGCGGCGCAAAAACCTGCGCGTCCGGGCCATGTAGGCGCCCCGCCGCCGTGATGCGAGAGGCGCGCTGCACTGCGCATCGCCCCGCACCGCTGCGGGGCTGAGTGTGCAGTGCAACACAAAATCGGGCCAAAAATAAGGGCGAAGGTGGAAAGAAAGACTTGCCGCATGCGCGCTGCACGCCTATCGGCAGGGGCATGAGCGTTCTTGTACGTAAGGCCCGGCCGGGCGATGAGCGCGCCCTGGCGCTGGCCGGGGCGGCGACCTTTCTGGACAGCTATGCCGGCGTGGTCGACGGCGCGGCCATCGTGCGCCATTGCGCCGAGCGCCACACCCCCGAGGTCTACGCCGCCGCCCTGGCCGATCCGGACCAGGCGTTGTGGATCGCCGAACAGGCGCCTGGCGGCGCGCCGGTGGGCTATCTGCATCTGACCCCGCCGGACCTGCCGGTGGAGATCCGGCCGGGCGATATCGAGATGAAGCGAATCTATGTGCTCTCGCGCCTGCACCGCAGCGGGCTGGGATTGCGCCTGCTCGAGGCCGGTCTCGCCCATGCGCGCGCCGCCGGGCGCTCGCGCATTTTGCTGGGCGTGTATCAGGGCAATGAGCGCGCTCTGGCCTTCTACCGCGCCCAGGGCTTCACATCGCTGGGCGAGCGCCAGTTCGATGTCGGCGGCCAGGTGTATTGCGACTGGGTGATGGCGCGCGATCTCTGACGCGAAAAACCGCCTCAGCCGCCGAAGCCCTCCGGCAGAGCGATTTCGCGCTCCAGCTCCACCGGTCCGGCCAGATGCACATGGCCGTCCGCGCTCCAGCGCACCGGCAGATCGCCGCCATCGGCCCGGATCACCGCCTCGCGCCCGATCCGGCCCTGACGGCAGGCCGCCACCAGCGCGGCGGCGGCGCCGGTGCCGCAGGCCTGCGTCAGACCGGCGCCGCGCTCCCACACCCTCAGCCGGATCAGACCGTCTCCGCGCACGGCGGCGAAACCGGCGTTGACCCGTTCGGGAAACAGAGGGTCGTGCTCCACGCCCGGCCCGATCACGTCCAGCGGCAGGGCGTCGGGATCATCCACGAAGAACACCACATGGGGATTGCCCATGGACACCGCGCCCGGCCCGTCGAGGCGCCCGCCGCCGGGCAGATCGAGCGGGTAGTCCATGCGCACCGTATCCATGGCCCGCGCCAGCGGAATCTCGCGCCAGTCCAGCCGCGCCGGGCCCAGATCCACCTCCGCCCCGCCGCCGGCCAGGCGCCGGGCGCGCAGCGTCCCGCCGGCAGAGGCCAGGGTCAGCCGATCGCCCTTGCCCTCCTGGAACATGAGCCAGGCCGCCGCGCGCGCGCCATTGCCGCACGCCCCGACCTCGCCCCCGTCCCGGTTCCACACCCGCAGGCGCGCATCCGCCCCGTCATCAGCCTCCAGCGCCAGCAACTGGTCGAAGGGATGGGCCAGCGCCAGCGCCGCAACAGCCGCGCGCGAGGGCGCCAGCGGCGCGGCGCGGGCGCGCGCGTCGATCAGGATGAAGGCGTTTCCCGCCCCGTTCATGGCCCAGGCGTTCATGGCCCCAAGGCTTACGCCGCACGCGCGCGCTTCGCAATCGGCCCGGGCGGCAGCCCGGTGTGTGCGAAATTAATGCACGCGGCTTTGACGGGGCGGGCGGAGCGGGGTTGAATGCCGGCGAAATTTGCAAGGGAGAATGACTGATGCGCCGCTGGGGTTTCAGCCTGACCGCCGCCGCCATTATCGGCCTGGCGGCCTGTTCACCCAATGAAGGGGACGCGCCTGTGGACCAGACCGACGGCCTTATCGCCGAGGAAGACCTGAGCGGCCAAGCCCTGAACGCCGCCATCCAGGCCGGCGACGAGCATCTCGAATGGCTCGAAGAGGTTGAGGGCGAGGACGCGCTGGGCTTTGCGCGCCTGCAGAACGAGCGCGCGCTGGGCCTGTTGCAGTCCGATCCGCGCTACCAGGTGCTGTATGATCAGGCGCTGGAAGTGCTCGAGAGCACCGACCGCATTCCATATGTCGCCGTGCGCGGCGGCGAGTTGTGGAATTTCTGGCGCGACGGACAGAATATTCACGGCCTGTGGCGCAAGACCAGCGTCGAGAGCTACGCCACCGGATCGCCGGAATGGGACGTGGTTCTGGACGTGGACGCGCTGGCGGCCGAGGAAGAAAAGAACTGGGTCTGGGGCGGATCGACCTGCCTGGGCCCCGACTACCGCCATTGCATCCTGACCCTGTCGGACGGCGGCTCGGACGCGGCGGTCCGGCGCGAGTTCGACACTGAAACCCGCACCTTCGTCGAAGACGGGTTCGTCATCCCGCAGACCAAGGGCTCGGCGGCCTGGGTGGATGAGAACACGCTCCTCATCGCCACCTCGCTTGAGGCGGACGAGACCACCACGTCTGGCTATCCCTTCGTGGTCAAGCGCTGGACGCGCGGCACGCCGATTGAGGACGCCGTGACGGTGTATTCCGGGCGCGCCGCGGATGTGGGCGTGTGGCCGGCGCGCTTTGAGCAGGCGGACGGCACGGCCTATTTCATCGCCATCCAGCGCGAGAGCTTCTTTGAAGGCGTCTACTGGCTGCTGCCCGAGGCCGCGACCGGCGAGCCCATCGCCCTGCCCCTGCCGCGCAAATCCACGCCCCAGGCGCTGTTCGACGGCCAGCTGGTCTTTTCCACTGAAGAGGACTGGGCCCCCATCGAAGACGGGCCGACCTATCCGGCCGGCGCCGTTCTGTCCATCGACATGGCCGCTCTGGCCGAAACCGGCGAGCTGCCCGAGGTGAAGACGGTGTTCGTGCCCGATTCGCGCCAGTCCGTGGGTTCGGTGGCCGCCACCGCCAACCACCTCCTGATGGTGATCAACGACAATGTGGTCAGCCATCTGGAGGCCTTCACCTATTCGGGCGGGGCGTGGACCAGCCAGCCGGTCGAGGCCCCGGAAAACGCGTCCATCTCCATCGTCACCGCCGATGACCAGAGCGATCTGGCCTATGTCAACGTGTCGGGTTTCCTCACGCCTGAAACCCTCTACCGCGTGAGCGCGGAGCTGACGCTGGAGCCGGCCATGTCGGCGCCGGCCTGGTTTGACGCCGAAGGCATGGTGGTCGAGCAGCGCCAGGCGCGCAGCGGCGACGGCACGATGATCCCCTACTTCATCGTCCGGCGCGAAGACGCCGCAGGTCCCCAGCCCACCCTGCTCTACGCCTATGGCGGCTTCCAGGTGTCGCTGACGCCGTCCTATTCAGGCGTGCGCGGGCGGCTCTGGCTGGAAAACGGCGGGACGTACGTTCTGGCCAATATCCGCGGCGGAGGCGAGTTCGGGCCAGCCTGGCACCAGGCGGGCCTGCGCACCAACCGCCAGCGCATTTTTGACGATCTGATCGCGGTGGCCGAGGACCTGATCCATACCGGCGAAACCACCCCGGCCCAGCTGGGCGTGATGGGCGGGTCCAATGGCGGGCTGCTGACCGGGGTGATGTACACCCAGCGTCCCGACCTGTGGGGCGCGGTGATCAGCCAGGTGCCGCTCCTGGACATGATGCGCTTCCACCTTCTTCTGGCCGGCGCCAGCTGGCAGGACGAGTACGGCTTCCCGGACGAGAACGAGGACGAGCGCAACTTCCTGCGCGCCATTTCGCCGGTCCATAACGTGGAGACGGATGGCGACTATCCGCCGATCTTCATCCTCACCTCCACCAAGGATGACCGGGTCCATCCCGGTCATGCCCGAAAGCTGGCCTTCCTGCTCGATCAGCTCGGCCATGAGATGCTGTATTACGAGAACATCGAAGGCGGCCATTCGGCGGCGGCCAATCTGCGCGAAGCGGCCAAGCGCCAGTCGCTGGAGTACGTGTTCCTGATGCAGACCCTGATGGACCGGGTTGAGGGTGAAAACTGACGCATTAACCCTGATGCAAGCCGGGCGGCCTAGGACTGGAGAGGATTGATCCTCCCGCCGGGGCCGCCCGCCATGTTTGACATCCGCCCGCCGCATACGCCCAAGACCGGCGCAGACCCTGACGCCGGCTCCGGACCAGATATTCTGGAGCTGCGCTCCTGGCTGCGCGCCAACCCCGATGTGATCGCGGGCGATCCCGACCTGCTGGCGCGGGTGCATGAGCACCTGACCGAGTCCGGCGTGGTCGATCTGGGCGCCCATGCCCGGCGCAAGCTGGAGGCCGAGCTGGCCCGCGCGCGCGCCACCAACGCCGCCCTGGTCGCGCTGGCCAAGGCCAATCTCGCCGCCCAGGCCCAGACCCACGCCGCCATCCTCGCCGTGCTCGAGGCCGACAGCCTGACCACGCTGGACCGCAAGCTGGCCGGGCGCGCGGCCGGCGCGCTGAGCGTGGATATGATCCGCGTCTTCATCGAAGGCGCTGACCCCCTCCCCGGCGGTCAGGCCATCCGCGCCTGCTCGCCCGATCTGACAGACGCGCTTCTGGGCAAGCGCGCCGAGCGCCTGGGCCCGCTGGACGAACGCTTCGCCGGCGCGCTGTATGGCGACCAGGCCCGCGGCCTGCGCTCCGAAGCGCTGGTGCGCATGGAGCTGGCGCGCCAACCCGCCGTATTGTGCCTGGCGGCGCGCGATGCGCGCGCCTTCACCCCCGATCAGGGCGCGGACCTCTTGCATGTCTTCGCCCGCGTGCTGGAGCGGCGGATCACGCCATGGCTGACAGGCTGAGCGATCCGGGGCTGCCCGCGCAGGCGGCGATCGCCGCCTGGGTCGATCATCTGTCGGGAGAGCGGCGCCTGGCGCCGAGAACGCTTGAAGCCTATGCCCGCGATGTCAGCGGCCTGTTCGAGTTTCTAAGCGGCCATCTGGGCGGACCCGTCACGCTGGACGCATTGGCCCGGCTGGAGGCGGCAGACTGGCGCGCATGGCTGGCGGGCCGGCGCCGGGAGGGCTGCGGATCGCGCACGCTGCAACGCGGATTGTCCGCCGCGCGCAGCTTTTTCAGCTATGCCCGCCGGCGCTGGGGGCTGGACAATCCCGCCCTGCAGCTGGTCGAGGCGCCCAAGGCGCCAAGGCGCATGCCGCGGCCGGTCAGCGAAAGCGCGGCGCGCGCCCTGATTGATGCGCCCGGCGAGACCGGGGCGCCAGCCTGGATCGCGGCGCGCGATACGGCGGTGCTGTCTCTTCTCTATGGCTGCGGCTTGCGCATTTCAGAAGCGCTGGCGCTCACCGGCGCCGACCACCCCCTGCCCGCGACCTTGCGCGTCACCGGCAAGGGCGGGCGCATGCGCATCGTCCCGGTGCTGCCCCAGGTGGGCGATGCGGTCGCGGCCTATGCAGCGCTGTGCCCCTACACAATTGAACGCAAGGAGGCGCTGTTCCGCGCCGTGCGCGGCGGACCGCTGGGCCCGCGCGCCGTGCAGGCGGCGATGGAGATGCTGCGCGCGCGCCTCGGCCTGCCCGCCAGCGCCACGCCGCACGCCCTGCGCCACGCGTTTGCTACGCATCTATTGGCCCATGGCGGGGATTTGCGCGCGATCCAGGACTTGCTGGGCCACGCTTCGCTGTCCACCACCCAGATCTATGCCGATGTGGACGCCGGGGCGCTGATGCGCGTTCACGCCAGCACCCATCCGCGCGCGCGCAAGCGCACGGCCTGAGCCCTGAAACGAAAACGCCCGGAACCTTGCGGCTCCGGGCGCTTCAAGACAGGCGTCTGATGCTGGTCAGCGCGTTTCCCAGTACGGCCGGCGGGCCGTCAGGTTCAGCGACAGGGGATCGGGGCGGGATATATGGCCGGAAATGGCCAGCACCGCCACGGTCGCCGCCATGCCGACGAGCGCCAGCAGCCCCGTGACCTCACCGGTCAGGAAGCGCGGCGCCAGAGCGGCAAAGGCCAGCCAGGCGCCAATCAGAAGGACAGCTGTGATACGCGGCATGACACCCTCCTTGGGCTGGCTTTCGATGTCATCAAAGTGTCACTGCGAGCCCGGCATGTCAAGATTTTTTGCAGTATACGGACTGACATCTTTCGCAAGTCTGAACCCGAAACGCCTTTTCATAAAGGAGGATCGGGCCGACTGCTGAATCCCGTTAACGCGCAGGAAACGCCAAAACGCCAGACCGGCCTTTAACACGCAAGATACGGTAAAACAGCCGTATACTGCACAATATATAGGGCTCTGGAGGGGTGTTTTGAGGCCCGTCCGCCTGTCAGGGCGCCTGCACCTGCGCCATCACATCGACCCGGTCGGTGATGATCCCGTCCACGCCCAGCTCCAGAAGCGCGGCCATGTCTTCGGGATCATTGATGGTCCACACCTGCACCGCCAGGCCGCGCGCATGGGCCGCCTTGATCAGGCGCGGATGGGCGACATCGAGCCCTGAGGCGCGCGGCGGGATCTGCAGGGCGTGGGCGCGGGTGGGATGCCAGTTGGCCAGCCCCAGCCGGGCGGCGATGTAGAAGCTCAGCGCCTCGTTGGAGGCCATGCCGGTGGCGACCTCCGGGCAGATCTCGCGGAAATGGCCCATGGCGCTGTCATGAAACGATCCGACCATGACGCGCTCGCCCATGCCCGCTTCGCGGATAGTGTCGCACATCGCCTTGGCGGCCTCATGGGTGTCGGGCTTGATCTCGGCGATCCAGCGCATGTCAGGGTGGGCGGCCAGCGCCTCGGCCAGGGTCGGAACCCGCACGCCCTGGCGCATGAAGCGGTCAGGATCCTCGCCCTCATACCCGAAGGCCGCGTCGAGACGGGTGATCTGCTCCAGGGTCAGCGCGTCCACCCGGCCCGAGCCGTTGGTGGTGCGGTCCACCGTATCGTCATGCATCAGCACCAGCACGCCGTCGGCGGTCATCTGGGTGTCGATCTCCAGCACGTCGGCGCCGTCCTCCACCGCTTGCGCCAGGGCTTCCAGCGTATTGGCCGGCGCCCGGCCCAGCCCCCCGGCATGGGCGATGCGCTCGGCGCGGGTCTCCACGCGCGCCTCCAGCCAGGGATGGCTCACCGGCGCAGGCCCCGGCCACAGCGCCGCCCCGGTCCAGGCAAGGGCGATAATCGCGATCAGGATCAGAAAATTGCGCATGGCGGCCCCCTCAGGCTTTGATCTTTAGTCCGGCCTCAGACTGGACCGGCTTGTTGACGCGCCTATGACAGGGCAGTCTGGCCACGCTTGCAAGGGGGGCGGAAAATGCATGCAAGGATGCTGATGCTGGCGGGCGCCGTCCTGGCCGGGCTGGTCATACTCGCTCTTGGCGCGCTGATGCTGGGCCGCACGCTGTTCAATGAGCCGAGCGTGCCGCGCCTTGGCTCCGTGACCGAGCAGTTTGGCGAAGCGGGCGTGTTGTTCGTGTTCGCCCATCCCGATGACGAGATCACCGCCAATGCGCTGATGGCCCGCATCGTGGCCGCAGGCGCGCCCGTCCATCTGTTCACCGCCACCCGCGGCGAGGCGGGGACCCAGTATCCGCCGGTGGTCGATCAGGCCCATCTGGGCGTGGTGCGCGAGGCCGAGGCGCGCAAGCACGGCTTTGCGCTGGACGTCGCCAGCCACGAGGTGCGCGATCTGGGCGATGGCCGGCTTGAACACCGCCCGCTGGACGAGCTGACGGCGCTGGTGGCCGAGACCATCGCGCGCACCCGCCCCTCGGCGGTGGTGAGCTTTCACCCCGAAAGCGGCGTCTCGCTGCATCCCGACCACATGATGATCGGCGCCGCGGCGCAGGCGGCGGTGGAGGCGCTCGGCGAGGACGCGCCGGTGCTTGTGTACGTCTTGGCGCCGCGCCCCGCCCTGCGCCGGTTTGGCGGCGCGCGCGGCCAGCATGTCGCCGCCCTGCAGCCTGAACCGGACTTTTCCGTCCACGCGCCTGCGGGTCCGAAAATCCGCGCCTGGCGCATCCATGAAAGCCAGTCGCGCTATCTGCAGGCCGCCTACGGCCTGCCGCCCGGCGTGCTGCACCGGCTGTGGACCGAGGAATACTATGCTGTCGCGCCCGCGCCGGGGATCAGCGAATCAGGACTTGCGCCGCCGGAGTGAACGACGTTCAATCGCGCGCCATGAACGAGCTTGTCACCCTGATCCTGATCCTGTTCGGCTCGGCGCTGGCCGTCTCCCTGGTGGTTGCGCTCAATGCTTTTCTGGGCGGCTGGACGCCAAGCGCGCTGGACAACGCCGAATCCGCCGCCGAGGCGCTGGAGCGCGACGTGCTGGGTTTCCAGGCGGGCGATGCGGCCGTGGCCTCTTCGGACAAGCGCGCGGCGCTGGTGATGGAGACCGGCGGGGAGCGCCTGGGTCTGGCGCTGGCCAGCGGGGCGAGCGTGGTCTCGCGCGCCCTGCGCCCGGGCGAAGTGCGCAGCGCCCATACGGACGGCGCGCGCCTTGTGATAAAGCTGGATGACTTTACCCTGCCGCGCGCCGAGCTGACCTTGAGCAGTGAAGACGAGGCCGGGCGCTGGGCTGAACGCGTAAACCAATTCGCCAAGGGCGCGCAGCAAGAGGCCTGACCTGATGGATGCACCCGCGCTTCCCGATCCGATCCTGATCGCGATCCCGGCCTTCGTGGCGCTGATCGTGGCCGAGATGATCTATGCCCGCATGACGGGCCGGGCGAAGTTTGAACCGCGCGACAGCGCGGCGAGCCTGGTGATGGGGCTGGGCAATACCGTGTCCGGCATTGTGCTGGGCGGTCTGGCGCTGGCCTGGTTCCTGTTCATTTCCCAGTTCGCCCTCATGGATATCGGCTGGGCGCTGTGGGCGTTTGTGCTGTGCTTCGTGCTGGACGATTTCGTCTATTACTGGAGCCACCGCTTCGCCCATACCGTGCGCTGGTGGTGGGCCGACCATGTGGTCCATCATTCCAGCCAGCACTACAATCTCACCACCGCCCTGCGTCAGCCCTGGCTGAACCCGCTGACCTTCAAATTCATCTTTTTCGGGTCCTGGCTGGTCCTCATCGGCTTTCCGGTGGCGATGGTCGCCTTCGTGGGCGCGCTCAATCTGGTCTACCAGTTCTGGATCCACACCGAGACGGTGCGCCGCCTGCCTGCGCCCATCGAATACATCTTCAACACCCCGTCCCATCACCGCGTCCACCACGCGGTCAATCCGCGCTATCTCGACCGCAATTACGCCGGCGTGTTCATCATCTGGGACCGGATGTTCGGCACGTTCGAGCCTGAACGCGACGACGAGCCGTGCCGGTATGGCATCGTGCGCCAGCTGGGCACGTACAACCCGCTGAAAATCTGCCTGCATGAATGGATCGGCATCGTGAAGGACGTGCGCTCGGCGCGGTCCCTCAAAGAAGCGCTGGGCTACTGGCTCGGCCCGCCGGGCTGGTCGCCGGACGGCAGCCGCGACAGCTCCAAAATCCTCAAGCAGCGCTGGATGGAGCAGAGACGCGCAGCAGACGGCGCCCAGGAGGCCGAAGAACCGGCGCAGATCCGCGCCGCTGAATAATTCGGCTCTGGACACAGACGGTGTCCTGCATCATGGTGTCCGTAAAGTGAACGCTGTTCACACCTGCATCAGACAGGGAGCGTTCGCAAGTTGGGCCGGACCGCCCGGCCATGCCCGGCGCGGCGGACGGCCTGCTGAAAAGCGGGAGGACGCCCATGACGGCGCTGCGTGATCTCTACCCCATGCCCGGCATTGATGCGCACTGGCATGTGCCCAATGAATTCGAAGCCGTCTTCGACTGGCGCTTCGACGAGGGGCGCACCACGCTCATGCACCTCTACCAGAAGGGCAAGGACATGCAGTGGGATGCGGTCAACCGCATCGACTGGACCCTGGAGCTCGATCCTGAAAATCCCATGCAGATGCCCGACGAGGCTGTGGCGATCTACGGCTCGGATGTCTGGAACCGGATGACGGCCAAGGAAAAGGTCGAGCTGCGCCGCCACACCCAGTCCTGGAACGTGTCGCAATTCCTGCAGGGCGAGCAGGCCGCGCTGCTGGCCGCGTCCAAGATCGTGCAGTCGGTCCCTGACCTCGACGCCAAATTCTACGCCGCCACCCAGGTGATGGACGAAGCCCGCCACGTGGAGGCCTACCGCAATCTCGTGGGCAAGTTCGGCGTCGCCTATCCCATGACCGATCCCTTGATGGTGCTGGTCAATCAGGCGCTGTCGGACAGCCGCTGGGACGTGACCTATCTGGCCATGCAGGTGGTGATCGAGGGTCTGGCGCTGGCCGCCTTCGGCACGATACGCGATCTGGCCCAGAACCCGCTGGCGCGCATGGTCAACGCCTATGTCATGGAGGACGAGGCGCGCCACGTGGCGTTCGGCCGGATTTCGCTGCGCGACTATTATCCCCAGCTCACCCAGGCCGAGCGCGACGAGCGCGAGGAGTTCCTGGTGGAGGCCTGCTACCTCATGCGCGACCGCATGACCCAGAGCCGCGAACTCTACGCCGTGCTCGGCCTGCCCGAGGAGGAGTGCAAGGAATATGTCGAGAACTCCGAGATCGTGAAGCTCTACCGCACCATGCTGTTCCAGCGCATCGTGCCGATCGTGAAGGATATCGGCCTGTGGGGTCCGCGCATCCAGAAAGCCTATACCGACATGGGCGTGATGCATTTCGCCGATCTCGACCCGCAGGCGCTGCAGGACGATGACGAGCGCGTGGCGCGCGAGCTGGAAGAGAGCCTCGATCCGGGCAAGGCGCGGCGCGAATATATCGAGGCGGTCGCCGCCCACGGCGCGGCCGGTCACGCCGAATAGACTTCTTTCCCCGTCGCTTCCCTCGCGATGAGCGGAAACCCTGCCGCCCTGCGCCCCTCGCAGGGCGGCTTTTTCATGGGCGTTATCGCCGGGCGCCAAGCGCCCGCCGCAAACGCAAAGCGCCCGCCGGCGTGACCGGCGGGCGCTTTGAAGCGGCGCAGTCTCAGACCGCTCAGGCGGCGGTCTGGAGCTTTTTCAGTTCGCGCTTGATCTTCAGCGCGCCCGGCGACAAATCGCCGTCGCGGGCCTTGAGCAGGAACGGGTCCAGCCCACCGGCATGGTCCACGCTGCGCAGCGCCTTGGCGGCGATGCGCAGACGGAAGGCGCGGCCCAGCGTGTCGGAGGCCAGCGTCACCTGGACCAGGTTGGGCAGGAAGCGCCGCT
This sequence comes from Oceanicaulis sp., assembly GCA_020832735.1. Classification (GTDB taxonomy): domain Bacteria; phylum Pseudomonadota; class Alphaproteobacteria; order Caulobacterales; family Maricaulaceae; genus Oceanicaulis. The sequence continues at coordinate 21,787 of JAFIEB010000091.1, forward strand.
TGGTCTTGTTATTCGCGTGGGACACGTTGTGACCCGACATCGGGCCCGTGCCCGTAAGTTCGCAGCGGCGCGACATGGCTTCCACCTTGAGCTGGCTGATTAATCCGTAGGCGCCACCTGCACGCTCCCGGTAAGAAGCGTCCTGCAGCGCAAGAGCGGGCCATCTAGCCGAGCCGGCCTGCCCCGTCAAGGCGCAGCCGCGCCGCCCGGCATTCATCTTGCAGCCATATTGGCGCCGGTTTCATATTGCAAACGCGAACCCGCCGCCATCCAGACAAGGCCGATCCGATGTCCCTGCGCCCGATCCTCGCCGCCCTGACCCTCGCTGCAGCTGCCGCCAGTGCGCCCGCCGGAGCCGCCGCCCTGCCCGAGCAGATCCATGTGGAGTATTCCGGCTCGGTGCTGCTCGCCGTGCCGGTGGCCAACATCACGATATCGGCCTGGCTTCACGAGGACACCTATGCGGGCGCGGCCAATTTCCGCGCCGGCGGCCTGTTGCGCTGGTTCGACGACACCGACATCGTGGCCAGCACCACCGGCTACCGTAATAATCCCGGCGCCACGCTCGTCCCCTGGCGCTATGAGCACATCAACCACGCCAGCGGCACCAACCGCGTTGTCGGAATCGATTTCGAGAATGGCCGCGCCGTGCCGGACGTGAACCCGCCGTTCGGCTCCATGGGCGAGCCGCCCGCCAGCGACCAGGACCGCGACGGCGCGCTGGACCCGGTCAGCGTAATGCTGAACCTGATGCTGTCCCAGCCCCATGGCGAGCGCCCCTGCGAAGGCCGGCTGCCGGTGTTCGACGGCAAGGCGCGCTATGATCTGCGCTTCGAGGCGGGCGATATGGAGCGCGTGAACGCGAGCGGCTATCGCGGCCAGGCGCTGCGCTGCCGCGCCTATCTGGAGCCGATCAGCGGCTATGACGAGGGCAAGCGCCCGACGCCCGAGGACATCGCCCGCCCGATCAATATCTGGCTGGCCGAGATGGACGGCGCCTGGGTGCCGGTACGCTTCCGCGCGCGCACCCGCATCGGCGACATCAACATCACCGCCACCCGCGTCTATGCCGGACCAATGGTGCAGCCATAGGGCGGACGGCGCCGCGCCCCCTTATACCGGACTGCGGCGCGTCCTAGATTGGGGGTGCACGCGGAGCGATTCCCCCGGAGCGCGCCATGACCGCCTCTCATCACCGCGCAGCGCCCGTGACGGCGGTGCTCGGGCCCACCAATACCGGCAAGACCCATCTGGCGCTGGAGCGCATGATGGCGCGCCAGTCCGGCGTGATGGGCCTGCCCCTGCGCCTGCTGGCGCGCGAGCTCTATGACAAGGTGGTTAAGGCCAAGGGGGTTCAGTCCGCCGCGCTGATCACCGGCGAGGAGAAGATCGTCCCGCCCCATGCGCGCTTCTTCCTGTGCACGGTGGAGGCGATGCCGCTCGACCTGCGCCCGGCCTTCCTGGCGGTGGACGAGATCCAGCTGGCCGCCGACCCGGAACGCGGCCACATCTTCACCGACCGGATCCTGCATGCGCGCGGGACGCAGGAGACCATGTTCCTGGGCTCAGCCTCGATGCGGCCCATCCTGCGCCGTCTGGTCCCCGAAGCGGTGATCGAAACGCGCGAGCGCTTCTCCACGCTGAGCTATGCCGGAACCAAGAAGCTCACCAAGCTGCCCCGGCGGTCAGCTGTCGTCGCATTCAGCGCCGAGGATGTCTACGCCATGGCCGAGCTGGTGCGCCGCCAGCGCGGCGGGGCGGCGGTGGTGATGGGGGCCTTGTCGCCGCGCACCCGCAACGCGCAAGTTGAGCTCTATCAGTCAGGCGAGGTGGATTTCCTGATCGCCACCGACGCCATCGGCATGGGCCTGAACATGGATGTCGGCCATGTCGCCTTCGCCAGCTACACCAAGTTCGACGGCCGCAAGCGCCGGCGCCTGCACGCCCATGAAATCGGCCAGATCGCCGGGCGCGCCGGACGCTTCCGCTCTGACGGCACATTCGGCGAGACTGGCGAGGCCCGCCCGCTCGACCCCGAGATCATCGAGCGCGTGGAGGCCCATGAATTCGACGCCGTCGCGCGCCTGGTCTGGCGCAATCACGCGCTGGATCTGTCCAGCCTGGACGCGCTGCGCGTTTCGCTGGGCGTTCCCTCGCCCGACCCGGCGCTGGAGCGGGTGCGCGCCGCGGTGGATGAAGGCGTGCTCGACATTCTCTCGCGCGACCGCGAGGTGCGCGAGCGCACCGCCGGGCCGGGCGGGGCGGCGCGGCTGTGGGACGTGTGCGGCACGCCCCAGTTCCGCAAGGGCACGCTGGACGAGCATGCGCGCCTGGTCAAAACCCTGTTCCTGCACCTGAGCGGGCCGGACGCCCGGCTGCCCGACGCCTGGCTGGACGCCCAGCTGGCGCGCCTGTCGCGCACCGCTGGCGATGTCGACGCGCTGGCCCAGCGCCTGACCCAGGTGCGCACATGGTCCTACGCCGCCCACAGGCCGTCCTGGACGCGCGATCCGGCCTACTGGCAGGCGCGCACCCGCGAGGTGGAGGACGCCCTGTCAGACGCCCTGCACGAGCGGCTGGCGGCGCGCTTCATCGACCGGCGCACCAGCGCCCTGATGAAGGGGCTGCGCGAGAACGCCGATCTGCAGGCCGGGCTCGACGCCTCGGGCGAGGTGACGGTGGAAGGCCATTTCGTGGGGCGCCTGGAAGCGCTGAACTTCCGCCCCGACGCGGCCGGCGGCCCGCTGGCGCGCCGGGCGGTGGCCAATGCGGCGCTCAAGGCCGTGCGCCCTGAAGTCAACCGGCGCCTTGGGGCGCTGGCGCGCGCGCCCGATGACGTGCTGGCGATTGACGACGAGGCCCGCGTGCTGTGGCGCGGCGAGCCGGTGGCCCGCCTGACCCCCGGTCCTCACCCGTTCGCCCCGGGCGCGGCGCTGATCGGCGGCGAGCTGGGCGCGGCCGAGGCGGGCGCCCGCGCGCTTGAGCGCATCGAGCGTTTCGCCGCGGCAGAGGCCGGCGCGGTGCTGGCCCCGCTCCTGACGCTGCGCAGCCGGATCGAGGCGCGCGAAGGCGGGCTTGACGGTCTGGCGCGCGGCATCGCCTACCGCCTGGTGGAGGGCCATGGCGCGGCGCCGCGCCAGGCGCTGGCCGCCGACATCGCCGCCCTGTCCGCCCAGGAGCGCCGCCAGCTGCGCAGCGCCGGGGTGCGCATCGGCGAGCATGCGGTGTTCCTGCCGGCCCTGCTCAAGCCGCGCGCGGCGCGCCTGAACGCCCTCCTGCACGCCGTCCACGCCGGCGATCCGGCCCGCGCCTTCCGGCCGCCGCCCGGACGCACCAGCGCGCCGCCTGATCCGGGACTGGACGCCGCCGCCCACGCCTGCGCCGGGTTCCAGGCGTGCGGGCCGCTGGCGGTGCGCCTGGACATGCTCGAACGCCTGGCCGATCTGATCCGCGAGGCGCGCAAGGCTGATCCGGGCCGGCGCTTCGCCCTGGCGCCGGACATGATGAACCTGCTGGGCTGCTCGCCCGACGAGCTGCGCGGCGTGTTGCGCGCGCTGGGCTATAAACGGGCGCAAAAGGGCGAGGCCGGCGCCGCCGAGCTGTGGTCCGGCCGGGCGCGCGCCGCGCGCACGCCTGCGCAGGCCCCGCC
>JAFIEB010000093.1 GCA_020832735.1 Oceanicaulis sp.
GGGAGGAAAAGAGGGGCTCTGTCACACGTGCGCCACCCGCCTCAGTTCAAACTCACATCCAGCCCGGTCAGGCACTGGCGCAGCTGCGCGGCCTCGGTCACCGCAGGCGGAATGCCCGCATAGCGCACGCTCCAGCCCTGGCCGGAGGCCGTCAGATCGCCGGGCGTGGCGAACTGGTCGGCGACGAACAGCATGGCTGACGCGGTCAGGCTGTTGCCCACATCGGTTTCGGGCGATTGCGGGGCCGGCTTTCGCAGGGATTCTTCCGCCCGGAAGCCGGAGGGGAAGACGAGCGTCAGGCTTGCCTGTTGCGGAACGGCGATGAAATCCGGCGCGTCCAGCCCGAATGATGAGTGAGTCTCGAAAACCTGCAGCAGAATGGACCGCCCGCCGGGCGCATTATAGACCATCGCACACACCGGTTCGCCATTGGGCAGGGTGATGGGCGCGGGCGAGGCCAGCCATTCGCCCGTGACCTTCTGGGCGCTGGCGCTGGCGGAGGCCAGGGTCAGGGCGGCAAAGGCTGCGCCCAGGGCGCAAACGGATCGGCTCAAGGCGCGTATGGTTTTCATGATGGGCATCACCTGTCTGTTGAGGAAGTCTCAGATCGCGCCGCTGCGCCCGCCATTCCCTGTCAGGGCTGCGCCGCCGCGGACGCCGCCACCACCAGGCCCGCATTGCAGATATTGTACTGGCGGAAAGCTTCGCCGCGGATCACCGGCACATGGGTAAAGCGCCATAGCGTCTGCGGCTCGGCGCCGGACGGATCGATCAGCGCAAACTCGCCCGGCTCATAAAACCCGCCGGTCACAGAGGACATGTCGGCTCGCGACAAATAGATCAGGGCCACATCCGCCCCCAGCGAATCGCTCTTGAGCGCACGGACCGTGCGCTCATCGCCATTGGGCAGGCGCAGCATCACGTCAGACCCGGACTCGATCCGGGTGACGCCGTGTGCCGCGACAAGGACAATCCGGTCGATCCGGCTCGGGGTGTGGCTGGGGCGGGTCTGCATCAGCGTCAGCCCGGCGCGCGCGTTCAAGGGATGGGTCCATCGCATGGCGCAGCTTGTTTCGCCCTCCTCGAACCGCCAGTCCGCCGCCTGGGCCTGTGCGCCGTCGCCGGAAGCCATCGCGGCGCCCGCAAAGGCCGCCAGCGCGGCGAGAGCGTATTTGAGCATCATGTCCGCACCCTCCTGCTCTGAATGAGACATGCGGACAGTCTATCGCCGCCGCGCGCCTCCGGCGCCCCCTGAACAGGGGGGTCAGCCCTGCGTGAAGCTCACCTCGCCCGCCGAGGCCAGCGAGAGGGCATAGGCCGCCTCGCCGTCATGGCGCCCGGAATATTCCAGCGCGGTGACGAGGAACGGCCCCTCCAGCGTCCCGAAACCGGGGATGATCAGGCGCCAGTCGCGCCGCGCCTGGGTGAAGAACACCGCGCGCACCATCTCGTCGGCGGCGTTGTCGACGAACACGCCCGCCCCGCTCACCGCCGCCGAGCGCACGCCGGCCCCGTCCAAAAGCTCGCGCCAGCGCCCGGGGCTCTCGCCATGGGTGGCGTCGATGGCGCGCGCATTGAGCGAGACCGCGCGCGCCCGCAATCCCGCCACGGCGGCAAAGGCCTGCGGCACCGCGCCGTCGCCAATCTTCAACAACATGTCCCGGCCCGGCTGAGCGGCCATGGCGCATCTCCTTTTGCGTATGAGACCAAAGAAAAAGCCGCCCGGTGGGGGCGGCTTTGGCAGTCTGTACGTCCGGGCGGCGATCAGGCCGCCGGGCGGTAATTGGCCGGGTCGTCCGCCTGAATGCGGATCGGGGCTTCAACCGCTGAATAGACACTTCGCCGGGACAACTCGTCGATGGTCACGCCATCGGCGCCGGCATGCTCCAGCGCCTTGCGGCGGATGACGATCTCGCTGGCGCGATCCACCGGGGTCTCGCCGCGCTCCCAGCGCCCGACGGTCTGGCCGTCACGGCCCACCAGCTCGGCCAGCTGCGCCTGGGACAGGCCCAGCTCGGAACGCAGGAAGCGGATTTCCTTCGGGGTCAGCCCGCCTTCCTTGCGCGCCACCTCGATCATCAGCACCCGGTGCAACGCGTTGATGCGCTGGATCGTCACCACTTCATCGCCGGTGTCATCCACACAGACAGGCAGGTCAATCAGGATCACATTATCCAGACCGCACGCGTCATAAACATAGTCCACAGTGCGCGTCATCTCTCGTCTTTCCACATCACAGTCACAATTTTCACCGAGGGTCCGGGTCCGGGGATCACCACCACGCGGATATGCCGGCCATAGCTGTTCGGCGACAGGCCCTCGATTTTGTACTTCCACAGGTCAGGCCGGGTTGTCGCTTCAGGCTCCTCATAAACGAACCCGCTCCTGAGCACGTGGAGCACATCACCCATGATCAGGCCGCGCTCTGTCATGCGTTCCCTGGCGTGCAGGGTCAGCGACAAATCCAGTTTTGCATCTGCCGCCATGGCGTTCAGATGGCGCGAGGCATCCCCCGGATTCCACTTGCCAAGGCCCGCTTTCATGGGCCAAACATATATCACCATGATACATGATCACAAGTTACTTTTACGTCAAACGTCCGTGATGTGACGCACTGGACACAGAGGCGACCCCCTACCCCTCCAGCATCGCCCGCACCCGCACCAGGCCCTGCACGGTGCGGCTGTCGCTGGTGGCGAAGCGGTCGGCGTAGACCACCTGGCACAGCACGCAGCGATATGGCGCGGCGAGATCCGGCGCTGCGTTGTGCAGCGCGGCGCGTATGGCCGACAGGGCGGCGGCGAGGCGCCCGGCGTCATCGCGCCTGGCATAGACATGCACGGTCAGGCGGTGATCGATAAGATCGGCGCCCGTCCCGCCCGCCGGCGTGCTGACGCCCCGGCCCAGCTGCGCGAAGGGAAAGGCCGCGCCGCCCGGCGCGATGGCGTGGACCCGGCCGCCCAGCACCGCGCTCACGCCTGCATCGGCGATGAGGCGCGCCAGCACGGCCTCGCAAAAGGCGGTCTCCGCGCTCATAGCCGCACGCTGCGATAGGGGCGGATGAGATGGGCGACGCCGTCCGGCAGGCCCGCCTCGCCGCGCGCGGCGTCCGGCGCATGGCGCCCGCCATAGCTGTCCGCGGTCAGGCGCAGCACCGCCTCACGCAGGGGCGCAGGCACATCGTCCGGCGCCGGGCCGAAGCCGGCGGTGAAATCAATCTCGATCCCGCCCGCGCGCCGCCCCGGACGCGGCAGGGCGAAGGGCGCAGTGGCGATGATGCGGCCGGGATCGCCGGTCTCCACACGGTATTCATCCGGGCTCCAGACGCTGGCCTCGCCGTGAGGCTCATAGATGCGCACCGCCTCCACGCTGATGAGCGGCCCCGCGCCCGTGCGCACCGCCTGACCACAGGCCGACAGGCGCCGCTGCGGCCAGGAATCCAGCACCTCGCGCCAGCTGCGCGTGATCAGGGCGAGCCCGGTCAGCGCCTCGACGCGCTCGCGTGCGGCGGCGATGAGGGACGCGATCAGCGCATCCTCGTCATCATGACCCACGCGCAGCCAGCCGCGCGCATCGCTCACGCTGACCGGCTCGGCGCCCGGCGGCGCCAGCTCCAAAAGCGCCATGGCGCATCCTTTCTGGTGATGGGGACGGGAGACACAAGCGCTGCCCTCCCGGAATCCGCGAAGCGGATGTCCGGGACCCATCCACCTGACCTGCGAACCGCCTCAGCAGTTGAGACTGTTCTGGATGGGTCCCGGGTCTCGCTACGCTCGCCCGGGAAAGCAGGCTTCAGACGCCCCCCTACTCCGCCGCGAACCTGAGCAGCTTGATGGCGTTGAAGTCCTGGACGCCGCCGCCGACGCGGCGCGTGGTGTAGAACAGGACGTAGGGCTTGGCCGAATAGGGGTCGCGCAGGATCTGCACGCCCTGGCGGTCGACGATCAGATAGCCGCGTTCAAAATCGCCGAACGCGATTGAAAAGGCGCCCGCGCCAATGTCCGGCATGTCCTCGGCCTCGGTGACCGCGTAGCCCATCAGCGTGGCCGGCTGACCGGCGGACAGGCCCGGCTGCCAGATATAATTGCCCTCACTGTCCTTGAACTTGCGCACGGTGGACACGCTCGCCTTGTTCATCACAAAGCGGGCGTTGGCGCGGTAGGCGGCGCCCGGCGCGTAGATCAGATCGATCAGCACATCCACCGGGTCTTCTGCCGGGAAGGCGCCTGCCGCACCGGTGGCCACATAGCCGATCTCGCCCCAGCTCTGATCGCCAAGGGGCTCCTTGGGATAGGACAGAAAGCCGCGCGGGCGGTTGGTTCCGTCGCCATTGACGAAGGCTGCGCCCTCGGCCTCGGCGAACACGTCGCGCACCTCATCGGCCAGCCATTCATCCAGATTGACCATGGCGTCGTCCAGCAGGGACGGCGTGGCGGCGGGCATGGCGTAGAGCTCGGCGGCGGGAAACTCGATCAGCGCCAGGGTGGAGGTGTCTGTCTCGGGGCGCGCGGCGGTTTCGGCCACCCAGCCCGAGCTCGCGCCGCCGAGACTCACCGGCTTTTTGAACACGCCCGCCCCGGTCTGGCGCACGCTGGCGATGGCGCGGATGGGGCTGGCCTCGCGCACCTTGCGCGTGATCAGCGCCTCGATCTCCGGCGGGGCCACATGGCCGCCATCGGCGGGCGATCCGGCGCTCAGCGCCTTGGCCTCGACAAGGCGCGCGCCATCGCCGGTGCGCAGGAAATGGGCGAACGCGGCCTTCGCCTCACTGGCCTCGCTGGGCGTTTCCCCGCTCAAGGAAGGCCGCCCGGCCTCCAGCGCCAGACGGTCGAGCCGGCCTTGCGCGCGGTGCAGCGCGGTGTCGATGCGGTTGATCTTTTCTTCCAGCAGCGGATCGGCGCTGCGCTTGATCTCGATCTCCTTGAGGCGCAAATCATTGGCCTGCTTGAAGCTTTCAAAGGCGGCCAGCAGCTCGTGCATGGCCGCGCGGGTCTTGCCGCCAGGGGCGGACATCTTGGTCTCCCGGGTCATGGGACTCCTTTCGTGTGTGAAGTTTAAGGCAAAGTCGGTCAGGCCGCCGCGAACGCCGCGGTGACATCGTTTGCACCGAGCACGCTCAGGCGCGCGCCGGCCAGCATCGGGAAGGTGACGATGGACACCTCCCACAGATCGAGTTCGAGCAGCTCACGCCCGCCCCCGGCCAGGGGCCGGAAATGGCGGGTCCGGAAGCCGATGGACAAACCGTCCACCGCGCCGTTGCGCACCAGGGCCAGGGCCGCCCTTCCGCGCGGCGCATCGCCCAGGATCCGCCCGCGCACATAGAGGCCCCGGGCATCCTCGGTGATCACGTCCCACACGCCGATGGGCTCGCCGGAATCATGCTGGAACAGCATGCGCACGCCCGATGCCGCCCGGCGGGCGAGGCTCGCCGCAAACGCGCCGCGGCGCACGATATCGCCGGAATGGTCCACCTCATCAAACAGGCTGGCATAGCCGGCCATCTCGAGCATCCCGCCCGAGCCGTCCTGCGCTGGCATGCGCATCTCCTTTGTGTGTGAAGCTTTTTTGTTGAGGTCCGGGGCTGGCGCACCCGTCCTGCTTTCCCGGAATTTGCGCGAGCAAATATCCGGGACCCATCCACCAGAATTTCCAGCCGCTTAGGCGGTTGATGGTTCAGGGGATCGGTCCCGGCTCTCCCTTCGGTCGGCCGGGAAGACAGATGATTGGTTGAGAACTGGCAAAGCCGGGTGGGCTCCGCCCAGACCCCCCCCACACCCCCACC
>JAFIEB010000095.1 GCA_020832735.1 Oceanicaulis sp.
GCCATAGGCCGCCTCGATCACCTGTGCGCCGGGCAGGCGCTTGCGCGCGTCGGCGGCGGCGTCCGGCGTGGCGGTGTAAATGATGATTTGCGGCGCAGTCCCGTCCGGGCCGGGCGCAGCGGCCAGGGCGAGGAAACGCGCAAATTCATCGCGCGCCGGATCGAGATCATCCTCCCACAAATCCTCAGCCGCCGGCCAAAGCGTGTGGATGGCGCGCTGGGGCTCAAACTCGTGCGGGACGCGCAAGGCGGTCATGAGACGGCTCCGGGCAAGACAGGATCGCGCTCACGCCTAGCATGGAGAGGTTAAAAGAAAAGGGGCGGCTCTCCCGAGCCGCCCCCGATAGTCGTAACGCCAATCGGCGGTTACGGGTTCGCTTAGAACTCGTAACGGATGCCGATGCGGGCGTACCAGGCCGAACCCGGGTTGGACCGGAAGCCGGTCACAGCCGCGTTCTCAAGGAACGTGTTGTAGCGGTACACGCAGTCACTGGCCGCGAGGCAGGTGGTGCGCGGCGCATCGCCGGTCAGGGCCGTTGCACCGTCAATGCCGTTCAGTGCGACATCGGCAGCGCTGACCAAGTCGCCGTTCACGATCGGGCGCTGGCCGTTGTTCGGCGCGTTGACGCGGGTTCCCCAGCTGTCATTCAGCAGGTTCAGGACGTTCTCGATGTCCAGAACCAGCTTGAACCGGTTGTCGCCCACGAAGCGGTCAATACCCGGGATGCCCGGGAGATCCTGCTGAACCCGCAGGTCCCAGCGCTGCTGCCACGGCCCGTTATTGGAGTTGACCTCGTTGATCTCGCCGCGGGCAAGGCCCTGACGGTCAACGAAGTTGTTGAAGGCGTTCTGGTTGAACCCGGCGCCATACACCACGCGGGCGTCGTTGGCGGTCGGAATATAGAGCGGCTGGTTCGGGAACTGGGTTTCGCCATTGCCCGGACGGCCGAACAGGGCGTTGCCCGAGACCGTATTGAACGTATAGGTGAACGGGGAGCCCGAGTTGATCTGGCCGAACAGGTCAAACCTGGTGGTCAGGTCGCGGACGAAGTCCCGCTCGAACGAGAAGCCAAGCTTGAAGGCATGCTCGATCTGGTAGACTGAGGTGCGCGGGCTAGGGAAGTTGATGTCCTGATCCACCTGGCCACGCAGGGACGAGATGCCGCGCGAGGACGAGCCCTCGGTGATCATCTGGACGTCCTGATTGGCATAGGAGACGAAGAAGCCGAAGCCGTTCTCAAACTCGTTGGCCAGCGACACCGTGAGGGTCGTGCTCTCGTCACCGGCCTGATTGGTCAGGATGGTGCGGTTGGACACGCCCAGGGCCTGCAGGTCGGCGTAGATCGGACGGCCGTCAGGGGCCACGCCGGTCTGGGCGAAGGGCTGCTGGTTGGTTTGGGCCGCTTCACGCCACAGGAAGCCGTCCTTGCCGCGCGTATGGATGACCTGAGCGGTCGCCACATAATTGCTGCCGAGATCGAAACCGCCGAACACCAGATCGAACTCCTGCTCGACACGCAGGGAGTATTTCCAGTCAGACGGGATGGAGAAGTTCGGGTCGATGGCGTCGATCGCCAGCGGTGTGCCGCCCGCGACGGCGTTCAGCAGGGCAGCCGGGACGTCACGTCCGGTCACGCCGGTGAAATTGCCCGAGGCAAACACAGCCGGGACCTGGAAGGCGTTGGACGTCCACACGCCCGGATCACCGCCGGCGAACAGGCCAAAGCCGCCGGAGACGGTGGTGCGGTCCGCCGCGTCCCAGCGGAAGCTCACGCGCGGCATCCAGAGGTCGAGACCGTCCGTGGTGGTGGTGTTGTCAAAGCCCACAGCCGGCTCGAAGGACGGATCGAAGGTCGGCTGATCGTCGGTGGAGATGCGCTCATAGCGCAGGCCGGCGGTGACTTCCAGCGTCGGCAGGGCCTGCCAGCGCGCCTGGCCGAAGCCGACCCAGCGCGAATAGCCCCACTCGGCCGCGCCTTCGCGCGCCACGTTCGACGGCACGTTGCGGTACTCGACGAACGCATTCTGGTCGAGGATATCCTGACCCGCAGTGGCGCCCTGGAAGATGAAGCGGCCACGCGAACGCTCGACGAACATGTTGTAGAGGTCGAGGGTTTCGTACTCGCCGCCCACCGAGAAGATGAAGTCGTTCCAGGTGTAATCGGCGCGGCCGAACAGCTGCAGACGCTCGTCCGCGTATTCGTTGGCGTGACGGAAGCGGTCGCAACCACCCGTGATGGTGGCGTTCGACGTCAGCAGGCCATCAAGCGGCGTGCCGGCCACGTTGCCGGGGGTCAGGCGGAATTCAAGCGTGCCGACATCGTTCGGCGCGCGGCAGTTCTGGCCACGGGTGTAGTCGATATAGCTGGCGCGCAGCTCGGTCGACAGGTTCGGCGTCCAGTCGGAGAACAGCTGGGCGGTGTAGTTCTCCAGCAGGGTCGGGGTGTCGTACCAGGCCGACACCATGTTGTTGGCGCCGATGCCGCTGACGCCCGCATCCTCGGTGCGCTGATAGTTCACCTGGAGACGGTGGTTATCATTGATGTTCCAGTCGATGCGCAGGAACCAGCGCTCGGTTTCTTCCGGAACTGCTGTCTGCTGGGGACGGCCCAGCATGTCGATCCCGTAAGTGTTCTGAACCATCTGGTTCAGGGCGTTGTAGAGAGCCGGGTCGCGGCCGCCGGCGGCGTCCGATCCGGAGAAGTCGGTCTGGCTGGCGGTTTCGAAGCGGTCATAGGAGAAGGAGAAGAACAGGCGGTCACGGATGATCGGGCCGCGGATCGAGATGCCGTATTCTTTCTCGTCGAACTGGCCCGGGTTGAAGCTGCCTTCGCCGCCGAACGTGGTCGAACCGACCCAGTCCTGGTCGCGGTAATAGTAGAACGCCGCGCCATCAAACTCGTTCGTGCCGCCGCGCGTGGTCACGTTGACCAGGCCGCCGGTGAAGCCCGACGAGGTGACCGAGTAGTCAGAGGCCACCAGCGACACCGACTCGATGATGTCGATGTTGATCGGCGAGCGCGAGGTCGCGAAGGTGTTGGAGCCCAGACCAAAGTTGTCCTGCTGACGCGCGCCGTCGATGGTCACGCCGTTGAAGCGCGGGTTGACGCCTGCGACCGACAAATTGTTCGGGCCGCCGGAGATGGCGAGCGGGTCGCGGTTCAGGGTGGAGATCACGTCACGCGACAGCGAGGGCTGGTTGGCGACATCGCGCGAGGTGAAGTTCGAGCCCACGCCCGCGTTCAGGTCAACGCGGCTGATCGCCTGGCCGGTCACGGTGATGATGTCGTCAGTGGCCGGGGCCAGCGTGATGCGGATCGGGGCCTGGGCGCCCGGCGCCAGGGTCAGGCCTTCGATGGCCTCGCCTTCAAAGCCCGGCGCGCTGACCAGCACGTTGTATGGGCCGCCGACGCGCAGGCCGGTTTGCAGGAACTGGCCCGAGCCGCCGGTGGTGGCGACGTTCGCCGAGCCGGTGGGCGTGTGAATGATGGTGACGCGCGCGCCGGCGACCGGCTGGCCGTTCACGTCCACGATAGCGCCGCGCAGCTCCGAGGATGTCTGCTGGGCATGCACCGCCGCCATGGGCGCCATCGCCGCCAGCGCGGCAGCCGAGGCTCCCAGAGTGAGCTTCTTCATAATCGCCATTTTGATTGGTCCCCCTAAACGACCGGGTCCTGACGCCGACACTATGCCGACGCTTCACGGGGGGCTCTAAGAGGTGGCGCTAACGGATCAACGACAAAATTATGAAGCTTTTATAACAGTGCGCATCCCCTATTGATTGGCATACGGATGGACCCGCATACGTCCGGAGTCTCTATCGTACTTGCGGACAAGGGGAATCGGTTGCTGCGCCGCAGCATCGCGGCTCCGGCAAACCTGTGGGCATCAGGATTCGCAGGTGGATGGCCGCACCTCACAAGACCGGTTGAGCGTGTCTTTTTGACAACGCCCCCGGCGCTGATCCGCAGCCGCGCTTTGACAAGGCGCGAAAGCGCCGCCATCAAGCGCTCATGCGCCTGCCTGATCCCATTTACTGGCTGCCTGACGCGGACCGCCCGGCCCTGATGCTGGCGGGCGGCGTGCTTGGCGTCCTGCTGGTGGTGCGCACCCTCGCCCTGTTTATCGATCCCGGCAGCCTCTACGCCGACGAGACCCAGTACTGGCTGTGGTCGCGCGAGCTGGACTGGGGCTATTACTCCAAGCCGCCCATGATCGCCTGGCTGATCGCGCTGAGCACCGCCGTGTTCGGTGATTCGGACTGGGCGGTGCGCCTGCTAGCCCCGCTCCTGCACACCGTCACCGCCGGCCTGCTAGGCCTCACCGCAGCGCGGCTTTACGGCCCGCGCGCAGGCGCCGTCACTGCGGTGATGTGGGTGCTGATGCCCGCGGTCTGGCTGTCGTCTTCCATCATGTCCACCGACGCGGCGCTGATGGCGGGACTGGCCGGCGCGCTCTATGCGCTGGTGCGCCTGCGCGAGGGCGCCGGCTGGCCGTTTGCGGTGATGCTCGGCCTCGCGCTGGCGTTTGCCTTCCTGGCCAAATACGCCGCCATCTATTTCTTCGCCGGCGCCGCCCTGGCGGCGCTGGCCGACGCGCCCGCGCGCCGGGCGCTGCTCAGCTGGCGCGGTCTCGTGGCGCTGGCGGTGTTCGCCGCGCCGGCTGGCGCGAATATGGCGTGGAACGCAGCCAATGACTTCGCCACGCTGAGCCACACCGCCGACAACGCCAACTGGGGCGCGGACATGTTCAATCCCGGCGAGGCGGCTTCGTTTGCAGCCGATCAGCTCGCCGTGTTCGGACCTGTGATGTTCATCGCGCTCGTCGCCGCCATTATCGCGGCGGGGCGGGCTTACCGTCCCGGCTGGAGCGCGGCGCGTCCCGAGCTGATGCTCGCCGTCTTCGCCGCCCCGCCCCTCCTGGTCGTGGCGGTTCAGGCCTTCCTCAGCCGCGCCCACGCCAACTGGGGTGCTGCGGCCTACGCCGCCGGCATCATCCTGGCCGTCGCCTTCCTGCTGCGCGGACCGGCCTGGCGGCGCTGGGCGCTGGCGGTCTCGGTGGCGCTGCATGTGCTCGCCGGCGCCGCGATGATGACGCTGGCCGCCGCGCCGCGCCTGGCCGACGCCCATCCGCTCACTGAAAGCGCCTTCCACCGCGTGCGTGAATGGCCCGCCACCGCCGAGGCGGTGGCCGATGCGGCGCGCGAGGCCGGCGTGGACACGCTGGTGTTCGACAATCGCAATGACTTCCACCAGATGCAGCGCTATGGCGGGCATATCCCCGCCGCGCTCTACATGTGGCGGCGCTATGGGGCCCCGCACAATTACGCCGACACGATGTGGCCGCTGGAGCCGGGGTTTGAGGGCGAGGTGCTGGTGGTGTCCACGCGTTGGCGCGAGACGGCGCTGATCGCCGGGGACTTCGCCCGTTTCGAACCGGCCGGAGAGATCGTCATCGCGCTGGGCCCCACGCGCGAGCGCCGCTATCTCCTGTTCCGCGCCCGGGGCTACGACCCGGTGACGCGCGATGACGCGTTCGAGGCGCGCGCCCGCGCCCTGATCGAAGCCTCGCGCGCCCGTTCTGACTGACGCCTCTGACCGGCGCAGCCTAGTTGACAAAGTAGAGCGCGATCCCCGGCACGAAGGCGATCACCAGCAAGGCCAAAAGCATCAGCCCTATGAAGGGCAGCACCGCCTTGGTCACCGTCCAGAAGCTCTCTTTGAACGCCGCCATGGCCACGATCAGGTTGAGGCCCAGAGGCGGGGTCAGATAGCCGATCCCCAGATTGACGATCATGATGATGCCGAAATGGACCGGGTCCACGCCCTGGGCTTCTGCCAAGGGCTGCAGCAGCGGCGCGAGCACCAGCGTGGCCGAACCCACATCGATCACCATGCCCACGCCCAGCAGCAGCACATTGGCCAGCAGCATGAACTCGGTGCGCCCGGAGATCATTTCGTTGAGCTCAGCCACCAGCGCCTGGGGCACGCCCTCGGCAGTGAGGAAGACATTGAGCGAGAAGGCAAACGCCAGCACCGGATAGAGCGAGCCCAGAAGCTTGCCCGATTCCACGGTCACGGCTTTGAGATCGGCCAGGGACAGGTCGCGGTGCAGCACCACCTCCACCCCGACCGCCAGGATGACCGCGACGGCGGCCGCCTCGGTCACGGTGAAGAAGCCGCCATAAATGCCGCCCAGGATCACGATGGGGATCGGAATGGCGAAGATGGAGCGGCCGAGCGCCCGGACGAAACCGCTAATGCGCCAATTGCCCTCGCGGCGGCGGAAATTGACGATGAAGGCGTAGACCGCAAACACCGCCACCATCACCAGGGCCGGGCCGATGCCGGCCAGGAACAGCTTCGCGATCGAGGTCTGGGTGATGTAGCCGTAGAGGATGAGCGGGATGGAGGGCGGGATGATGATGCCCAGCACGCCGCCCGAACACAGCATCCCGATGGAGAAGCTCTTCGAATAACCCGCCTCGGTCAGCGCCTTGTACATGATGCCGCCCACCGCCAGCAGCGTCACCGCCGCCGAGCCGGAGATCGCGGCGAAACCGGCGCAGGACAGCACCGCCGCCAGCGCGAGACCGCCGGGTATGGGCCGGGTCACCTCGCGCATCAGATCAATGATCCGCTCGGCGATGGAGCCCTTGGACATCACCGCGCCGGCCAGCACGAACAGCGGGATGGCCAGCAGCACCTCCTGGTTCACCGCAAACCAGATGTCATAGACGGCGTATTCAGGCCGCCCGTCATTGAACACCGAGTAGACGAACAGGGTCGCGCAGCCGAGCAGCACCAGAACCGGCTGGCGCAGCACCATCAGGAGGACGATCAGTCCGACCAGCAGCCACATTTCCATCAGCGCGGTTCCCCGTCCGGCAGGTCCACCACCTCGGCGGCCGTCTCCTTGATGTCTTCGATAAACTCGCTCGGCTTCAGACCCGGATCGAGGGCGTAGGCGGCGAAGCGGATGAAATTGGTGGTAAAGGCCACGGCGATCATCACCTGAAGTGTCCAGATCGGCAGGCGCAGGATTTCGGTGCGGTCGCTCAGGATCACGCTTTCGATGACCATCCACACGGCGAGGCCGGCGAAGATCGCAAAGAAGACCGCCGTCACGGCGCTGACGAGGCGGTCGAGAACCGGCTCGAACGATTTGGGGATGAGGAAATCAAACAGGCGCGGACGCAGATGGGCGCCCGCATCGGTCGCCACGCCAATGCCGAACATGGCCACGGCCACCATGCCGATCACTGCGATCTCGGTGGCGCCGATAAGGCCGGTCAGGAAGATGCGCCGCGAAATCACATCGGCCAGCAGCGCCAGCGCCATCAGCGCAAAGGCGCCAACCGTGAGCCAGCGCTCGGCGGCGCCGATGAGGTTCAACAGCGCTCTCATGCCGGCTCCTCCGGCGGGGCGGTGTCTGCGGCGCGCTGCGCGAACGCGGCCTTGCCCGCCATGATCTGGTCGGTGAAGTCGCGCGCGCGCCCGCCAATGGAATGAATGAGGCGATCAAGCACGTTGCCGGTTACGGCCCGCCAGGCGGCGCGGTCGCTGTCGCTAAGCTCGTGGATGTTGATCGGCGCGCCGTTCGTGGTGCGGATCTCGCGCACCACCTGACCCTCGGGGCCGCGCTGGGCGCCGTCGCGCATCCAGCCCACCACCAGATCATCGAGCACCCGAACCCCCGCGCGCGCCGAGGCCGGACTGCCCCAGGCGGTGTCGATGGTGGCGCGCTGGCTGTCGCTGGCGCCGTCATACCATGGCTTGTTCAGGATGATCGCGCCGGTGTCGTAGGAATGGCGCGTCAGGGTGAAATGCTCGGCGAGATCCAGCGTCGAGAAGAAGTGAAACACCGCGCTGGACAGCCCGCCCTGCACCAGGCCCGTCTGCAGGGCAGGGATCACATCGGCGATGCCGAGGGGAATCGCGTCCATGCCCGCCGCTTCACAGAAATAGCGCGCCGCGGCGTTGGGGCTGGTGCGCATGCGCAGGCCTGCGGCCATGTCGGGATGGGTCAGGGGCCGGTTGGCGAAGACATGGGTCCAGCCCACCTCCACCCACTGCAAGAGGCGCAGATTTTGCGCCCGCGCCAGCTCGTCGGTGATGTCGAACAGATACTCGTCATAGACAAAATCCACCTCGGCCTGGCTGTCGAACAGATAGGGCGCCATGGCGATGGTCAGTTCGGGGATGGAGGAGGACAGGCCCTGAAGGCTCATGCCGCCGACATGGGCGCGGCCGCGGCGCAGATCATGGAGCATGCGCTCTTCGTCGCCGAGCTCCGCCTTGGTGAAATACTCGAAATTCAGCGTCGGGTTGGCGGCGATATTGGCTTCGAAATTGGTCCATTGCGCATCCCAGGGGGTGCGCGGCGGCGCCTGGGCCACGGCGCGGCCATACAGCCGTCCCGGCTCGCGCCGGTCGCCGCAGGCGGCGATCCACGGGGCCGCGCCGGCGGCTCCGGCCAGGGCCAGAAACTGTCTTCGGCGCATCGCCGCTCCCCTCCTGACGCCGTGCGCGCTTTTGACTTGCGCATCGCTCCGGCTTCAAATGGTATAACATTTAAATTTGACCCCGATGGCAAGGCGCTTACTGCGCGAGGCGTCGGGCATTAACGGGGAGCATAACCATGAAACTCACGCGGCGAAGCGCCTTGTCAGGCCTCTTGAGCGCAGGCGCATTCGCCCTTGGCGGCTGCGGCCCGCGCGGCGACCGGGGACGCAAGGACGCCGATGTCATCGTGATCGGCGCCGGGCTGTCGGGCTTGCATGCTGCGCTGATGCTGGAGGAGGCGGGGCTCAGCGTGATCGTGCTCGAAGCCTCAGGCCGCATTGGCGGGCGGCTCAAGACGCTCGATCATCTGCCTGGCGCGCCGGAAGCGGGCGGCCAGCAGGTGGGCGCCACCTATGCCCGCTTCCGCGCCCGCGCCGGCGAGGCGGGGCTGGACTTTGCCGCTTTCCCGCCCAGCCGCTTCGGCGAGGTGCTGAGCGTCAATGGCGCTCTCATTCAGGCGGATGACTGGGCGGGGGCGGAGCAGAACGGCCTGCCCGACGCCTGGCGCGCCATCCCGCCGGGCCGCCTGTTCATGGGGCTCGCCGCCCGCGCCAACCCGCTTGAGGACATCTATGCCTGGCGCGATCCGGGTTCGGCCGCCCATGACATCGCGGCGGCCGAATGGCTGATCGGCCAGGGCGCCAATGATGAGGCGTTGCGGCTGATGGATTCCACCCTGAACGGGCGCGATCTGGCGAGCTATTCCATGCTCAATGTCTGGCGCTCTCTGGCGATCTACGAGCAGGAGCGCCCGCTGGGCGGCTCCCAGCACGTGGTCGGCGGCGCCCAGCGTGTGCCCGAAACCATGGCCGCGCGCCTTACCAATGAGGTGCGCCTGAACCAGGCGGTGCGCGCCATCAGCGCCGACGCGGCCGGCGCGCGCGTACGGCTGGAGGACGGGGCGGAGCTGCGCGCTGACTTCGCCGTCTGCACCATCCCGTTCGCGGCCCTGCGCAACCTCGATCTCGACGCACCGCTCGACCCGGTGACCCGCGAAGCGGTGGAGGAGATGGCCTACACCCCCATCGTGCAGCTGCATCTCGAAGCCCGGCATGGCTGGTGGGAGGAAGACGGGCTGGCGCCAGAGATGTGGACCGACTCTGCGATCAACCGCCTGTTCGCCCAGCGCGGACCGGACGGCGCGCCCACCGGAATGCTGCTGGCCTGGATTGACGGGCGCGGGGCGCTGGCCGCCGATGATCTGGATGACGAAGCGCTGGAATCGCTGGCGCGCGACACCCTCGCCGCCATCCGCCCGGCCAGCGAAGGCCGGGTCAATCTCGCCCATGTGCAGCGCTGGACAGCGTCCAACCCGTTGGCGGGCGGCGCCTATATGCACTGGCGCCCGGGCGAGGCCCAACGCTGGGCCGATGCGCGCCTGCAGCCCGCGGGGCGCCTGCATTTCGCCGGTGAACACACCGGCGATCTCCACACCGGCATGGAAGCGGCCATGGAATCGGGCGAACGCGCCGCCATCGCGATTCTGGATGCGGCGGGGATGTGAGGGGCTTGATTTGCCCGCGCGCGCCTTATCAGGCAGGCTTGGCTGACGCGCAATTGATGGAGAGGCAGCCATGATCACGGCGCTGATGATCGCCATGGCCGCAGGATCGGCCGGGGAGCTGGAGAGCGAGGGGGAGATTCTCGCCAGCCTGCTCACCGGGGTCTGGTCAAACGCGGCCCAGTACGCGGCGGCCGACGAGAGCCTCAAACGCCCGCCCGCGCCGGGCCATCCCTATGACTGGATCGATCTGCAGCATGCCCGCTTCGTCCAGGTGGACACGCCCCATATCCCCGGTGACACGGTGTATCTGGAATGGCGTTCGGGCGGTCCGGACGGGCCGGTCAGCCGCCAGCGTCTGTGGGTGTTCCACTCCGTATACAAGGATCAGGAAAGCCCGCTGACGGGCATGGATTTCCATGCCTTCCGAAACCCGCAAGCTTTTGAGGGGCGCACCGGCTGGTCCGATTTCACCGATCTGACGCTGGATGATCTGGTCGCCTACCCCGAAGCCTGCCAGCTCGTCCCGGTCTCGCGCGAGAACCGGGTGACCGTGCTGGAGATCTTGGAAGACAATTGCGTGATCACCGCGCAGTCAGGCCGCGAGATGGGGATCAATGCCCGCGTCGCAATCAGCTTTGACCGCATCGAATATTCAGAATCCGGGCGACTGGCAGACGGCGGCTACGCCTTCAAGGTTCCCGGCGCAGGCGCTTATGAGTTCGAGCGCGTCTGGAACTGACGCCGCGCATCAGCTCAGCGCCACCTCGCGCGCCCGTCCAGGACCGTAGACGGCGGAGATTTGCGCCACGCGCAGGCGCGCGCCGTCCATCCCGCCCGGCAGCGCCGCCTCCAGCACCTCCGCGTCCAGTGTGAGCGAGGCCTGCGCCGTCTCGCCCTGCCAGACCGGCGCGCCGCCGGCGTTCAATAGGCTCACGGCATAGCGCTCGCTCTCCTCGCCCAGCGGGATTTCCGCGCTCCAGGCGTCGGAATCGATGCGCCCGCGCCGCACCCAGCGCGCCTCCAGCGCCCCGGCTTGCACCCGCGCGCGCAAATGCACCGGCGAGAGCGGACGCAGATCGGCGCCCTCATAGACCGTCTCCAGCGTTCGAGCCGCCGGATCACTCAGAGACGCGCCCGGCGGAACAGCGATCACCAGAAGCGGCGCGCCGCGCTCCTCGGCGCTCACCGGGACCACCGCCCCGGCGCCGTCCAGCACCACCACCCGCGCGCCCTCGTCCGCACCGGATACAGGCGAACCGCCGAGCCCGCGCAGCAGGCCGGAAAGGCGCCATGTATCCGGCCCGGTCAGCTCGGCCTGCTCAAAGCTCAACACCTCCCAGCCCGCTTCGCTCTCCACCGCCAGCCGGTTGGCGCCCGACAGCAGCGCGGCGCGCATGACGCTGGACAGGGCGCCGTCATTGAGGCGCACCTCCACTGAATTGCCCCGGTCGAGCCGGCCTTCAAATCCGGCGCCCAGCGGCGCGGTGAGGACGCCCGTGAAGGCCGGGGCGGTGATCCGCGCCCGCTCGGTGGCGGTCTCCAGATTGGCGCCAGCATAGATGATCAGCTCGCCCGGCCAGGGATCGGCCCAGCCGGCTGCCCACAGCCCGCCGCGCGCGCCCTCGCCCGGCGCCAGCGGCAGGTCCAGCACCCTCAGGAGAGGCCGCGACGGCGGTGCGGCGCCCTCGCCCGCCCGGGGCTGCGGCCCTGAGATCAGCGCCGGGCCGGAACTGGCGCCGGTCAGTTCCGCGCGCCGGGCGCTCAGCCCCTCGGTCACCGCAATGCGCCAGACCCGCCCGTCAGGGCCGGCGTCCAGCACCACATGATCGCCCGGCTCCAGCGCGCACAGCGACGGCGGCAGGGTGAGGCGCGCGCTCTCGCCCTCCAGCCGCGCCCGGCTCAGGAGCGCCTGCGCCCAGCCCGCCGCCAGCGTGCGGTCGGCCAGCGCCGGCAGGCGCAGATCAATCAGCCCCTCGCTGAGTGCGTCCAGCCCGTGGGCGAACACCGACGCCGGGCGGTAATCGCCGTCATCGGCCAGAAAGGTGAGGCGTGCGCCTTCGGGACGCGCCTCGCCCGGCGTGCGGGCAAAGCTCACATGCTCGCCATCGCTGCGCACGGCCAGGCGCGACGCCTCCAGCGTCAGCGGCGCGCCATCCGCGCGCACCGGCAGGCAGGCGGGCCCGTCCGCCCGGTCCACGGTCACAAAACCGAACGCCGCGCCCAGCGAGTCCAGCACGTCGCGCGCCCGCGCCGGGGGCTCGATGACAAAGCCCGCCAGCACGCCGTCAAGGCGCGAGACATCCAGAGCGTCCAGCCCCGCCCGCGCCGCCACATCGCACACGATCTGCGCCAGCGGCGACTGGCCCGCCCGCCCCGTCAGCCAGTGGCCGGTGCGCCAGTTCGGCCCGTCGGCCCAGACATCCTCGCGGGCGGGAAATTCGGGGAAGGGCCGCGCATCCCAGGTCCACACATGGCTCATGGCCATATCCAGCATCGCGCCGCCATAGACCGGCGAGACCGGATTGACCCCCGGCGCGCTCCAATAGGCGTATAGCGCCTCGATATAGCGGCGCTGGATCAGATCATCGCGCGCGCCGCTGGAATAATAGGGCGCAAAACTCTCCGAGCTTTTGGGGTCGAGGAAGACATTGGGCTGATTGGCGCCCTTGTCCACGGCGGGACAGCCCAGCTCCACCAGACGCACCGGCTTCATCGCCGGGATCCAGTCTGTCGGCGTTTCGCTG
Organism: Oceanicaulis sp.; assembly: GCA_020832735.1. GTDB lineage: Bacteria > Pseudomonadota > Alphaproteobacteria > Caulobacterales > Maricaulaceae > Oceanicaulis. The sequence goes on from JAFIEB010000095.1 coordinate 12,812, forward strand.
CGCACGCCGCCGACACGTTCGTGATGCGCGCTGCCCCACCAGCTGCGCAAATCCTTGTAGCGCCAGACCCAGGGCTCCTCGTGGGCGCCGTCGGTGATGGGGGTGCGCGCCTGCGCATCCCGGCCGGCGGCGCTGGCGTAATACCAGTCATACCCCTCCCCGCCCTCCACATTGGCGGCGAGATAATCGCGGTCATAGATGGAGGGCGCACCCGCCAGCTTGTCGGCATGGGCCGGCCCGTCGCGCCAGTCGGCCAGCGGCGCATACCAGTCAATGCCGACATAATCGATGTTCGCGTCCGCCCACAGCGGATCGAGATGAAACAGCCGGTCGCCAGAACCCGGCGCATGGCCGAAATATTCCGACCAGTCGGCGGCGTAGGACAGCTTCACCTCCGGCCCGAGAAGCGCGCGCGCCTGCGCCGCCAGAGTTTTGAGGTGCGCCACGAAGGGATAGGACGCCGGTCCGGACCGCACCTGGGTCAGCGAGCGCATCTCCGAGCCGATGATCATGCTCTCCACCCCGCCCGCCGCTTTGGCCAGCGCGCCATGGTGCAGGATGAAGCGCGAGAAGGACCATTCGTCCGGGCCGGAATAGCTCACCTGCCCGCCGCCGACGCTGAAATGGCTCGCCAGCGCGGAGCCGTAAAAGGCAGTCACCTGATCAGACGCCGCCGCGCTCTGGTTCGGCGAGCCCGGCTGGCCCGGCGCCGGATCGCAGGTGATGCGCCCGCGCCAGGGATAGGCGCCCTGCTCCGCCCCGCCCCACGGGTCAGGCAGGCCATTGCCGGGCGGCACGTCTATCAGGATGAAGGGATAGAGCGTGACCTGGTATCCGCGGGCCTTGAGCGCCTGGATCGCCATGATCACGGTTTCGTCGCCGGGCGCGCCGCCATAGGCCGGCCCCTCGCCGGACCCGCTGACCAGATGGGCGGTGGCGCGGGTTTCTCCGGCGGCGCTCCACACCAGCGGGCGCGTAACCTTGTCGCGCGTCTCCACGCCGGGGCGGATGTCACACGCCCCGCAGCGCAGATCCGTCCCGAACCAGGCGGTGACCAGCGCCACGCTCGTGCAATGGGGCAGCGCCCGCGCCAGATCATCCAGCGCCGCCTCCAGATCACTGCCCGCGCGTCCCGTGTGCCGGTTCTCGGCCCTGTCCGCGCCCTCGCCGATCTCGCGCACGACGGAACGATCCGCATAGGCGAACTCGCCAGAGGACGGGATCAGGCACACGCCCCCCACCTGATCTTCAAGGCCGGGCGCCTCGCTCTGCGGCGGCGCGGCGAACACCTCAAACGACAGATTGGGAATGCGCTCGCCATAGGCGGTGAGGTCGAGATCCTCGAACACCACATAGGCGAGCCCGCGATAGGCCGGCGCCGCGCCCTCTATGGCGGCGATCAGCGGATCGGGGGCCTGCGCCTCGCTCCCGGTATAGACGCGCATCACCGCGCCCGCGCGCTCGAACGGTTCGCCGTTGGCCCAGATGCGTCCCACCCCGCCAATCGGCCCGTCGGCCAGCCCCGCTGCAAAGCTTAAAGAGTAGCGGTACTCGGTGGTCTTGGGCCCGCCCTTGCCGCCGCCAGACTTGCGGGTCTGGGAGGTTTCGCGGAACCGCGCCGCCCAGATGATCTGACCCGTCACGCGCATGCGGCCATAGACGATTGCGACCCCCGCGCCTTCGGTGGAGGTCTGCACCGCCAGCTCGCTCAGGCGCGGGCCTTCGCGGTCACGCGCGAACATGCCGGTAATGGCGCGCTGCGCCAGCCCGCCGATAAAGGCGGTCGCCAGACGCGCCGCGCCCGGCAGGATCAGCTGGCCCATGGCCGAGCCTCCTTCATGAGATGATCAGGCATCAGGAAAGGCGAACGCGCCCGCGATCCGCCGGCGCCACCACGGGACCAGCGCGCTTTCGCACACCGCCCGCCCCTGCATGGCGTGGATCATGTGGGACGGCCCCGACAGGATCGCGCAATGGCTTGCGGGCGTGTCCGGGGCGTAGCGGAAGACCAGCACATCGCCGGGCTCGCCCGCCTCGGCCGGAATCAGCCAGCGCCGCGCGGCGTCCAGCAAAATCTCGCCACCGCCGCGCGCCGCCCAGTCGGGGCCATAGGGCGGGGCTTGCTCCGGCTCCGCGCCATACAGCGCCCGCCACACCCCGCGGATCAGGCCCAGGCAATCACACCCCGCGCCGCGCACGCTCGCCTGATGGCGGTAGGGCGTGCCGATCCACAGCCGCGCCTCAGCCAGGATGAGCGCCCTCACCTCTTGCCCCCGTCGCGCACGCGCTCCGATCCGGCTGAGCGCAGGATCAGGTCATTGCCCGGCATGTGCGGGCAGCCGCGGAAGTTCAGCCCGTTGGCGAATTTGGCCGTGCAGGCGCCAAAGCTCTTGTCGCACCCGGCGGTGAGGGTGAAGTCATCGCCCTGCACCACCGGCGCCGCCGGGGCGGGATCCAGCGTCAGCACCGCCCCGTCCGGCGCGGCGCGATGATCGGTGACCCTCTGGCGCGCCCCGGCATTGGCGCCGCCGGTCCAGTCGATCACGCCATGGCTGAACCAGGCGCTGGCGAAGCCATCAAGCCCGCCTGCCGTGATCACGCCCGGCGCCAGCACGAGGCCCGCCTGCCCGTCCGCCCGCCAGCCCGGCGCCTCCAGATCCATGCCGCAGCGCCCGTCGCCGAGCTCCGCATCACACGCGCGCGCAAACACCCGCCCGATCAGCCGGTCGAGCCGGGCGCTGAGGCCCGCCAGCTCGGCCTCAAACCCCGCCGCGCCGCGCCGCACCGCGCCCATCTCCCCGGTGAAGGCGCGAAAGGCCAGCGCCGGATCGCTCCAGTCCACCCGCCATACCTCGACGCGCGCGCCATCCCACACCCCGTTATCGAGATCGCCGGCGCTGATCACATCCGAGGTCAGAACGCCAAACACCACGCCCCGCCCCGGCCCGTCGCCCGCGCGCGTCTCGCCTGCCTCAAACCCGCCGCCGGGCTCGCATGTGACGCCGGCCACGGTGAGCGGCCGGTCATGATCGGTGAAGCCGTAAACAGCGCCATCGCGCCGCACCGCCACCCAGCACCACGCGCAACTCGTCACCCCCGCCTCCAGCTTCAGCCGGAGCGGGTCAGGTATGGGGATCATGGGGAGGTCCTTTGGGGGGAGTGGGGTGGAGGTGGCCCTAAATCTCTAACAACCCTGCCTTGCCCGGTATCCCCCGACCGGGGATACGGGGAGGGCGGTGTGGGGGGGGGTGTCGTTTAGCCCCCGGGTTCGGGGGGGGGGTGCCCGGGGGTGCCGGGGGGGGCGGGGGGGGGGGCGG
>JAFIEB010000100.1 GCA_020832735.1 Oceanicaulis sp.
CCGCCCCCCCGCCCCCCCGCCCCCCCGGCGCGCCCCCCCGCCCCCGCCCCGCGGCCCCGGCCCCCGCCCCGCCCCCCCCCGCCCCCCCCCCCCCCCCCCCCCCCGCCCCCCCCGCCCGCGCCCCGGTCCTCGCGGGCCGGCCGCCCGACTGGGCCAGCACGGCGGTGAAGCGGCTGGCGCCGACCTGATCGAGCACGCGCACGGCCGGCACGTTGAGCGAATGCTGAAGCGCCTCGGCCACCGTCACCTCGCCGCGGAACATGCGGTCGAAATTCTCCGGCTGGTAGCTGGCGAACCGGGCCGGCAGATCGGCGATCCGGGTGCCGGGCGCAGCAGACCCGTCCTCAAACGCCAGCGCATAGATCAGGGGTTTGAGCGCCGAGCCAGGAGACCGGCGCCGGTCGGTGAGATCCAGCCAGCCGCCCGCCCGGTCGAGGCCCGCTGATCCGACGGCGGCGCGCACCGCGCGGGTCTCGATCTCCACGATCAGGGCCGAGGCCTGCACCGCCTCGCCTGCGCCTTCAGCCAGCGCCGCGATCAGGCGTTCAGCCTCCGCCTGCAGGCGCGCGTCCAGCGTGGAGCGCACTTCCGCCCCGCCTGACGTCAGCGCGCGCACCGTCTCGGCGGCGTGCCAGGCGCGGGCCGGGAAGGCGTGACGGCGCTCAGGGATCGCCTCGTCCGCCGCATCCATGGCGCGCTGCGCGCCGATCAGCCCCAGGCGCGCCATACGCTGGAGCAGGCGCGCCCGGGCCGCGCGCGCCGCCTCGGGACGCAGGTCCGGCCGGCGCGCTTCGGGCGCCTGGGGCAGGGCGATCAGCAGGGCGATCTGGTCGGGCGAGAGACGGTCCGGCTCGCGGACGAACCAGGCCCAGCTGGCCGCGCGCACGCCCTGCAGATTGCCGCCATAGGGCGCGAGCGTGAGATAAAGCTCGAGGATCTCGTCCTTGCTCAGCCGGCGCTCCAGCTGCACGGCGCGGGCCATCTCGATCAGCTTGGCCGCGATGGTGCGCTGCGGGCGCGGCTCCAGAAGGCGCGCGGTCTGCATGGTGATGGTCGAACCGCCCGAGCGGATGCGCCCTGACATGACCGCCTGACCGGCCGCGCGCATCAGCGCCAGCGCGTCCACGCCGCGATGGCTGTAGAAGCGCTGGTCCTCCACCGCCAGCAGCGCGTCAAGAAAGGCCGGATCAATCCGGTCGAGATCGGCCGCCAGGCGCCAGCGCCCTTCCTCCACCGGAAAGGCGCGCAGCGCGCGGCCGTCACGGTCGGCCACCACCAGCGACACGCTGCGCCCCGCCTCGATGGGCGGCGGCAGCAAGCGGTCCAGCGCCAGCACGCCGCCGGCCATCACCGCCAGCGCCGCTGCGGCGCCCGCCAGCGAGCGGGTCAGGGAGCGGCGGGGGCGGGCCTCATCCATCGCCGTCAGGGACGCACGATCAGACGGCCGGAGGCCGTGCGGGCGGTCACATCGGGACGGTACATGTCCTCGGCCACGGCCCCTGGCATGGCGTAGTCACCCGGCGTCACCGTGCGCACCACATAGGCGAAGCGCTCGGTGCGTCCGCGCCGGGACTCGATAGCCGCGACGAAGCGGTCATCACGGGCCTCGGCGATCTGGGGCGCGCTGAGCTCGCCCAGGAAGGCATAGGCGCCGTCCGGCGCGCCATCGGCCGCTTCCAGCACGGCTTCGATCTCGAAGCCTGCGGGCAGCAAATCGGCGATGGCGTAGCTGGCCAGGGCCTGACGCTCGGGGGTCAGCTCCAACCGCACCACCAGCCGGTCGCCCTGGGCGGCGGCGGACAGATCAGCCGGCTGTCCGCCCGGGGTGAAGACCTGCTTGTTCAGGCCGAGCATGCTGGCCGAGGCCGGCGGAGGCCCGGACGGCGCGCCGCGCGCCATGGCGGTCAGGAAGACCGGGCTGCTCCCGGTATTCTCAAACGCGCCCGCCTGCGCCAGCGACGCGGCGTCATAGCGCACGGCGGCGGGGTCTACAGCGGCGCCGTCATAACTGACCGTCACCGTCTCGCTGTCACCGGCCAGCGCACGCGCGGCCATGATCAGGAAGGCTTTTTCCTGGGTGGTCATACGCGAGGGTTCGGGCAGGTTCCGGGCCAGCGGTTCGGCCAGGCTCTGCACCACATCGCTCTGGCCCGCCTCGGCGGCCAGCGCCAGCACGCCCGCGGTGTCGCGGCGCACCGACTGATACCAGTCGCCCTCATTGCGGTAATCCAGCGCCTCGACCGCCGCCTCGAACGCGCTGGCGGCGCGCGCCTGATCGCCGATGGCGGCCAGGCCTGCGCCGATATGGGCGCGCGCCAGCGGGCTTTCGATCTGACGGATGCGCTCGTCATGCATGTAGCGCAGGCGCGACCGGTCGGCCTGGCCGTTGCGGGCCAGCACATAGAGCGCATAGGCCGAGCTGCGGTCCTCCAGGCGCTGGCGGGTGTCGCGCGTCCAGCGCGCTTCGGGCACGGAGGTGTTGTAGCCATGGGCGCGCCAGAGATCGCCGCGGGCCACAGGCTGCAACTGGGACAGCGCCCGCTCCAGCGCCGCACGCGGCACGCTATAGCCTTCCTGGGCTGCGCGGGTGAGGAAATCGGCGGCATAGGCGCCCAGCCAGGGCGAGGCCTGGCCGTCGCCGATGCGCCAGAGGCCGAATGCGCCGTCCGCGCTTTGGCGCGAGAGCAATTGCTCGATAGTCCGGCGGATTTCCGCGGCGGCGCCGTCGGGCGCATCCTCGCTGGCCAGCGCCGCCAGCTGGGCGGCGTACAGGAGCGGCCAGGCCCGGCTCAGGCTCTGCTCGGTGCAGGCGAACGGATAGGCGGCCAGGTCGCGGAACAGCGGCGCTGGATCGATCGGGAAAGCCGAGGCGGTCACGATCAGCGAGCCTGAACCGTCCAGATAGCCGTCCAAAGCATCGCCCGGCGGCGACCAGCGCTCGCCGGGGCGCAGCGTGCGCCGCTCCACGCGGGTCTCCGGCAGCCAGGGCGAGCGCACCTCGATGGGATAGCTGCGCCGGGTGACGAAGGCTTCAGGCCCTTCAACGCTCAGGCGCAGCTCGCCGACGCCCACCGCGGCGCCGGTCAGGGCGATGCGCCGGTCCTCGCGCTGACCCGGATCAAGATCAAGGCTCACCGGCTCGTCCGGCGCGCCCAGCGGGCCGTCCGCCGTCACCCGCGCCGAGAACGTCCCGGCGGGCAAGTCGATATTGTCGATGGTGATCGTGGCTTCGGCGGTGTCGCCTGGCGCCAGGAAGCGCGGCAGGATCAGCTCAGCGGGCGCATCCTCGCGCACGGTCACCGGCCGGGCCGCCGACCCCAGCCCGGTCTGGGACCAGACCGCGGCCATCAGGCGCAGCTCGCCATTGAATTCGGGCACGTCCAGCGCGATGGAGGCCCGCCCCGTCCGGTCCAGCTGCACCGGGCCGGAGAACAGCGCCACGGTGCGCGTGGGCACCACTGACAGGCCGGCCGCCCCGATCTGGTCGCCGCCCGAGCGCACCGGCGCGGCGGCGCCCTGATTGGGATCAAGCAGGCGCCCGTAATCGTCCAGGAGGTCCACCCCCAGAGCCGGCTTGCCGAAGAACCAGCTTTCCGGATCGGGCGAGCGGAAATTGGTCAGCAGGAGAATGCCTTCGTCCACAGCCGCCAGCGTCACCCAGGCGCGCTCGCCGCGCGGGCCGCCTTCGGCGGTGACATCGACCACAAGCGGGCGTTCGGGATGCACGCGTTCAGGCGCGCCCAGGCTGACCTCGAATGATCGCGATTCCACATTGACCGGCACCCAGGCCACCCCCACCGCGCGGCGCGGGCGCGGCTGGGAGGCGGCGTCGCGGCGGGTATAGACGCTGACCATCACATAGGCGCCTGAGCCCCACTCGCGGGTCACGGGCAAGGTCAGCTCCGCGCCGGCCTCGGTGATCTCGATCTGGCGCGAGGCCAGGACCCGGTCATTGGCGACGACGATTTCGGCCAGGCCGGCATAGGGCGCGCGCACGGTGATGACCGCGCTGCCGCCTGTTTCGGGCGCCCGGTCAGGGCCGGCCACCCGCACGGTGTCAGGGGCTTCCTCGCCCGGCTGGGCGCGGCCGCCATAGCCCACCCAGAACCCCGAGGAGGCGATATCGCGCTGGCCGTCCGAGATGATGACCGCGTAATCGCCCCAGCTCAGCGCGCCGGTCGTGATAGCCGCGGGCTCGGTTCCGTCCAGGCGCGCCTGGCCGCTCTCGATGGGCACGATGCGTTCGGAACGCCGCCACCGCCACTGCCCGCCATCGGTGCGGTACCAGTCATAGCTGTAATCGCGGCGCACCAGGCGCCATTGCAGCTGCGCGGCCATGGCTTCGCCCTGGGCGTCCACGGCGATCAGGGAGAAACGCGCCGGCGCATTGCGCTCGGACGCGCCGTCGAAATCAGGCTTCAGCCCGACATACTGGTCCAGCGGCCGGTATGGCATGCGCACATCGTCGGCCACCGCGCGCCCGCCAGGCTCCTGCACCCGGATCACCGCGCGCAGGCGCAGGGGCAAGGTGGCGTCCTCGACCCGGCCGTCCGCCGAGACCGGCACGCTCGCTTCGCCGCGCCCGTCCGCGATCGTGCGCGGCAGATCGATCAGGCTTTCGGAAAACCGCTCGTCATGGCGCCCGAAGCGATAGCCGGCCCATCCGGGAAACGGATTGGGATCGGGCTCCACGCGCGCCGAGCCTTCCACAGGCAGGCCGGCCCCCGGCGCGCCGTAAAGGAAGCGCACGCGCGCATCGACCATGCGGGTTTCGCCTGCGCGCATCGGCGTCTCGGCGTCCGCATTCAGGGTCAGCTCCACGCGCTGGGGCACGAAATCCTCGACCGCAAAGCGCGTCGAGCCCACCTCGCCCGCCCCGTCCAGCTCCAGCGCAAGGCGCCACTGGCCGCGCGCCGCCGTGCGAGGCAGATCAAAGCCTTGCGACAACCCGCCGGCATTGCGGGCGTCCTCGAAGCGGTGGCGGGTGAGCTCCAGCCCGTTGGGCTGATACACGATCAGGGCGCCGGCGCGGCCTTCCAGGGCGCGCCCGGCCGGATCACGGATCAGGGCGCTGGCCTGCACCGTCTCGCCGGGCCGGTATACGCCGCGATCAAGATAGAGATAGGCGTCGGCGACGGCCGGGCGCTCGCGCCCGGACACAGGATGGCCGGACAGGTCCACCGGATTGCGGGTCAGGTCCAACAGCGCGAAATCGCCGTCCGCGCCATAGGCGGCCAGCATGCGCGGCGTATTGCCGTCCTGCCCGCCCATCAGCGCGGCGCTGAAGCGCGCCTTGCCGTCCAGACCGGTGACCTGGCTGGCCAGCACCTCGTTGGAGCGCGCGATCAGGCGCACCTCCACGCCCTGGGCCGGACGCGCGCTCTGCAGGGAGCGCACGGTGACGTCCATGCCGTCCCCGCCGCGCCAGGCCGTAAAGGCCAGGTCAGTCACGATCAGCCAGCGCCGGGCGCGCGCATGATCGGACCGGCCGCCGTCGCGCGCGACGGCTTCGGCGTCGTCGAGCTCCACATAATAGGCGCCTGGCTGCAGGCGGCCGATAGCCTCGGCTAATGGAAACACCGTTGTCACCGACGCATTGGCGGGACCGGGGGTATCCATCTCGCCGCGCCAGATCTCGACGCCGGCGTCGCCGGGCGTTTCCTCGCCATAGGCCCAGCGCCACTCGCCGCTGGCGGCGTTGAAGCCGGACGTGATCTGGCGGAAGGCCAGCGCCCGGTCGGTCACCCGGTGCACGATGATGCGCACGCGCTCGATATTGACAGTCTGGATCGCGAGCCCGTCGGCATCCACGCGCGGCATGATCACGCCGTCGCCGGCAAAGCCGATAAAGGCGGGCCGGTCGTCAAAGGTGAGCACGGTCTGCTCGTCAGCGGCCAGACGCTCGCCATCTGCGGACGGCAGGCCCTCGCGCAGGGTCACCGTGCGGGTCTGGCCGAACTGGAGCCCGCCAATGCACAGGCGCTGGCCGTCCACCGCCAGCGAGACCGGCTCGTCAATGGCGACATAGGCCGAATAGTCCACATCCGGATCCAGCGGTGCAGAGAAGGTCAGGCACAGCTCGGGCGCAGGGGATTCGGTGTTGATGGCGTAGCGCAGATACTCGAACCGGTCCGGCGCCGCCTCAGCCGCGCGCGGCGCGTCGGCGGGGCGCGGGCGCAGGACCGGGCCCTGCGGCGCGGGCGCGTCAGGGCCGGCGCCTGGATCGCATGCAGCCAGCGCCCCCGCCAAGGCAATCAGACCTGAAAGGCGGAGCAGTGTGCGCACGAGCATGGCGGCGTCCCCTGTATATGTGTGTCCCTATGGGGATTTTCGCAGGTTTGCACGCGATGTCGAGTGGCGGCTGCGTCCTGCGCGGGCCGCGTCGGCAAGAAAAGCCGTCACGGCGTCGGGGTCCTGCCCGTTCAGGGTATGGGTCAGCCAGTCCGCCGCCGCGCCCGGATCGTGGCGCAAACGTTTCAGCAGTTCGAGCGCCGGCGCCCGCGCCTGGGCGCCCGGATCGGGCGGCGGCGCGATCAGGCGCCCCTGCGCCCAGCGATGGGCGGAGTCTTCAGCCCATTGGGCCAGGCGCAACGCCTCCATGCCGACCGCAAAGCGCAAGCCTCCCGCGCGCGCCGGCGCCGCGATCACAGGCCCGCCCGCAGACCGGCGCTCCGCACGCGCCGCAAGCGGCAGCACGGCGCGGCGCGGCGGCGCTGACGCGCCGTCAGGCAGATGCTCCAGAAAATACGCCTCCAGGCCCTCGCCCGCATCGCCCGGCGGCGCGTAGCGCACCGCTTCGGCGAGCATGCGCCCGCCGGGCAGCACCAGACGCTGGAACAGGGTCAGCCCGCCCCTGTGCGCCACAGGCGCGGACAGCTCGAACCCCGGCGCAGCACCGCCCGCCTGCGCTTCAGAGGACAGAATGATCTGGGCGAAGGCGCCAGACGGCACGGCGTGATCGGGCGCAGGGCGCGCATCGATGATCTGGCGCGCATTGAGGACGCCCAAACTGCCCTCCAGCTGCGCCCCGCCCGGAACCGCACGCACGCCATCAATCCGCACGCCTGTCTCCAGCCGCGTGCGCGGACCGGACGCCAGCGCCTCAAGGGCTGCGGCCTGCACATCGCCCGCAGGCACAGTCCAAACCGGATTGGCGTTCAGCCAGCCATCCCGGCCAGCATAGCGCACGGCGCGCGTCTCGCACCAGGCGAAGCGCGCCAGGGCGTGACCGGGGGCGGCAGGGAAAATCCACAGGCGCGGATCGGGCTTCAGCGCGCGCGGCTCCAGCACCAGCAGCGAAGGGCTCAAGCCCGGCCCGGCCAGCGCGCGGGCCAGCGCCAGTCCGGCCATGCCGGCGCCAATGATGATCACGTCCGCTTGCCCGCGCATCACGCGAGCAAGCCGCGCCCTGGCCGGGGCGTCAAGACCCGCGGCAGGTCTGGCGCGGCGCGAATAGGCGGGCTAGCGTGTCCGGACAAATCTGTATGGAGCGTCCCATGATCCTCGCCCTTCTCCTCGCCGCCGCCCAGCCGGCCCTGTCAGCCTTGACGAGATCGCGGTCTATGACCGGCTCGACTGGTCGCGCGAGGTGACTGAATACGACCGGCTGGCCGCTCATCCTGATGATCCTGAACGGGTCGCAGACGGCGTGGCGCAGGGGGATGTGGACCTGGAGGCGGCGCGCGCTGCGTGCGAGGCGGCGGTGGCGGGCGATCCCGGCAATCCCCGGCTCAACTACCAGCTGGCGCGGGTGAACGGGTATGCCGGGCGCCATGATGAGGGCCAGCCGTTTCGCGACACCGCCCTGCGCGCGGGCTATCCGCAATCGCTGTTCGTGGTGGGCTATATCCGCCTGACCGGCTGGGACGGGCGGCCCGATGACGCCTGCTATGGCGGCGAGCTGATCCGGCGCTCGGCCCGGGCCGGACGCTTCGCCGGGCTGGTGGGCTTTCCCCATTATGCGCTGACAGGCCGCTTCGCCGGATGCCCGTCAGACCAGCCGGTGATCGACCGCGATGAAATGACGAGATTCCTCGATCACGCCGAAGCCGACGCCAGAGGCTTCTATCAGGAGGCTCTGGTCATCCAGCTGCGCGCCCGGATGGTTGAGTGATTACTCCGCCGCCACCTTCAGCGTTTCGCGCTGGGGGCTCCAGCTGGTGTGGCGCAGGGCGCGGCCAAGGGTCTGACGGCCCGCAGCATCGGTGAAACGCTCGCCGTCCCAGACCTCGACGCCGCTGACAAGCACCGATCGCACCACGCCGTCGGAGCGGTTGACCATCTGTTCGTGCTCGTAATCCTCGCGCCAGATGAAGCGCGAGCAGGCCTCCGAATCGTACGCGCGCAGCGCGTCTGGATCGATCACGGTGAGGTCGGCCTGGTCGCCTATCTCCATCGTGCCGGCGTCCACCCCGATGAACTCGGCCGGTTCGCGCGTCAGCCGGCGCACCTGGCTGGCGACCCGCTCCAGACCTTCGCTCTGGGCGATCTGCAGGCAGCGCAGATTGCCGTCATAGAACGCCATATTGGTCAGATGCGCGCCTGAATCATTGAACCCGGGCAGGATTTGCGGGTGGTTGATCAGGGCGCGCACGATCTCGGGATCGCGATTGGCCGAGACCGTCCACCAGCGCAGAGAGAGATCATATTCGCGCAGGAGATGGAGCATGAAGCCCGGCTCCTCGGCGGCCCCCTCTGGCATCGCCTCGAAGGCGGCGCGCTCGTCGGGCGTGCGCGCAAGCGACGGGTCGTTGCGCCAGGCCTGATAGCGGCCATGGACCTGGGCGAAGGTCTCCCCGGTCCAGATATCCGGCCCGCCCGAATGGAACACCATCTCGTTGAAATCGCGGTCGAACGCCAGGGTCTCCATCTTCAGGATGCGTTTGAGGCGCGCCAGTCCGAAACCGGTCTTGCCGGTCATCCACATTCTTGAAAACCGCGCCTGGAAGGCCGGATCGTCAAGCAGCGCGCGCCGGCCGGCGGCGTCTTCGAGATCCAGCTCATTGAGCTCGCGCAGGACCGGGATCTCCTCAGCCAGCGGATTGATCGGGCCGTCCCAGAACACCTTGAAGGGCGCGGCCAGCGCCTGGAAGCGGAACCGGCCGGCGAACAGCGGTGAATTGAACAGCGCGGTGAGCAAAAGCGCGAGGCGGCGCAGGGACTTGTTCGCGGCCACGTCGAGCGCCGCCACTGCGGTCACTTTGAGCGGCTTGCCGTGCAGGCGCCCGGAGGTGAGCGCGAAATTGCGGGCCACCGCCAGCGGGCTGTCCTTGGGCGGGGTGGCCTGCCACAGACGGTCATGGCGGCGCAGGACGTTGGTGAGGCGCTTGAGTTCGCGGTACTGGCCGAACTGGGAGGGGATTTTCACCCGCCGGTTGGGATCCTCGGACAGGAAGTGGAAGGGCAGCGCGTCGGTGGAGAAGCCCGGATAGCCCTCGGTCATCGCCTTTTCCAGCAAGGATTCCATCTGGTTGAGGTCGTCCTCGTCGGCCTTTCGGGTGACCGCGCCGTTCAGGCCCATCACCTCGATGCGCAGCATGGAGTGGGGGATCATCGGGATGACATTGCAGCCCAGCGGCAATTCATCGAGATGGGCGTAATAGCCCGCAGAGCTGGTCCAGGCGGCCTTGTCGGCCACCTTGCGCAGGACCGGTTTGGGCATGTTCTCCACCCGCGCGAAGCAATCCACCAGCGGGTCTTCGCCATTGCGCCGCTGATTGCCGTAGGCCAGCCCGATCGAGCAATTGCTCATCAAAACCGTGGTGGTGCCGTGACGCACGGCCTCTTCCAAAGCCGGGTCGAACTCCACTTCCAGATCGAGATGGGTGTGGATGTCCAATAGCCCCGGCATGACCCAAAGCCCTTGCGCATCAATGATTTGATCAGATCTGGAGCGGTCAAGCCCGGCGCCGCGCGCGGCCACGCGGCCCGCCCGTATGGCGACGTCCTCGACAACCGGGGCGCCGCCTGCGCCGTCAATGACCAGCCCACCCGCGATGATGCAGTCATAGCGCTCGCTCATGGCGCACCTCCTCCCGTGACGGCCCTTGTGATCAGGCCTTGGCGATACCCGACTGGAATTCCAGGAAGGCGTCAAGCACCTCTCCGGGCGCTTCGAGCTGCGGGTAATGGCCCACATGGGGTATCAGCACCGTGTCCGGATTGGGCACAAGCGACTGATAATGCTCAACCATATGGGCGCCGGAGACCGGGTCCAGCGCGCCGTCAATGACGCGCAGCGGGATGGGCGAATGGACCAGCGCCCCGACCCAGCGCTCGCGCGTGGCGCGGCGCTCGGAGATATAGCCGATCAGCTTGTGGCCGATGCGCGGCATGCCGCCGCCATGTGTGGCCAGCGTCCAGAACCCGTCCATGGTCTCTTTCGTGGGCCGCGTGTCCGGACCGAACACCTCGCAAAGCCCTGTTTCGAAACGCTTTCTGGTCATCATCCGGCTGAGCAGCGGACCCAGCGGCGAGTGCAGCAGGCGCTGGGTGAAGGTGGCGCGGTGCTGCTCGGGAAACAGGCCGCCATTGAGAAAACAGATGGATGACAGCTCCAGCCCCGCCGCCCCGCTGGTGCGCCGGGCGATGAAACGGGCCAGCAATTCCTGCGCGACCGTGTCGCCATAATCATGGGCCAGGATGTGGCAGGCGCTCACCCCCAGCCGGTCCAGCCAGGTTTCGTGCAGATCCGCCTGGTCCATGATCGAGTAGGCGTAATCAGCCGGCTTGGCCGAAAAACCGAACCCGATCATATCGATAGCCGCCACGCGGTAGCGCTCGCACAGCGCCTCCCACTGATGCGCCCAGTCCCAGCTGGCGGTCGGGAAGCCGTGAATCAGGATCAGGACGGGGCGGGACTCGTCGCTCCAGTCGCCGCCGGTGCGCTGGAAAATCTCATGGCCGCGATAGCCGAACACCGACCCGCCCGCACGCCACTCTTCGAGGGATAGAGGCGGCGCCTGGCCGGGGGATAAGGAAGGGGACATGGGCTCGCCTTCTTGTTTGGCCGCACGGTGTAAACGCCCGGTCACACGGTGAAAACACCACATTATATGTCAAAAAAGCCGGTCTATCTGTCAAAACCGTCCGGTTTCCGAGAGCTGCGCCGTCTGGGCCGGGATTCGCCCCCGGCGCCCCCTAGCGGACGTAGCTCGCGCCGTTCACATCGAACGTGGCGCCCGTCGCCGAGGCGCAGGCGCCCGACAAGAGGAAAGCCGCCAGCGCGCCGATCTCTTCGGGCGCCGCCATGCGTCCCAGCGGCACATCGGCTTCCGCCTTCGCCCGCGCATCCGCGTCCTGGGGCGCCATGTCGGTGTCGATCCAGCCCGGCGCGATGGCGTAGGCGAGCAACCCCTGTGCGGCGTGCGCGCGCGCCAGCGTCTTGATGAGGGCGATCAGCCCGGCCTTGGAGGCGGCGTAGGCGGGATGGTCCGCATCATCGCCGCGATGGGCCGCGCGCGAGGCGATGGCCACCAGCGATCCCCCCGAACCGGCCAGCCAGGCCCGGGCGGCCAGGCGCGCGAGATCGGCGCAGGATGTCAGATTGACCTGCAGCGTGCGCGCCCAGTTGGCGCGCCAGTCCGCCTCATCCGACGCGATCCCGGCGGCATCGAATATGCCGTGATTGAGCACCAGCCCGTCCGGCGCCCGTCCGCCCGCGAGCACCGCCCCGTCCCAGAGCGCCTGCGCCGCGCCGGGCCGGGAGAGATCGCTTTCCACCAGGCCTGCGCAGCGCGGACCCAGCGCGTTGGCCACGGCCTCGGCGCGCGCCCGGTTGCTGGCGCAATGGATCAGCACATCCCCGCCCGCATCCGCGCAGGCCCGCGCGATGGCGGCCCCGGGGGCGCGCGAGGCGCCGGTGACCAAAATCAACCGGCCGGTCAGATCGGGCATGGCCTCACCCCTTGAACGGGTCCTGCATCAGGATGACGTCGTCGCGTTCGGGGCTGGTGGAGAGGATGGCGACGGGGGCTTCGATCAGCTCCTCGATGCGGCGCACGTATTTCACGGCCTGGGCGGGCAAATCCATCCAGCTACGCGCGCCGGCGGTGGAGCCTGACCAGCCTTCCATGGTCTCGTAGACCGGCTCGACGCGCGCCTGCGCGTCGGCGCCGGCGGGCAGGCGGTCATACATCTCGCCATTGAGCTTGTAGCCGACGCAGACTTTCAGCTCGTCAAACCCGTCCAGCACATCCAGCTTGGTCAGCGCCACGCCGGTAATGCCGTTGATCTTCACGCTCTGGCGCACCAGCACGGCGTCGAACCAGCCGCAGCGGCGCTGGCGGCTGGTGACGGTGCCGAACTCGCGCCCCCGCTCGCCCAGGCGCTGGCCGGTTTCGTCGGTGAGCTCGGTGGGGAAGGGCCCCTCGCCCACCCGCGTGGTGTAGGCCTTCACAATGCCCAGCACATAACCCACCTGGCCCGGACCCACGCCCGACCCGGCCGCCGCCTGGCCGGCCACGGTGTTGGAGCTGGTCACGAAGGGATAGGTGCCGTGGTCCACGTCCAGGAAGGCGCCCTGGGCGCCCTCGAACAGGACTTTCTTGCCATCGGAAATGGCCGCGTTGAGGGTTTTCCATACCGGATCGGCATAGGGCAGGACCTTGGGCGCGATGGCCATCAGCTCGGCCGTCATCTCATCGGCGTCGGCCTCGGCCACGCCAAAGCCCCGGCGCAGGGCGTTATGGTGATGCAGCATCTCGCCGATGCGGCGGCGCAGCTGGCGCTCATCGGCCAGATCGATGACCCGCACCGCGCGCCGGCCCACCTTGTCCTCATAGGCCGGGCCGATGCCCCGGCGCGTGGTGCCGATCTTCATGCCGTCATCGCGGTTCTCGCGCAGGGCGTCGAGCTCGCGGTGGACGGGAAGGATCAGGGCGGCGGTCTCGGCCAGGCGCACCATTTTGGGGGTGATGTTGACCCCTTGGGCGCGGACCTTCTCGATCTCCTCGATAAAGGCCCAGGGGTCCACCACCACGCCATTGCCGATCAGCGACAGCTTCTTCTGCACCACGCCCGACGGCATCAGCGAAAGCTTGTAGGTGACCCCGTCCACCACCAGCGTATGGCCGGCGTTATGGCCGCCCTGGAAGCGCACCACCAGATCAGCGCGGTGGCACAGCCAGTCCACGATCTTGCCTTTGCCCTCGTCGCCCCACTGGGCGCCGACGACCACCACGTTCGACATGGGGATGCTCCGCTAACGGTGTGAAACCGTGGCGAGGCTTAGACCCTCGCTGCGTTGCGGGCAAGGCATGAGGCTGGAGCGCAATCCGAAAAGTGGGAACCGGTTTTCGGATAAATTGCGCTCCGGATTATCGAGCCCGAGCGTCCGGCCTGACGCAGTCAGGCCGGATAACGCTCTAGCTGCCCCAAATCTGGCGCAGCCGCTGGTCGCGCCGGCAGCCAAAGCGGTAGCGCTGATAGCGGATCGGGTTGTTGACCGCATAGTCCTGATGCTCGGCGCCCGCCGGCCAGAAGGTGTCGAACTCGGCGATGCGCACAGCGATGTCGCGCCCGAAACGCTCGGCCATGGCGGTTTTGGAGGCTTCAGCCAGCGCGCGCTGGTCGTCATCCACCGGGAAGATGGCCGGGGCGTAGGCCGCGCCGCGGTCGCAGAACTGGCCGTCGCCGTCGAACGGATCCACATTGCGCCAGTAATGATCGAGCAGCGCGCTGAAACTGACCACCGCCGGGTCATAGATGATGCGCGCGCTCTCCACATGGCCGGTGCGCCCGCGCACCACGTCGTAATAGCCAGGGTTCGCTTCCGATCCGCCGGCGAAACCCGACACCACCGCCACCACGCCCGGCAGGGGCTCGAAATCAGCCTCGGTGCACCAGAAACAGCCCGACGCGAACACGGCGTGGGCAAGACCATCAGGCAGATCCGCGCCATCAGCCGGGGCCGGGCGGACATAATCATCCGCGCAAGCGGCGGCTGTGAGCATGAGGGCGGCGACAAGGGCAAGGCCGAGACGGGCGATCATGGGGCGGGCTCCTGTTTCAGGGCGATGTCTGAACTTCAATGTGGCCCAATACCGCCCGGCGCCAAGGCGGGCCCCAGTCACCTTTGCGTGTGAGGGTGTGAGGCCGGATGGCGGACCCGCGTGTGAAGCGGCCATGGAAGCGGCCAAAATCGGGAATGCAAACGGGCCAGGCCTTTGGCGCGTTTATTGTTTCATGAGCTCCAGAAGCGGCCAAACAAGTGGCCAAGATTCAGCGCCGCTGCCCCTCAAGCCCGCTTGGCGCCCGCCTCGATCTTTGCCGGCTCGAACGGAACCACGTGGCGGAACTCCGGCCTGCGGGCCTCCCAGTCATTGAGGATGGCGGCGGCGTGGAGGGAGCCGGTGGCGGCGTAGTGGGCTTCGATGAGGGCGCGGCAGCGCGCTTCGGCCTCGCCCTTGAGCTCGGCCAGGAACACGGTTTCGCCATTGAGGCGCGGCTCCAGGCGTCCGTCCTCGTCCAGCACGAAGGCCTCGCCCCCGGTCATGCCAGCGGCGAAATTATCGCCCACCTTGCCCAGGATCACCGCCACGCCGCCGGTCATGTATTCGCAGCCATTGGCGCCGCAGCCCTCGACCACCACGGTCGCGCCCGAGTTCCGCACGGCGAAGCGCTGACCGGCGCCGCCCGCGGCGAACAGGCGCCCTGACGTGGCGCCGTAGAGCACGGTGTTGCCGATGATCACATCGCCCGCGCCGTGACGGCGTGCGCCGCCATAGGGGCGCACGGCGATGGTCGCGCCGGACAGGCCCTTGCCGACATAGTCGTTGGCGTCGCCTTCCAGCTCGATGCGCAGGCCCCTGGCGGCGAAGGCGCCCAGCGACTGGCCCGCCGATCCGGCCAGGCGCAGGGTCAGCTGGCCGTCCTCCAGCCCGTCCGGGCCGAAGGCGCGCACGATGGCCGACGACACCCGCGCGCCCACGGCGCGGTCGGTGTTTTTCACGTCATAGACCAGCTGCATCTTCTCGCGCCGGGTGAAGACCGGGGCGGCGTCTTTCAGGATCTGCTCGTCCAGGCTCGGCGCCACGGCGTTGCGCTGGGTGCGGGTGGAGCGCGGCGGGCGGGCCTGCGGGTCGACGCGCACGAGGAGCGGGTTGAGGTCGAGATCATCAAGATGATCGGCGCCCCGGCTCACCTGGTCCAGCAGGTCGGCGCGTCCGATCACATCTTCCAGACGCTCGGCGCCCAGCTTGGCCAGTATCTCGCGCGTGTCGCGGGCGATGAAGGTCATGAGATTGACCACGTGGTCGGCGAGCCCCGTGAAGCGCTTCCTGAGGTCATCGTCCTGGGTGCAGATGCCCACCGGGCAGGTGTTGGAATGGCACTGGCGCACCATGAGGCAGCCCAGCGCGATCAGGCTGGTGGTGCCGATGCCAAACTCCTCCGCGCCCAGCATGGCGGTGATCACCACATCACGCCCGGTGCGGATGCCGCCATCGGCGCGCAGCGTCACCCGCTCGCGCAGACCGTTGAGCGACAGCACCTGATGGGCTTCGGACAGGCCGAGCTCCAGCGGCGCGCCGGCGAATTTGATCGAGGTCTGGGGGCTGGCGCCCGTGCCGCCCACATTGCCCGAAATCAGGATCACGTCGGCATGGGCCTTGGCGACGCCCGCGGCCACGGCGCCGACACCGGCGGCGGCCACCAGCTTCACGCAGACGCGCGCCTCGGGATTGATTTGCTTCAGGTCATAGATGAGCTGGGCCAGATCCTCGATGGAGTAGATGTCGTGGTGCGGCGGCGGGCTGATCAGCGTGGTGCCCGGCGTCGCGTGGCGCAGGCGCGCGATCATCTCGGTCACCTTGAAGCCGGGCAGCTGGCCGCCCTCGCCGGGCTTGGCGCCCTGGGCGATCTTGATCTCGATCTCGCGGCACTGGTTGAGATATTCCGCCGTCACGCCAAAGCGGCCCGAGGCCACCTGCTTGACGGCCGAATTCATGTTGTCGCCATTGGCCATGGGCGTATAGCGCGAGCGGTCCTCGCCGCCCTCGCCCGACACCGACTTGGCGCCGATCCGGTTCATGGCGACGTTGAGGGCGCCATGGGCTTCGGGCGACAGGGCGCCGAGACTCATGCCCGGCGTGACGAAACGCTGGCGGATTTCGTTGACGCTTTCACAGCGCGACAAGTCGAGGGGCGGCCCCAGCGGGCGCGGCTCCAGCAGATCACGCAGCTGGATCGGGTCGGCGTCGCGGGTCTGCAAGGCGACATAGTCGCGGAAGGCCGCATAATCCTCATTGCGCACGGCGGTCTGGAGAGCGGTCACCGACCGGGCTTCGACCGCATGCACCTCGCCCGAAGCGCGCTGGCGGTAGAAGCCGCCCACGGGCAGGCGCACCGCGCCGTCATCGCGCCAGGCCCAGGCGTGCAGCTCGGCGAGCTTTTGCTCCAGGCCCGCCAGGCCGATGCCGGAAATGCGGCTGGTCACCCCGCCCAGATACTCCATCGCCACCGCGCGCGAGAGGCCGAGCACCTCGAAATTGCACCCGCCGCGATAGGAGGAGACCACCGAAATGCCCATCTTGGACATGATTTTCAGAAGGCCCGCATCAAACGCGGCCTTCATGTTCAGCGCCTTCTGCTCCAGCGTCATGGATGCAAGCCCGCGCTGGCTGCGCGCGGCGACCGTTTCAAAGGCGATATACGGGTTCACGGTCGTCGCTCCGAGCCCGATCAGGACGGCCAGGCCATGGGCGTCGGCCACGTCGGCGGCGCGCACATTGAGCGAGCAATAGGTGCGAAGCCCCTTGCGGGTGAGGTGCGTGTGCGCCGCCCCGACGGCCAGCGCCATGGGGACCGAGCAGCGCTCCGCCCCCTGCGCCTCATCGGTGAGCACCAGATGCTCGGCCCCGCCGCGCACGGCTTCTTCGGCGTCAGAGCGGATGCGGTCCAGGGCGCGCATCAGCCCGCCTCCGGCGCCGGTGGCCTCTTCGGCGGGGAAGGTGGCGTCAACTTCCGCCACGCGCTCGCCCAGCACGGCGCGCAGGCGCGCATACATGCCATTGGTCAGCACCGGCGAATCCAGCACGAACACATTGGTCTGGGCTTCGTCGGTGGCCAGAATGTTGCCCAGGTTCTTGAACCGGGTCTTCAGGCTCATCACCCGGCCCTCGCGCAAGGGATCGATGGGCGGGTTGGTGACCTGCGAGAAATTCTGCCGGAAATAGTGGTAGACGGGCCGGTAGCGGTTCGACAGAACGGCCAGCGGGCTGTCATCACCCATGGAGCCGATGGCTTCCTTGCCGGTCTCGGCCATGGGCGACAGGATGATCTCCACATCCTCCAGCGACAGGCCTGCGGCGGCCTGGCGGCGCGCGCGCCCGGCCTCGTCAAACAGCAAATCTTCCGGGCCGGGGCCGATCTCGGCCTCGATATTCTTGACGTTTTTCAGCCAGTCTTCGTAAGGGTGCCTGGAGGCGAGCAGGTCGAGCATTTCGTGCTCGCGCACGAACCCGCCTTCGTGCAGGTCCACGCCGATCATGCGCCCCGGCGTCACCGCGCCGCGCTCAATGACCGTATCGGGGTCCAGCGGCGCCATGCCGGTCTCCGAGCCCACCGCCAGCAGCCCGTCATTCGTCAGGCTCCAGCGCAAGGGACGCAGGCCGTTGCGGTCCAGCCCGGCGATCGCCCAGCGGCCGTCGCAGGCGACCACCGCCGCCGGCCCGTCCCAGGGCTCCATCACCGAGTTGCAGTATTCATAAAGCCCGCGCCAGGCGCCCGGCATCAGATCGCCGCGTTTGGACCAGGCTTCGGGGATGAGCAGCGTCTTGGCCATGGGCGCCGAGCGGCCGGCGCGCACCAGCACCTCGAACACCTCGTCCAGCGCAGCCGAGTCCGAGGCGCCGGCGCTGATCACCGGCTTGACCATTTCCTCGGCGTCCTTGAACGCCTTGGCCGCCATGAGAATCTCATGGCTTTTCATCCAGTTGCGATTGCCCTTCAGCGTGTTGATCTCGCCGTTATGAGCCAGCATGCGGAAGGGCTGGGCCAGGCGCCATTCGGGAAACGTATTGGTGGAATAGCGCTGGTGGAAGATCGCAAACGACGACACGAAGCGCTCGTCGCGCAGATCGGGATAGAAGGTGTCGATGGCCTCGGCCAGGAACATGCCCTTGTAGACCACGTCGCGCGCCGACAGCGAGGCGACGTAGAAGCCCGGCAATGCGTCCTCGCGCGCCCGCGCCTCGATCCGGCGGCGCACCAGATAGAGCGCGCGCTCCAGCACGGCGGCAGCGCGCTTCTTGGGGTCTTCAAACAGGATCTGCTCGATGGCCGGACGGGTGGAGGCGGCCTTGTCGCCAAGGCAAGACGGATCGATGGGCGCCTGGCGCCAGCCATAGAGGCGCAGGCCCGCGCGCAGCACCTCGGTCTCGACAATGGTGCGGCTGCGCTCCTGCGCGGCAAAGTCTGTGCGCGGCAGGAAGATCATCCCCACCCCAATGACGCCTGAACCCGGCGTGTGGCCGGTGCGCGCCACTTGCGCCTTGAAGAAATCCTGCGGGATGCCGACGCGCAGGCCCGCCCCGTCGCCGGTCTTGCCGTCCGCGTCCACCGCGCCGCGATGCCACACGGCTTTGAGCGCCTTGATCGCCAGCTCAACCACCTCGCGCCGGGGCGTGGCGTTGATGTCGGCGATCAGCCCGACGCCGCAGGCATCGCGCTCGGACTCCGCCTCATAGGCGTGAGCGTCGATGAGGCGCTGGCGGTTTTCGAGATAGCGCTGAGCCTCAGTCATTGCGCCATCTCCGCCACTTTGGACGACGCATCCGCGCGCGCCTTCGTCATAAGGTCAGCGTGAATCTCCGCCGCCGCGTCCATGCCGTCGCGCACCGCCCAGACCACCAGCGAGGCGCCGCGCACGGCGTCGCCGCCGGCATAGACGCCCGGAACGGAAGTGCGGCAGCGGCCGGAGACGCGCAGCGTGCCGCGCGGCGACATTTCAAGCTTGGGCGCACCGTACTGGGCGGGAAAATCTTCCGGTTCAAAGCCGAGCGCCGCGATCACCATGTCGGCGGGCGCGTCATGCTCCTGACCCACCGCCGGAACCGGGCGCCGGCGGCCGCTGGAATCGGGCGCACCGAGAACCATGCGCTGCACGCGCACGCCGGTCGCCGTGTCGGCGTCGCCCAGAATGGCGGCGGGCGCGCACAGCCATTCGAAAGTCACGCCCTCTTCCTCGGCGTGGGAGACCTCGCGGGCCGAACCGGGCATGTTCACGCGGTCGCGGCGGTAGTGACAGGCCACGCTGGCGGCGCCCTGACGCACGGCGGTGCGCACGCAGTCCATGGCCGTATCGCCGCCGCCGATCACAATCACGCGCTTTCCCTTTGCATCAAGGCGGCCATTATCGGCGATCTCCTCGCCAAAGCCGCGCCGGTTCGATGCTGTGAGATAGTCCAGCGCGGGCACCAGCCCACGTCCGCCGCCGCCGGGACAGGTCAGCGCCCGGGCCGCATAGGCGCCCGCGGCGATATAGACCGCGTCATGCTGGCCGCGCAGATCATCGAGGCTTGCATCGCGCCCGATCTCGAAATTGAGCTTGAAGACGATCCCGCCCTGTTCAAGGCGCGTGACCCGGCGGGCCACCACCGATTTGTCGAGCTTGAAATTGGGAATGCCATAGACCAGCAAGCCGCCCGCCCGGTCGAGACGGTCATAAATGGTCACCGCATGGCCCTGCTCGCGAAGGCGCTCGGCCGCCGAAAGGCCGGCGGGGCCGGCGCCGATAATCCCGACCGAAAACCCGCTCTCGGCCGCCGGGCGCAACGGCTTGACCCAACCGTTCTCCCAGGCCGTTTCGGTGATATGGGTCTCCACCGAGCCGATGGTGACGGCGCCGTGGCCCGATTGCTCGATGACGCAGGCGCCCTCGCACAGACGGTCCTGCGGGCAGATGCGCCCGCATATTTCCGGCATGGTGGAGGTGGCCGAGGACAGCTCGTAGGCTTTCTCCATGCGCCCTTCGGCGGCCAGCATCAGCCAGTCGGGAATGTCATTGTGCAAAGGGCAGCCGGTCTGGCAGAACGGCACGCCGCACTGGGAGCAGCGCTCGGCCTGCTCGGCGCCGCGCTCGGGCGAAAACGGCGCGTAGATTTCATCGAAATCCTGCCGGCGCGCGTCGGCCGGGCGCTTGTCGGGATAGCGCTGGTCCGTGGTCGTGAATTTCAGCACGCGCCCGCCTCCTCACCCGCCGCCGGTTCGGTCTGGCGCAGACTTGTCTGCACATTTGTCCGGACTTGTTGCATTGCAGCAAAAAACAGCCGCGCGCGCAAGAGCGAGCTCCGAGGCCTGGCGCTGGCCCGGCGCTATTCCGGAGCGTCCGAAGCCAGGCGCGTCAGGGCGTCATAAAGCGTGTCGGCCGCCTCCTCGCCCAGGCGTTGGTCCAGCTCGGTGTTGAAAGCGCGCAACACTGCGTCAGCTTTTTCCGCCGCCAGGCGGCCGGTCTCGCTCAGGGCCACCAGCGCGCCGCGCCGGTCCCGGGCGTCACGCCGGCGGGTCACCAGGCCCGCCTTCTCCATGCGAGAGACCAGGCCCGTCACGGCCGGCGCGCCCAGCGCCAGCACCTCGCCGATGGCGCCCATGCGCCGCTCGCCCCGGCGCAGCAGCAGGAACAAAACGGCGGCCTGGCTGGCGCTGACCCCGGCTTCAGCCCGCAAGCGCTGGTCAGCGTCCCGGCTGAGGCGCCGGGCCGCTATCTCGATCAGCAAAAACAGCCGCCGGTCTACGGCGCGAACGCGGGCCATGACGGGCACGTTCGCGCGATTCCTTCGGGTGTGAAAGAGTCGAGTTAACTTGCATCACCACTTTTCAGGTTTTAGGCCGGATGTCAGACACATGACCACCGCCCAAGAAGGGCGCAATGACCACGGGGAGTTTTCAATGCTGAAACCATTACTGGCCGCAGCCGGCGCCGGCCTGTTCCTGGCCGCTTGCGCCACCACGGATGACGGCGTGCCGGCGTCGGCCGCCGACAGCGCCGAGTTCCAGGTCGCCAGCGCTGCTGAAGTCGAGCGCGCCGAGCGTGAAGGCTATGATCCCAACGCGATCCGCTGCGAGCGCGAACGCGTGCTCGGCTCACGCCTGCCCGCCCGCCAGGTCTGCCGGCCCGAATGGGAATGGCGCGCCATCGCGCGCGGCGCTTCTGAAACCATGGACCACATTCAGCGCATGGGCATTCCCAACGATCCGTGCGATAGCCGGGACTATGGCTGCTGATCCGCTCGCCTTCGACGCAGATCAGGCTGCCTGCCAGACACGATGCTGGCCAGACAGGGAAACATAATCATGATGAGATACTGGCTCATTGCCGGGGGCGCCGCCCTGCTGGCGGCCGCTTGCGCCACCACGGACGACGTCGTGGCGGCGTCAGCCGCGGACAGCGCCGAGTTCCAGGTCGCCAGCCCCGCTGAAGTCGAGCGCGCCGAGCGTGAGGGCTATGACCCCAACGCGATCCGCTGCGAGCGCGAACGCGTTATCGGCTCGCGCCTGCCCGCACGCCAGGTCTGCCGGCCCGAATGGGAATGGCGCGCCATCGCGCGCGGCGCCCAGGAGACCATGGACCACATCCAGCGTCTGGGCATTCCCAGCGATCCCAACGACGGCTGAGACCGGCTGATTATCAGCCGGTAAAGCGCCACACGCGCGCCAGTCTGACGTCGCGATCCTCCAGATCGCGCGAGACCGGCGTGTCGTAGCGCGCCAGCGCCTCCAGGCGTGATCTGGGCAGGAAGGTGCGGCCCGGATCGCCGATCAGCACCTTGGCGCCGCGCGCGTGCAGGCCGGCCAGCCAGTCTGCGATGCGCGCCGCGCCGGGCGCCTCGTAGAACACGTCGCCGGCCAGCACCACGTCCCAGCCTGCGTCCGATCCCACGACATCGCCCATGCGCGCGGCCACGCTGACGCCGTTCAGCGCGGCGTTGAGGCGCGTGGCGGCCACGGCGAAGGCGTCGATCTCGCTGGCGTCAACCTGCGCCGCGCCCGCTTTCGCCGCGCCAATGCCCGCCACACCGCACCCGCAGGCGAAATCGAGCACATGGGCGCCCGCGGCCAGATCGGGGTTGTCCATCACATAGCGCGCCAGCGCCTGACCGCCCGCCCAGGCGAAAGCCCAGAAGGGCGGCGCCAATCCCATTTCGCCCAGCGCCTCTTCGGTCCGGGTCCAGATTTCAAGGGTTTCGTCAGCCAGATGAAAGCGCAGTTCCGGCGTCAGCGGCGCGCTGGCGATGCGGGTATGGGTTTTGATGAAGGCGTCCGCCGCCTGATCTGACAGGGTCATGGGCCCATGCCTAAGGCGGCCGGGCCGCTGTGGCCAGCGGCAGGCGCGTGTCAGGCGTATCAGGCGAGGAGGGTGGGACCCGCCTCGAGGCCGCGCTGGCGCTCGATCGCCCCCCTCTGACGAAAGCGTGCCGCGCTGGCACACTCGAGGCGAGCCCCGGACCGGACCCCGCAAAGCGCGTGCAAACGGCGTCCGATCCATGCCGGGGGCGGCGGGGCGCGGCGCCAAGGCGCCATCGGGGGGAGGAAACCGGAGCCTGATCAGCGCCGCGCCCGCCGCCTTGATCGCACCGTGGCGGGCAAGTGCGGCCCCAATCGTTCCGGATTGAGGTATTGGCGCCGCAAGCCCGCCTCATACGGGGCGGCGGCGTTCATGTCCGGGTCATCAGCTGCGGTAGGGGCGCAGGGCCGACAGCTCCAGCGTGTAGGCGGTGTCAGCCAGATCGCTGTCCTGGCGCCGGGTGCGCAGCACGCCCTCGGCGAACACCGGATCCCACAGGCCCCGCACCGAAACCGAGGGGTCGGCGACCACATAGATCAGCTGGTTGGGCGGAGGCGGGGGCACGTGGATGCACGCGCCCACGAACGGCACCAGCAGGAAGCGCGAGACCTCGCCGGAGGCTGCGAAATCAAACGGCAGCACGAAGCCGGCGATGCGCACGCGCTCGCCGTCGAGCTCCTCAACCACGTTGAAAGTGCGCAGCTGGGGCATTTGCTCTGTGCCGAAGTGATTGAAGCCGAACTCCATCGCCTGGACCTGCTGCAGCCGGGCGATGCGTTCAGCCTCGCCCTCGGGCAGGAGGTCCTGCCAGATCAGCTCCCTGTAGGCGCTCTCGGCGCGCGCCTCGCCCGTGGCGGCAGGCGCGGCGAGCCCCGCCAGGGCGCACACAAGACACAGGAAAAGGGCGCGCATCATGCAAGGCAGGATGCGCGCTGGCGCGCCCGGCTTCAAGCCTGCGCCTGCATGGCGCCGCGATCACCAGAGCGTGATCAGCGGGCGGTGATCAGCGGGCCGCGATCACCGGATTGCGGGCGGTCAGCACGCCGGAGGCGGCGGCGCGCCCGTCGGTGAAGCTGGCCTGCAGGCGTTCGAGCCGCTCGAAAGTCTCAAACAGTCCGGCCGCGTCCAGCTGGCTGGCGCGGGCGGGGGCGTCGCAGATGAACGTCCAGCTCACCGCCAGGTCGCTGTGACCGGCATAGCGCTCGTCCGCGCCGTGATCGTGATCATGCCCGTGGCCGTGATCGTCGCCGTGATCGTCGCCGTGATCGTGACCGTGACCGTGCCCGTGATCATGATTATGGCTGTGGCCATGGCGGTGGCCGTGATCATGTCCGTGGCCATGGCCATGATCATGCCCGTGATCGTGATCATCGCCGTGGTCATGGTCATGGCCGTGATGGTGATTATGGCCGTGGCCGCCGCGCACGCCCTCGACATCGATGGTGGCCAGGGTGCAGCCGGCGTCGGCGGGGAAGGCGACCGGAGCACGGTCGAAGGCGGCGTAGGCCGCATCGATGACGGCGCGCTCCTCGT
Source organism: Oceanicaulis sp. (assembly GCA_020832735.1). Taxonomy (GTDB): domain Bacteria; phylum Pseudomonadota; class Alphaproteobacteria; order Caulobacterales; family Maricaulaceae; genus Oceanicaulis. Next base: position 23,816 of record JAFIEB010000100.1, read on the forward strand.
CATTGGCGGGCGCGCGCTCGAAACCGAAGAAATTGTACGCAGCCCCCGACAGCACCACCAGCACGGCGCCGCTGTCGCGGTCAATGGCCGCCTCAAGCGAGGCTGCGCCGTGCACATGGGCGCCCAGCTGGCGCATCGGGGTCTCGTCGGCCAGCGCCGGGGCGGCGCCCAGCATCAGGGCGGCGGCGAAAGGGATCAGTCGCGGCAGGGTCATGGTGAAGGCTCCTCGCTGGGAACGGAATCGCGGAAATCAGGCGCCGGGGCGCGATCATGAGCGTGATCGTGGCTGTGATCATGGGCGTGATTGTGGCGGGCGGGCGATGCGTGGGCGGCGTCGCCGTGATGGCCGTGATCATGATCATGGGCGTGGCCCAGCACCATCAGCGCGGCTGCGCCCGCGCCTGCAAACACGGCCCCGCCGCCGCGCACAACGCCCGATGCGAACGCCTCGCTGAGCAGATGGGCCGCGCCGACATGCAAGAGGAGACCCGCCACCAGCGCCATCAGCACGCCCAGCACCGCCAGATCGAGCGCGGCGGCGAACGGCGCGGCGGCCACAGAGGCCAGAAGCGCGGTCAGCCCGGCGGCGGCGAAGCCGGCCAGCGCCGCCATCCGGTCGGAGTAACCGGCGCGTTGCAGCAGCAGGAAGCACACCACCGCCACCGGCGCCTGGTGCAGGATCAGGCCCACCGCCGCGCTGGCGGCCAACGCCGGATCGACCGCATGGGTCACGGCGAACACCAGCCCGTCGAGCGCCGAATGGATGGCCAGCGCCGCAACAGCGGCCAGCGCTGCAGCCCGCCCGCGCCCGGGGCCGGCTTTCGCCGCCGCCGCACCCGCCGAACCGCCCGTCACGCCCTGCAACAGGAAGCCGCCCGCAAATCCGGCCAGCACCAGCCAGGCGCCCGACGCGCCCTGGGCCAAGGCGGCGGGGATCATCTCGACCACCGCCAGGGTGACGATCAGCCCGCCCGCAAACGCTGCGAACAGGGGCGCATGGCGCCGGGTGAACGATCCGGCGCGGAACGCCATCAGCAGGGCGAGCGCCACCGCGCCGGCGACCAGCATTCCAAATATCAGCGCCGACAATACAGGGCCCACGCGAGCCGCCTTTCAGGAAGCATGCTTCAAAGTGTTATATTGTTACGTGCTCAATACCGGCTCGCGCGGGCGAAGGCAAGCAGGAGCAGGAGCGGCGACGGCGGTTCAGATTGAAATTTCAGCGGCGCAGCAGGCGCTGCCCTCGCATAATTGACGATTTGTCTGATTTGAGAGCGATATCCAGCACATCAACCCAGCTGCCTTAATCTCATCAGCTGGGCGATTATTGCCTTTAGGTCCATTGTCCGGACTCCGCCTGAGCAAGTCTCCATTCGGCGGCTTTACAAATTTCCCGTGAGAAAGCATCGGGAAATTTCATTACAGCCATTTCTATTGTCCAATCCTTCAAGCCGAGCTCAACGAGCCGCTTGAATCCGCTTTGTATGTCACCGCTCTCCACGAGTCGCGAAATAGCATTTACGGTACCGTGACGATGACGCATTCCTATGAAAGTTGTTGGATGATACCCGTTCTGCTGTGACAGCCGGATAGTCTCATCGATAAACGATTCTAAGCCTAAATTCTCCTCCATGATCTCTCCAATGCTTTCCCCTAAGCACTCTTATGCTTTCCTCTAAGCATATAGCAACCGGCATGCGGATTCGATAGCTTGTTAATCCGGGTGAGTTTCAAGCTGACTCATTATCACCCACTCACCCTGACAGCGCGTCGCCCAGGGCCAGGCCGGAGGTCCAGGCCAGCTCTGCGCGCGGGCCCAGGCGCCAGTCGCCGCCTGCGCCCAGCGTGCCCGATGCGTCCAGCGCGGCGGGCGTTCCCGGCGCGGCCTCGACCAGCGCATAGCGCCAGCGGTGGGCGCGCCGCCAGACCGGGGCGGGCAGGCCGAAGCGCACAAAGGCTTCCTCGCCGAGCGCGCCCGCCACCTTTTCGGGCTCAGCCTCCAGAAACGCCTGCGACCAGCCGGTCGAGGCCTGCAGCACCCAGCATTCCGGCCCGTCATAGCCGGACCGGGCGTTCATGCGCGCCATCCAGCGGATCGCCCCGCCGGTCAGCTGGGCGCCGTCAAAGCCGGGATCAAACGGGCCGTCATGCACGCCCATCACCGTCCAGCACGGCCCCATTTGCGCGTCGCGGGCCTCGGCGATCAGGCCGGAAAAATCATGATCGCTGCGCGCCAGGAGGTCGATCAGCTGTTCGGGCGGCACGGTCAGGGCCACGCGCTCGAACGGGCCCTCGACGCGCGCATCCTCGAAATGGACCAGCCAGCCGCCCGGCCCGCCCGACAGATGCGTGGCGCGCGCGCCAAAGCGCACATCCATGCCATCGAGCGCCGTGCGCACCAGCGCGTTCATGCCCGGCAAGCCGATCCAGCGCGGCTTGGCGCGCAGGGGCTGCATGCCGCCGGTGCGGTCGATGGAGACAAGGCGCGCATCCCACATCCGCGCCGCGCCCGCGCCGTGCGCCTCATCCAGCAGCGCCTGGAAGGCGGCGGTCTCGGCGGTCACGAACTGGGCGCCATGATCAATGCGCGCCATGCCCTGCGGCGTTTCGGCGCGCCGGGTGGACAGCCGCCCGCCAGGGCCGCGCCCCTTGTCAAACAGGGCCGGCTCCAGACCGGCATGGGCCAGGGCGCGCGCCGCAGCCGCGCCGGCCAGTCCTGCTCCTATGACCGCTGCGCGCATGGCGGGCGCCCCTGTTATGGCTGTCAGAAAGACCTATGTGTGTCTGCATGGAACATCAAACGCAAAAGGCTGATGACGCGCCCGCCCCGCCCGCCTGCGAGGTGTACTTTGACGGCGATTGCCCGCTCTGCCGCGCCGAGATCGGATTGTATCAGCGCCAGGGCGCGCAGGCGCGCTTCACCGATGTGAGCACAGGCGCGGGCGCGCCGCCGGAAATCAGTCAGGACGCGGCGCTGAAGCGCTTTCACGTGCGCCGGGCCGATGGCGTTCTGGTGTCTGGCGCAGCCGCCTTCGCCGAGCTGTGGAAGGCCACGCCCGGCTGGCGCTGGCTCGGCCATGTCGCGGCATTGCCCCCGTTTGTCTGGATCGGCGAAGGGCTCTACCGCGCCTTCCTTGTGATCCGTCCTGGCCTGCAAAGACTGGCGCGACGGCGCGCCAATAGCTGAGGCCAGCCCATGCCGGCGCGCCGCAAACCGCCCGCCAAGGCCGATCTGCCGCAGAAACCCTGCGTGACGTGCGGACGGCCCTTCACCTGGCGCAAGAAATGGGCGCGGGTCTGGGATGAGGTGAAGTATTGCTCGAAGCGGTGTGCGGGGCGGGGTTAGGCAAGCTCAAGCGATTCTTGCGGTTTCTTAATTGCAATTGATGGTTGGCCTATCCGCAAATGGTGGATTTTGTCCCGTTTGCGAGGCTTTTGAATGCACTTTAGCGCCTGTAGCCCTTGCCACCGGAAGCACAACATTGGATGTTTCAAAATGCGAGGATTCCCCAATGGGGAGATTTTATGCCCATTCAAAGACGGCCAGCAGCCGGGAAGGTTTTCAATTGCGATTTTTCCGGCGCAATTCCGCCGGAAATGCACTCGCCGCACTATGTGGTCGTCATCTCGCAGAAGCGTCGAAACACCCAGAGGCTATGCGTTGTCGTTCCAATCACGTCATCCAGAGACCGGGACGCCCCTCACGACAATCACGTCACGCTACAAGCAGGAGATTATCCGTTCATTGATCGTGAGTCCTGGATCAAACCGGAATTAATAAAGGCGGTTAGCTTTGATCGCCTCAGCACCTTGCCTGATCGTCTCGGGGGTGATGAGGCGAGGGTGTCGCGGGATTGTCTGGACGCGATCAAACGCCAGTTATGCCGGCTTTTTGTGATCAAAGCGGATCTAGCGATTGAAAATTAACGCGCCATCGAGTATCTATCTGGTGCAAGCCCCTTATGGGCGAATGAATAGCCTAGCCCTCTAACGGGCCGAACAGCCCCGCCTTGGCGGGGCTGTTCTCATTTCAGGCGCAGGTTTGCCGACGATTTCCTCACGCAAAACCCTCTTGAGGCGGCGTCACCCAAACCGCCTCAACGCCGCATCCGCCGCGTGGTGCAACAGAGCATGCCGCCGCGCCAATGCCTCGAGATCGCGGGCATAGCCGCCGCCCAGTACGCCGGTGACGGGAACGCCCCGCTTGAGGCAGGCTTCGAACACCATGGCTTCGCGGGCGGCGAGCCCCTCATCACTGAGGTCCAGAAGGCCCAGCCGGTCCTCGCGGTGGGGATCAACCCCGGCGTTGAAGAAGACGAGATCGGGCCGGCTGGCCTCCAGCGCGTCATCCACCCCGGCGCGGGCGGCGGAAAGATAGTCTGCGTCGCCAGTCCCTTTGGGCAGGCCAATATCCATATCCGACACCGCCTTGCGGCGCGGCCAGTTGTCCTCGCAATGAACCGACAGGGTGAAGACGCGGGGGTCATGTTCGAAAATGCGCGCCGTGCCGTCGCCCTGATGAACATCGAGATCAATGACCAGCACGCGCTGCACCGCGCCTTCCGCCAGCAGGAGCCGGGCGGCCACGGCCACATCGTTGAACACGCAAAACCCCGCCCCGCCTGCATGATCGGCATGGTGGCTGCCGCCCGCCGTGTTGCATGCCGCGCCATGCTCCAGCGCGAGGCGCGCCGCCAGCGCCGTGCCCGCCACCGCGCATTGCGAGCGCAGGGCGACGGCCGGCGTCATTTCAAACCCGATGCGCCGGGCCAGCGCCGCAGGCGCCGCCGCGCCCAACACCTGATCCACATAAGCCGGGTCATGAGCCAGCTGCAGCCAGGCTGCGGGCGCAGGGGCGGGACGGTGAAACGCGTCCCAGTCACGCACCAGCCCGCTGGCCACCAGCGCGCCCGCCACCGCCCGGAATTTTCCCATGGGAAAGCGATGGCTGGCGGGCACGCCGGCCGCGACATAGGCCTCGTGAAACACCACATGCGCCATGGATGTGAGAGCTAGCACGCGGGCGCGCGCCTGCAACGTCATTTGCAAAGGCCCATGGAGGCGATTACACCGCAGGGCTTCGGCTTTCGCCGCGCCTTCCGGAGCCTTGCGCCATGCGTCATTTCCTGAGCACCGAAGACTGGTCCCGCGACGAGCTGCAGGCCATGATCGACCGTGCGCGCGTGCTCAAAGACAGCCCCCACGGCGAGGCGCTGAAGGGCAAATCCATCGCGCTGATGTTCTTCAACCCGTCTTTGCGCACGCGCACCTCGTTTGATCTGGGCGCGCGCCAGCTGGGCGGTCACGCCATCGTGCTGGACGCGCGCGGCCAGACCTGGCCGGTAGAAATCCATGACGGCGCGGTGATGGACGGCGAGCCCGAAGAGCATGTGCGCGAGGCGGCGCGGGTGCTGTCGCGCTATGTCGATCTGATCGCGATCCGGTGTTTCCCCAAATTCCAGGACTGGAAAAGCGAGCGCGAAGACCCGTTGATCACGGCCTATGCCAAGCACGCCACCGTGCCGGTGATCAATATGGAGACCATCGTCCATCCCTGTCAGGAACTGGCGCTGATGATGGCGCTGCAGGACCGGATCGGCGATGTGCGCGGCAAGGACTTCCTGCTGACCTGGGTCCCGCATCCCAAACCGCTCAATACGGCGGTGGCCAATTCAGCCCTGCTGATCGCCTCGAAATTCGGGATGAATGTGCGCCTGCTCATCCCGGACGAGGTCTACCGTCTGGACGCGCGCTATATGGGCACGGCCCAGCGTTTCTGCGCTGAGGCCGGAACCTCGCTCACCGTGACAACTGATCCTGAAACCGCCTATGCGGGCGCCCATGCCGTCTACGCCAAGAGCTGGGGCGCCCTGCCCTTCTATGGCGACTGGGCTGAGGAAGCGCCGTTCCGCGCCAAGGGCGCGGGCTTCATGATCGACGAGGCCAAGATGGCGCTGACAGACGGCGGCGTGGTCAGCCACTGCCTGCCCATGCGGCGCAATGTGAAGATCGCCGATGCGGTGGTGGACAGCCCGGCCTTCCTCGGGATCGAGGAGGCGGAAAACCGCCTGCACGTGCAGAAGGCGCTGATGGAGCGCATGATCGAGGAGCGATGAGGCGCGCCGTCAGTTCCAGCGCCCGTTTCCACATCTGCCTTCCAGTCCGGATGATCCGCCCATGACCCGCGAATCCGCTTCCGCCTCCGCCCAGCCCGCGCCGGTGCGCGCGGCCATCGTGCAGCTTCTATCCAACATGCGCGACGGCAAGGAGATCCGCGAATACCTCACCCGCTTCTCCGCCCTCGATCAGGAGCGCTTCGCCGTCATCAAGGTGGGCGGGGCGATCATCGAAGAGGACCTCGACGCGCTGGCCGGCGCGCTGGCCTTCCTGCAATCGGTGGGGCTGGCGCCTATCGTGGTCCATGGCGGCGGCCCGCAGCTCAACGCCACGCTGGAAGCGGCGGGCTTTCCTGAAGACCGCGTCGACGGCCTGCGCATCACCCCTCCCGAAGCCATGGGCGTGGTGCGCGATACGCTGACGGCGGTAAATCTCAAACTCGTCCAGGCCGTGCGCGACCATGGCGGGCGCGCGGCGGCCATTCCGTCCGGCGTGTTTGAGGCTGAACTGATCGACGAGGCCAGGCTCGGCCGGGTGGGATCGCCCACGCGCGTGCGCCTCGATCTGGTCGCGGCGGCCGCGCGCGCCGGACAGGCGCCGATCCTGGGCTGCCTGGGCGATACGTCTGACGGGCGCCTCGTCAACGTCAACGCCGACAGCGCGGTGCGCGCGCTGGTCCATGAGCTGCAGCCCTACAAGATCGTCTTCCTCACCGGCACCGGCGCGCTGCTGGATGCGGGCGGGACGCCGATTTCTGCGATCAACCTGGCCACCGACCATGATGACCTGATGGCGTCCGGCTGGGTGACGGGCGGCATGCGGCTGAAGCTGCAGGAGATCAAGCGCCTGCTCGATGATCTGCCGCTGACCAGCTCGGTGTCGATCACCCGTCCCGGCGAGCTCGCCAAGGAGCTGTTCACCCATGCCGGCGCCGGCACGCTGGTGCGCAAGGGCGAGCGCATGCTGGAGCTGACATCGCCGGGCGAAATCGACCGCGAGCGCATGGCCCGCCTCATCGAAAGCTCGTTCGGGCGCAAGCCGGTGGCGGGCTATTTCGACCGGCTGGATTTCGAGCGCGCGTTTGTGACCGAGCAATACCGCGCCGCCGCGATTACGGCGCGTCTTGATGATGCGGTCTATCTCGACAAGTTCGCCGTGCTGGACGAGGCGCGCGGGGAGGGCCTCGGCGGCGCGGTGTGGAAGCGGCTGATCGCCCACGCGCCGCGCCTCTACTGGCGCTCGCGCAGCGACAACCCGGTCAATGAATTCTACTTCTCCACCTGCCATGGCGCGGTGAAGCATGGGCGCTGGACCGTGTTCTGGCGCGGTGAAAGCGATCTCACCCGCATTCCGGCCATGGTGGCGCGCATCGCCGCCCTGCCCGCGACGCTGGAGGAAGCATGAAGACCGTCGGCCTGATCGGCGCGCGCGGCCATACCGGGCGCGAGCTGATCGCGCTTCTGGCGCGGCGTGATGACATGCGCCTGAGCTTTGCCGTCTCGCGCGCCATGGCCGGCACGCCGGTACGAGAGCTGGCGCCGGAAGCGCCGGACGGGCTCGCATTCGAGGCGCTCGACCCGGAAGTCTGCGCGGCGCGCGGCGCGGACGCGGTGATCCTGGCCATGCCCAACGGTCAGGCGGGTTCTTACGTGGCCGCCTTCGACGCGCACGCGCCGGACACGGTGCTGGTGGATCTGTCGGCCGATTACCGCTTTGACGATGCCTGGGTTTACGGCCTGCCGGAGATTTATGGCCGCGCGGCGCTCAAAGGCGCGCGCCGCATCTCCAATCCGGGCTGCTACGCCACGGCGGGCCAGCTCTGCGTGGCGCCGGTCAGGCAATTCCTGTCCGGCCCGGCGCATCTGTTTGGCGTGTCGGGCTATTCGGGCGCCGGGACCACGCCCAGCCGCAAGAATGATCTTGAGGCGCTCAAAGACAATCTCATGCCCTACATGCTCGCGGGCCATGTGCATGAGCGCGAGATGAGCCGGCATCTGGGCCGTGATTTGCGCTTCAGCCCCCATGTGGCGGCCTTCTTCCGCGGCATCGTCATGACCGCCCAGCTGGAATTCGCGGCCCCGGTGACAGAGGCCGATCTGCGCGCCGCCTATGCAGGCGCCTATGAAAACGAGCCGCTGATCCGCGTCACAGACGCCATCCCCGAAATCACCGACGGCGCCAACATACCCGGCGCGGTGCTGGGCGGGCTGACGGTGTCAGACGATGGACGCCGGGCCGTGATCGTGTGCGCGCTGGACAACCTCCTCAAAGGCGCCGCGGTGCAGGCGATACAGAACCTGGCTTTGGCGCTGGACCTGCCGGAGTTTGACGGGCTGGGGGTGTAGCACCCTGCGGCGCGGTGACGCCCTTGTGACGGGTGGCGGTCGACGCCACATGCCGCGCGGCGTATGAGTGGGACGATCCTGTCTGTCCGCTCCACATCCAAGGAGGCGCACCGCCCATGACCTTCAAGACCCTGACAGACCAGCTTTCGGTCAGCGCGCAGCTCTCGCCCGCGGCCGTCGCCGAAGCGGCCAAGGCCGGGTATTCGGTCATCATCGCCAACCGCCCGGACGGTGAAGACCCTGGCCAACCGGACGCCGCCACGATGCGCGCGGCGGCCGAGGCGGCGGGGATGAGCTATGTGCATATCCCGGTCTCGGGCGGCCAGTTTCCGCCTGACGCGGTGGCGGCGTTCAAGGAGGCTTCGGCCAAAGGCAAGACGCTGGCCTATTGCCGCACCGGCACGCGCTGCACGGTGCTGTGGGCGCTGGGCAAGCCGGAGGGCCTGAGCGCGGATGAAGTCATCTCCCGCGCCGCCAGTGCCGGCTACGACATTTCCGGCCTGCGCACCCATCTGGAAAGCTGAGGTCAGGCCATGCGCCTGTCGCGCTATCTGCCGATCCTGGACTGGGGGCGGCGCTATAGAGGCGAGACGCTCGCCAGCGATCTCACGGCGGCGGTGATCGTCACGATCATGCTGATCCCGCAATCGCTGGCCTATGCGCTGCTGGCGGGCCTGCCGCCCGAGGCCGGGCTCTACGCCTCCATCGCGCCGCTGGTCGCCTATGCGATCTTCGGCACCAGCCGGGCGCTGGCCGTGGGGCCGGTGGCGGTGGTGTCGCTGATGACGGCGGCGGCGGTGGGACAGATCGCCGATACCGGCACGATCGGCTACGCCACAGCGGCGGTGACGCTCGCCTTCCTGTCCGGCGTGATCCTGCTTCTGATGGGCGTGTTCCGGCTGGGCTTCCTCGCCAATTTCCTGTCCCACCCGGTGATTTCAGGCTTCATCACAGCGTCCGGCGTGATCATCGCGGCGAGCCAGCTGTTCCATATTCTGGGCGTTTCAGGCGGCGGCCATACGCTGGTGGAGATCGTATCGAGCCTCGCCGGTTCGGTGACGGACTTCAATCCCTACACCCTGGCCGTGGGCGCTGCGTCGCTGGGCTTTTTGCTGTTCGTGCGCTCAGGCCTGAAGCCCCTTCTGATGGCGATGCGCGTGCCCGAAAAGGCCGCCGGCATCGTCACCAAGATAGGACCGGTGATCGCGGTGGCCGCCTCCATCGGCGCGGTGCTGGCGTTTGATCTGGGCGCGCGCGGCGTGGCGGTGGTGGGCGAGGTGCCCCAAGGCCTGCCGCCCTTCACCCTGCCGAGCTTTGAGCTGGAGCTGGTGCAGCTTCTGCTCGCCTCGGCCATGCTGATCTCGGTGATCGGGTTTGTGGAATCGGTCTCGGTGGCCCAGACCCTGGCGGCCAAGAAGCGCGAGCGCATCGACCCCGATCAGGAGCTGGTGGCGCTAGGCGCCTCCAACGTTTCGGCCTCCCTGAGCGGCGGCTTCCCGGTCACGGGCGGCTTCGCGCGCTCGGTGGTCAATTTCGACGCTGGCGCGGCGACGCCCGCGGCGGGCGCCTTCACGGCGGTGGGCATATTGCTGGCCGCCGCCTTCCTGACGCCGCTCATATATCACCTGCCCATTGCGGTGCTGGCCGCGACCATCATTGTGGCGGTGCTGTCGCTGGTGGATTTCGGGGCGCTGGGGCGGGCTTTTCGCTATTCCAAGGCCGATTTCGCCGCCATGGCCGCCACCATCGCCGTGACGCTGGTGATGGGGGTGGAGGCCGGGGTCACCGTCGGCGTGATCCTGTCACTGGTCCTTTTCCTCTACCGCACCAGCCGGCCCCACGCGGCGGTGGTCGGCCAGGTGCCCGGCAGCGAGCATTTCCGCAATGTGGAGCGCCACGCCGTCATCACCTCGCCCAGCGTGGTGACGCTGCGGGTGGATGAAAGCCTGTATTTCGCCAATGCCCGCTATCTCGAAGACCGGGTCTATCAGCTGGTCGCCGAAAACCCGGATGCGCGCCATGTCATCCTGATGTGCCCGGCGGTCAATTTCATCGATATGAGCGCGCTGGAAAGCCTGGAAGCCATCAATACCCGCCTGTCGAGCACCGATGTGAAGTTGCACCTGTCCGAGGTGAAGGGCCCGGTGATGGACCGGCTCAAGCGCTCCCATTTCCTGGGGGCGCTGACCGGCGAAGTCTTCCTGTCGCAATACGCCGCCTTCGCCGCGCTGGACCCGGAAACGGCGCAGCGCGCGATGGCGGGCGGGACGCGGTAAATCGAGACTGATCCCTCGTTGTCCCTTGGCAGGAACGGTGCGCAGGTGATTAACGTGGAATGGCTTGTCTCGCGCCAGTGCTGCATGGCGCAGGACGAGATACACCGCGTCGACCCACACTACCTGCACCAGTACGCCAACGTAGCGGTTTGGATAGAGGATCATTGCCGCGAGTACAGCTGGCCATCCAATCACACGCTGCATCCTGCGAGACTGGCACCAGTCAGCTAGCAATGGGCGGGGTTGCTGGCAAAGGGGGTAACATAAAAAAAAGACCGGCTCAGAGCCGGTCTTTTGGCGTTAAAAGCCGTTTTCGGTTTCTCGTCGGTTCATAGTTGCTTCCCCTTGGTTGCAAGATATATTGGTAGCACGATTGCGCCATACAACAACTAACGATTCTGTAAAGCGAATGATTTCTCCACCCTATGCAATTTTAATCGGCGCAGCCCTCGCGACCCTTGGGTGGCTCTACACCGGGCGGCGAGCCAGACAGCTAGCACGCAAACAGCATACCATATCGGTAATGGTGCAGGCAAATTTTTCCACAGAATTTAGGAATGCTATGAAACGAGTGGGCCCGCACATAAAGGCTTGCTCAGTGCCGGACCTAAAGCAGGAGCACAACAAGGATCTAGCGGGTGAATTTAGATTCGTTTTAAACCATTACGAATTTATGTGCGCCGGTCTACGCAACGGAGATTTTGATGAAAAATTGGTTAAAGATAGCGAGCGCGGCACCATAGTTGGACTATTTTCTTGCTGCGAGCAATACATTTACACCTTGCGAGATAACAGGGATCGGCAGTCTATATATGAGCACCTAGAATGGATTTATAACCGCTGGAACGTGAAGAGACCTGGGCAACTTCAAGCCTTATGGGAGCGGTTTAGAATGCAGCCCATTCAAGGCAAGCGTGCCGAGCAAAAAAATGGGGCATAGTCGGCACGCCCACTCCTTATTCTCCCGCGTAATGGTCATGTGCGCTCCTTGCAGCTCTCGCGAAACTTTCTGACCATCTTGACCCTGCTGGCGCAGGCCCTGCGAAAGATTTCCGGTCTTGCGCATCATCACCTCGCATAGTGACAATCGCGTCGGCCATATCCCGGCTTCGACACCGGCAGCCAGCACACGCGCGGTAAATTCGCCGCACTCGGCCGGCTCTTGTGTGCCTGATATGCAACACCTACATGCGCTTTGAACCGGGCGGACGGGGCGCTTCAAGCAAGGTCCCGGCCCGCCTGTCTCGCTGACCTTCAGGAGACGGATAACCGACATGAATATTGAGAAATTCACCGACCGCGCCCGCGCGGTCCTGCAGGCCGCGCAAGGCCTGGCCATGAAGCGCAAGCACCAGCATTTCGCGCCGGAGCACTTGCTCAAGGCGCTGCTGGATGATGAGGGCGCGCTGGCGGTCAATCTGATCCGCGCTGCGGGCGGGCGCCCCGAGCTGGTGCATGACCTGACCGAGCGCGCGCTGGAGGCCCTGCCGATCGTGGAGGGCGGCGGCCAGCTTTACCTGGCGCCGCGCACGGCGGAGGTCTTCACCACCGCCGAGGAAGCCGCGCAAAAAGCTGGCGACCAGTTCGTCACCGCCGAGCGCCTGCTTCAGGCGCTGAGCGTGGTGGCGGGCACCAAGCCAGCGGAGATTTTCAAGCAGGCCGGCGTGACGGCCCAGGGCCTCAACAAAGCGATCAATGATCTGCGCCAGGGCCGCACCGCCGACAGCCAGTCGGCCGAAGACACCTATGAGGCGCTCAAAAAATACGCCCGCGACCTGACCGCCGCGGCGCGCGCGGGCAAGCTTGATCCGGTGATCGGCCGCGACGAGGAGATCCGGCGCGCGGTGCAGGTCCTGTCGCGGCGCACCAAGAATAACCCGGTGCTCATCGGCGAGCCGGGCGTGGGCAAGACCGCCATCGCTGAAGGCCTGGCCCTGCGCATCGTCAATGGCGATGTGCCTGAGTCCTTGAAAGACAAAAAGCTGATGGCCCTCGACATGGGTTCGCTCATCGCCGGCGCGAAGTATCGCGGCGAGTTTGAGGAGCGCCTGAAAAGCGTGTTGTCGGAGGTGGAATCAGCCGCCGGCGGCATCATCCTGTTCATTGACGAGATGCACACGCTGGTGGGCGCGGGCAAGACGGACGGGGCGATGGACGCCTCCAACCTGTTGAAACCCGCTTTGGCGCGCGGCGCGCTGCACTGCATCGGCGCAACCACGCTCGATGAATACCGCAAGCATGTGGAGAAGGACGCCGCCCTGGCGCGCCGCTTCCAGCCGGTGTTTGTCGATGAGCCCAGCGTGGAGGACACCGTCTCCATCCTGCGCGGCCTCAAAGAGAAGTACGAGGTGCACCATGGCGTGCGCATCGCCGACAGCGCCATTGTGGCCGCCGCCACCCTGTCCAACCGCTACATCACCGACCGCTTCCTGCCTGACAAGGCCATCGACCTGATGGACGAGGCGGCGGCGCGCCTGCGCATGCAGGTGGATTCCAAGCCCGAGGCGCTGGACGAGCTCGACCGGCGCATCATCCAGCTGAAAATCGAGGGCGAGGCGCTGAAGAAAGAGAAGGACGAGGCCTCGCGCACGCGGCTGGAGACGCTGAAGAAAGAGCTGTCGGAGCTGGAATCGCGCTCGGGCGAAATGACCGCCGCCTGGCGTGCGGAGAAGGAAAAGCTCGCCTCGGCCACCGAGGTGAAGGAACAGCTCGACCGGCTGCGCGCCGAACTGGCCGACGCCGAACGCCGTGGCGATCTGGGACGGGCGTCGGAGCTCAAATACGGCCGCATCCCGGAGCTGGAAAAGCGCCTGTCCGACGCCGAAGCGGCCAGCGCCGCCAATGGCCAGGGCGTGCTGGTCAAGGAAGTCGTCGATGAAGAACAGATCGCCGGCGTGGTCAGCCGCTGGACCGGCGTGCCGGTGGACAAGATGCTCGAGGGTGAGCGCGAGAAGCTGATGGCCATGGAAGATGGCTTGCGCGCCCGCGTGGTCGGTCAGGACGATGCGCTGGAAGCGGTGTCGGACGCCGTGCGCCGCAGCCGCGCGGGCCTCAAAGACCCCGCCCGGCCCATCGGCTCCTTCCTGTTCCTGGGCCCCACGGGCGTGGGCAAGACCGAGCTGACCAAAGCGCTGGCCGAGTTCTTGTTCGACGATGAAAGCGCGGTCACGCGCATGGATATGTCGGAATACATGGAGAAGCACTCGGTCAGCCGGATGATCGGCGCCCCGCCGGGCTATGTCGGCTATGACGAGGGCGGCGCCCTGACCGAGGCCGTGCGCCGGCGCCCCTATCAGGTGATCCTGTTTGACGAGGTGGAGAAAGCCCACCCGGACGTGTTCAACGTCCTCCTGCAGGTGCTCGATGACGGGCGGCTGACCGATGGTCAGGGCCGCACGGTGGATTTCAGGAACACCATCCTGATCATGACCTCCAATCTGGGCTCCGAATTCCTGCTGTCAGGCGATGTGGAGGCGGCGCGCGAGGATGTGATGGGCGCGGTCCGGTCCGCCTTCCGGCCCGAATTTCTGAACCGGATCGACGAGATCATCCTGTTCAAGCGCCTAGAGGAGCATCACATGGGCGCCATTGTCGATATCCAGCTGAAAAGGCTCGAAGCCCTGCTGGCCGACCGGCGCATGACGCTCTCCATGGACGAGGCGGCGCGCGCCTGGCTGGCGGCCAAGGGCTATGACCCCGCCTATGGCGCACGCCCCTTAAAGCGCGTGATCCAGAAGGAGCTGCAGGACCCGCTGGCACGGCTGATCCTGGCCGGCAAGCTCAATGACGGCGATATGCTGACCGTCTCGGCGGAAGCGGGCGCCCTGACCGTCAACGGCCACGCAGTGAGCCGCAATGCGCGCCCGCCGGCGGAGGCGGTGATCCAGTAGGCGCATCCCCGTTCCGGCGCCCTTGAAACGGCGCCGGGACGGGCCTTGCCCTTGACGCTGGCAGCGGGAATGATCGCGGCGCACGCCGCTCCCCCTCCCCGCAAGGCCCCTTCCATGCCCCAGCCCTTCGCCGACATCCTCGCCCTCGACAACCGCACGCCGTTCGAGGACATGTTTGATTTTGAGGGCGCGGGCATGGCCCATCCGGTGCTCGCCAGCGGGCATGGGCCGGGCGTCATCCTGATGCATGAACTGCCCGGTTTCGTTGCTGAGTTCTGGCGGCTGGCGCGCTGGATCGAGGCGGCGGGGTTCCGGGTCTATGCGCCCGCCTATCTGGACCCGGCGGGCAGCACGCGCGAAGAGGTTCTGGCCCTGCATGGCCGGGTGGGCGGCATGGCGCGCGCCTGCGTCAGCCGGGAGATTCGCCTGTTCGCCAAGTCGGGCGGCAGCCCGGTGTCGGACTGGCTGCGCGCGCTGGCGCGCCAGGCCCATGCCGAATGCGGCGGGCCGGGCGTGGGCGCGGTGGGGCTATGCCTGTCGGGCAATTTCGCCTGGTCTGTGGCGATCGACCCCAGCGTTCAGGCGGCGGTGGCCGGGGAGCCCGCCGTGCCGTTCAACAATCCCGGCGGGCTGCACCTGAGCGAAGCCGAGGCGGCGGGGCTGAAAGCGCGCACCGGCCTGCCGGTGATGGCGCTGCGCTTTGCCGGCGATCCGTCCTGCAAGGCCGAGCGCTTCACCGCCCTCACCGATCTCATCGGGCCGGACCGCGCGCTGACCCGCGTGCTCCCCGACGACGCCAAGAACCCCAAAGGCAATCCCTTCCCCCACGCGGTGCTGACCAGGGACCTGATCGCCGCGGACGGCCAGCCGACCTTCGAGGCGGCGCGCGAAGTGCTGGGCTATCTGACGGATAGGCTGCAGGGTGACGCGCGCGGCTGAGCCCTGAAGGCCCGGTCCCGGTTTGACCCCGCGCCCATGCTCCTGTAGCTCCCATGACGCCTTCGCCGGCGCCAAGGCCTCGCCAAGACGCCCGGCTGTTTCAAGACAACCCAGTGAGCGCCCGGCGCTGACGACAGGGAGACACCCATGCGATTCCTGACCATGCTGATCTGTGTGACAGCCTGCCTGGCGGCCTGCGGGCAGGCCAAGGCCGATCCCGCGCCTGTGATGGTGGAGGTGGCGCCGGGCATTGAGCTGACCGCCCGCCTGCATGCGCCGCAGGGCGCCGCGGCCGCGCCGGGGGTGGTGCTGTTTCCCGGCTCGCAAGGCAGCCGCAATCTGTCCGGCCTCGCCGAGCATCTGGCCTCGCAGGGGATCGTCGCCCTTGATCTGAGCAAGCGCGGCGTGGACGGGTCCGGCGGCCACTGGCGCGACGAGAGCATTGAGCGCCTCGCCGATGATGCGCTGGCGGCGGTGGCCTTCCTTCAAGGCGTGGAGGGCGTCGATCCGGCGCGCGTGGGCGTGATCGGTCACAGCCAGGGCGGCTGGGTCGCCCAGCTGGCCGCCGCCCGCAGCGACAGTGTCGCCTTCATCGTGATGCTGGCCGGCCCCACGCAAACCGTGCGCGACCAGATCCTCACCGACGAGCGCCTGCATCTGACCGGCTGGGGCGTGCCGGCGGCCGCCGTTGAGGAGCGCATGGAGATGTTCGGCATGCTCATGGAGGCCGCGCTGACCAATCCGGCGGTCTGCACGCCGTCCGGAGGGCATTATCTGTGCGGGCTGTTCATGTACGATCCCGCCGAGGCCCTCGCGGGCGTCAACGTGCCGGTGCTGGCGCTCTATGGCGAGAATGATCCGATGACGCCGCCGGCCGAGAACGAGGCTGCGCTTGTCGAGAGCCTCGCCCATCTTGAGCCCGGCATGGTGACCACCCGCACCTTCTCCGAAGCCAATCATGTGTTCTGGACGTCCCGCACCGGTTTGCGTGACGAGTACGGCGATCTGGAGCCGGTCTATGTGCCCGGCTTCCTCGACCAGATCAGCTCATGGATCAACCAGCGCGAATCCGGGACGGCGCAATAACGCACGCCAGCGGAGCGGCCCGGGATGACAACGCTAGGCGCCGCGCCGTCCGAGGAGTAAGTTCGCGGCGGCTCATTCATTTGGGGGAATCACCATGCTTCGCCAGTTCGCCGCGCTCAGCACACTTGCCGCCGCCTGCGCGATAGCCGCGCCCGCCCACGCCCAGCTCAGCGAGCTGCGGGTCGGATGGGCCGCCCACGACGTCTATAACGGCACCGAGGACGGATCGCAGATCGTGGTCGAGGCGCTGTTCGACAGCCCCGATTTCCTCAGCTGGGCGTTCTCGCCCCGGCCCTATCTGTTGGGCTCGTTCAACACCGAAGGCCTGACCAATCTGGGCGCGGCGGGGCTGGCCTGGGAGGCCGGCCTGACCGAGCGTTTCAGCGTGGAGGGCTCGTGGGGCATTTCCTATAATGACGGCGTGAAAGAGTTCGCCCACCTGCCGCCCGACGATCCAGAGCGGCTGCGCCTGGCCTCCACCCGCGCCGCGCTGGGCTCGCGCACCCTGTTCCATCTGCGCGTCGGCGCCGACTACGCCCTGACCGAGCAATGGCGCTTGGGCGTGTTCTACGAACACTATTCCCACGGCCAGATCCTGGCCTCGGGCCGCAATCAGGCGCTGGATGAAGTGGGCGTGCGGCTGGGCTACCGCTTCGGGCGCTAGCGCGTTTTTCAGCGAAAGCGGGAACCGGTTTCGCGCCCGGAAAAACGCGCAGGCAGATTCACGAGCGCTGGAACGGATAGAAATCCGATCCAAGCCCCATGATCTGCGTGAGCGCGTCCAGCGCCGCGCGGCTTTCATCGACGAGCGCCGGATCGCCCAGATCGTCCGGCGCCAGCGTCTCGCGGTAATGGGCGTTGGCCCATTGGGTGAGCGCGCCATGACGCTCGGCCGTCAGCCAGGCGCGCGGATTGACCGCCGCGCGCTGGGCCTCGTCCAGCACCACCCGTAAACGCAAACAAGCCGGCCCGCCGCCATTGCGCATGGACTGGCGCACATCGGCAAACTGGACGGCACCGATGGGGCCGTTGCCCGATGTCAGGCGCTGGCAGTAGGCGAGCGTCGAGGCGGTCTCCTCGGTCTCTTTGGGGGCCAGCAGCACCTGACGGCTCTCGCCCGGCCAGATCAGCAATTGTGAATTGAACAGGTATGAGGTGATGGCGTCGCTGAGCGGAACTTCAGCGTCGGGGACCTCCACAAACACCGGTTCGAACAATCCCTCCGCCGCCCGGCGGATGGCGTCGAGGGCTGCGGCGCAATCCTCAAACGCGTGCTCGTGATAGAACAGGACCGGGCCGGTCCCCACGCACACCACGTCATTATGAAAGGCGCCCGCCTCGATGGCTTTGCGCGACTGGCGGATATGGACGGTGCGGGCCGGGTCGAGGCCGTGGCGGCGCTCGACCGCCTCGCAGGCCTGCAATGTCTGGCGGGCGGGATATTTTGCCTGCCAGGTCTCAAACGCGTCGCGGCCATGGACGAAAATCTCCACCCCCGGCGCGCCATGCTGCGCGCACAGGCGCACATGATTGGCCGCGCCTTCATCGGCGAAATGGGCCTGAGACGGCAGCGCGCCATGGACGGCGAAGCGCGCCTCGTCAGCGAAGATGCGCGACAGCGCTTTCTGGGTCTGCACATGCTCGATGGAGCGGTGCAGCGCCGTGACCAGATTGGCCGGGGTGAAGTGGGCGCGGGCGTCTGATGTGTCTGCGCCCGGCGAGACCGTGGCCGCGTTGGCCGCCCACATGGACGAGGCCGACAGCATGTTCAGCGCCAGTTCCGGCGCGGACCTGTAGGCCGCCTCCCACACCGCGCCGTCGCTGCGCCCGGCAAAGCCCAGCGCGCGCAGGGCGGGAATATCCGGCCGTTCCTGCGGCGGGAGAAGGCCTTGCGCCAGCCCCGCATCGGCGAGCATGCGCGCCTTGGCGAGACCTTCGAGCACACCGTGGCGCGGATGCGCCACCGCGCCGCGATTCTTCGCGCTGGCCAGATTGCCCGGCGCCAGCCCGCCATAATTATGGGTCGGGCCGACCAGCCCGTCGAAATTGGCTTCCACCGCGCCGCTCATCAATCGAGCCCCTTGATCGTCTGGCGCACCAGGGTGGGCGCGGCCTGGGCGGCTACCGGATAGGCGCAATAATCCGCCGCATAGAAGGCGCTGGGGCGCAGATTGCCCGACTGGCCAGGGCCCCCGAACGGCATGGTGGAGGCCGCGCCCGGCGTCGGCCGGTTGAAGTTTACGATGCCCGCCCGGCTGAGCGCCCGGAAGCGCGGCCAGAGCGAGGCGTCATCGCTGACGAGGCCAGCGGCGAGGCCGTAGGCGGTGTTGTTGGCTTCTTTGATCGCATCGTCAAAACTCGCCGCCCGGCGCACCTGAAGCATCGGGCCGAACACTTCCTCGTCGGGCGTCTTGACGCCATCCACATCCAGAAGGCCGGGCGTCACGAAGGCGGGCCCCTGCCCGCGCGCCGCCTTCACAATGGCGCGCGCGCCCGAGGCGAGAAGCGCGTCCTGGGCTTTGAGCACCTGATCGGCGGCGTGATTGCTGACCAGCGGCCCCATGAAGGGTTCAGGGTCGGCGTTCCACACCCCTTGCGTCAGGCGCGGGATCAGGGCGGCGACAGCCTCCACCACCGCGTCGCCCGCCTTGCCCTGCGGCACGATCAGGCGGCGCGCGCATGAGCAGCGCTGGCCGGCGGTGATATAGGCCGACAGCACCGCGACGCGGGCGGCGGCCTCGGCGTCGGCGGCGTCCCAGACCACGAGCGGGTTATTGCCGCCCATCTCCAGCGCCAGCTGAATGCCGGTGCGCCCGGCGAATTTTTTATGGATGAAGGATCCCACGCCCCACGAGCCGGTGAACAGCACGCCGTCGAGATCGCGGTCGTCCAGCGCCGCGGCGCCCGTCTCACGCGCGCCCTGTATGAGGTTCAGGACACCGGCGGGCAGGCCGGCCTCGGCCCACAGCGCCACCATCAGCGCGCCGATGGCGGGGGTCAGCTCAGACGGCTTGAACACAATCGTATTGCCCGCCAGCAGCGCCGGGACGATATGGCCGTTGGGCAGATGGCCGGGGAAGTTATAGGGGCCGAGCACGCACATCACGCCCAGCGGCTTGTGCTCCAGCGTCTGCTCGCCGAAATCGGTTTCGGTGCGGGTGGTTCCGGTGCGCGCCTCATAGGCCTTGAGCGACACAGCGATCTTGCCGGCCATGGCGCCGGCTTCCGTGCGCGCCTCCCAGAGCGGCTTGCCGGTCTCGCGGGCGATCAGCTCGGCAATGGCCTCGCTGCGCTCCTTGAGGAGCGCCGCAAACCGCTCGGCGATGGCGCGCCGGGCCTCGAACCCCGCCAGCGCCCAATCTGCAAACGCGCTACGCGCCGCAGCGAAAGCCTCGCGCACGTCTTCAGGCGAAGCGGCTGCGCCCTCCCACACAATGTCTGCGCTGGCCGGATCGATGGAGCGGAAGACGTCCGCGCGGCCCTCGCGCCAGGCGCCGTTGATGAAGAGGGAAGCGGTCATGGGTATCAGTCCTTGATCCAGAAGCGCACGGGGTCG
The DNA here is from genome assembly GCA_020832735.1 of Oceanicaulis sp. Lineage (GTDB taxonomy): Bacteria > Pseudomonadota > Alphaproteobacteria > Caulobacterales > Maricaulaceae > Oceanicaulis. The sequence continues at coordinate 44,025 of JAFIEB010000100.1, forward strand.
CCCGCGCGCACGTCCAGCGCGCGCCGGGCGTCGTCGTCGAGGCCCGCATGCGCGTCGTCATGGGTGATCTCGGCATAGATGCAGCGGAAATCGCCGATGCGGTCATTGGAGACCAGCGCGCGGCGGCGGTCCCCGGACGGGTTGGCGCCGCCCACGGGCAGCACCCGGCTTTCGCGGATGGTGCGCACCTCGTGCGTGCCGCACGACACCAGCGGGCCGCCATCGAAAATATCGACATAGCGCTCGTATCGCAGGCCCTCGGCTTCGAGCAGGCGCAGGGCGTTGACCCCGTCAGGATGGGTCTTGCCGATCACCGCGCGCGCCTCGCGCGGCAACAGGTCGAGATAGATGAGGTGGGCGGGCATGAGATCGAGAATGAACTGGTTGTCGGTGGCCGCAGACAGCCGGTCGGCCTCCTCAAAGCTCATTTTGAAGAAGGGGCGGGTGACATGTTCGAAGAAGATGGAATCGCCCTTCTCATCCACCACGCCGCGCAGTTCGGACAATATGCGCGCGCCAAAGCGCTCGCGCGCTGCCGCCACCAGCATGTAGCGCGCCTTGGCGGTCAGGCTGCCCGCCCCGGCGCCGCGCGCATCGCCGCTGACGAACAGCGAGCCGACCTCGGTGGACCCGGCGAAATCATTGACCAGCAGCATGGCGTCCATGTCGAAGCGCCGGCCGGCCTCCTTGGACGCCTGGGCGAAGGTGAAAATCTTGAAGTCGAAATACGGCTTCTTGATCCCGACCATGGCCTTGACCGCCGAGGTGCCGAGGATCGCGCCGGTCTCTGAATCCTCCAGCATGAGCTGATAATTGCAGTCGCTGGGGTCGGTCAGGCGGCCGTCAAAGGCGGCCTCGGACGCCTCCAGCTTCGCCGCCAGGGCGTCATCGGGCAAAGACAGGCTGGTGAAGCCCGGCCCGGCGGCCCGGGCCAGCTCCAGAAATCCGTCCACATCGCCCGACCGGGCTGCGCGCACCACCAGCATGAACTCTCCCCTGTCGTCCTTGAAACCAGCTAGCCGCTGGCCAGCGCGCGCGCCTCGGCGGCGTCGAACCGGCCGCGGGCGAACTGCATCAGCATGACCGCCGACAGCTTGGCGCGCTCGGGCAGGCTGGACAGCTTGGCGATCTCGCGGCTGGAATGGATGTCGGCGCCGCGCACGCCCAGCGTATCCACATTGGGACAGCCCGACGCCCACAGATTATTGCCCTCGCACACACCGCCGGTGTCCTTCCAGCGAATGTCGAGGCCCAGCGGCTCGCCGGCGGCGCGCGTCCATTCGAACATACGCAAATTGGCCGGGCTCATCGGCTTGGGCGGGCGGGTGAAGCCGCCGTGGAGATCGGCCGAGATGCCGTCGCGCGCATCGGTGAGTTTGACCAGCGCGTCGATCTCGGCCCTCGCCCAGATGGCGTCATCCTCGGTTTTCACCCGCACATTGAAGCGGCAGATGCCCAGCTCCGGCACCACATTGGGCGCCCCGCCCCCGTCAATGCGCGAGACATTGAAGGTGACGTGCTCGCGCTGGCCGTTGAGCGCATCGAGCCGGCGGGCGAAATCGGCGGCGGCGACGATGGCGTTGCGGCCCAGATGATGCTCGCGCCCCGCATGGGCGGCGCGGCCCCGGCAGCGCAAGGAGAAATTGCCCGACCCCTTGCGCGCGCCCGCCAGCGATCCGTCCACCAGGGCGGGCTCGTATGTCATGCCCACATGGGCATTGCGCCCCAGCTCGGCGAGCACGGGGCCGGAGCCCAGCGAGCCGATTTCCTCGTCCGGGCTGATCAATACGTCATAGCCCACCTGGTCCGCCCACGGGCTGCGCTCCAGCCCCATCAGGGCGGTGAGCATGACGATCAGCCCGCCTTTCATGTCGGCGGTCCCGGGCCCGTTGATCGTGTCGTCGTCCAGCATGCGCCACTCATCAAAACCGGACCCTGGCGGGAACACCGTGTCGTGGTGTCCGGTCAGCACGATCTTCACCGGCGCATCCGGGCGCTGTGTCAGGCGGAAGGCGGGCGTGTATTCGACATCGCGAATTTCGCCGTCGAGCTCGATCGTGGTGGAGGGCGCCAGCTCCACGGCGCGGATCTCGCCGCCCAGCGGGGCGAAGGCGGTATTGAGTTCGGCGCGCATGGCCTCCAGGCCTTGCGCATTCCGGCTGCCGGAATTGATGGCGGACCAGTGCTTTACGCGGGCGACCATGGCGTCCGCCTCGCCCTCGATCCAGTCGAGGACGGCGCGTTCATCCCGGTCCAGCGTCAGCGCAGTCATGGGCAAGCTCCAGCGTGCAGGAAAAGCCTCAGGCGTGTTCCAGCGCCTGTTCGAGATCGGCGATCAGATCCTCGGGGTTCTCGATGCCCACCGAGACCCGCACCAGTCCGCTGGTGAAGCCCAGACGCTCGCGCAGGGATTCCTCCACCGCGGCGTGGGTGGTGCTGCCCGGATGGCAGATCAGCGTCTCGGTGCCGCCAAGGCTCACCGCCAGCTTGAGCACCTGCAGGGCGTTGAGCATGCGGAAGGCCGCGTCCTGGCCGCCGACCACGTCAAAGGAGAAGGTCGAGCCGTGATGGCCCCCGCTCTGGCGTTCATGCACCACCTGGTCGCGCGAGCCCGGCTCGAGGAAGCCGAGATAGCGCACTTTCTCCACTTTCGGGTGGGTTTTGAGATAATTGGCCACGATGGCCGCGCCTTCAAAGGCGGCCTTCATGCGCAGGGTCACCGTCTCCAGCGAGCGCGCCAGCATCCAGCACGTATTGGGATCCAGATTGGTGCCCATGCCAGAGCGCAGCTTGCGCACCGGGCGCATCAGGGCGCTGGAGCCCATGGCCGCGCCGCCGATCAGATCGGAATGGCCGCCGATATATTTGGTCAGGGAGTAGACGACAATGTCGGAGCCATGGGCGAGCGGAGACTGGCCAATGGGTCCCAGAATGGTGTTGTCCACCACCACCGGCGGGCGATGGCCCTGACGCTCGCCGATCATGTCGGCCAGGCGCTTCATCTGGGACAGATCCACCACCTCATTGGTGGGGTTGGTGGGCGTCTCGCAGAAAATCACCGCGATGCGGCCGAGCTTCAGAGCGGCTTCCACCGCCTCATTGATCTCCGCCTCGCTGGCGCCGGCGAAGAAGTCCACGCTCTTGATGCCGTACTGGGGCAGGATGGCGCGGATCAGCGTCTCGGTGCCGCCATAGAGCGGGGTCGATTGCAGCACCACATCGCCGGCATGGGCGTGGGCCATGATCACGGTGGAGATGGCGCCCATGCCCGACGAGAAGACCAGTGCGTCCTCGGCGCCGTCGAACAGGGTGAGCCGGTCTTCGAGCACTTCCATGTTCGGGTTGTTGAAGCGCGAGTAGAGAAGTCCCGCCTCGGCCGGATCGCCGGTCTGGGAGCGCCCGCCCATGACGCGGAAGAAGGCGGCGCCCTCCTCGGCCGTGGCGAAGGCGAAGGTGGAGGTCTGGAAGATCGGCGGCTTGATCGAACCTTCAGACATCTTGGCGTCGAAGCCATAGCTCATCATCAGGGTTTCGGGACTCAGCGCGCGCGCGCCCAGGGCGCGCTTGCGATAGGGCGTTTCGGGTTTGCTCATGGCGGGCTCCTGCCGGGGCGCGCATCGGGCGCCTGCACGGCGTGTGTCGGTTCAGATCAGGCTACCGCCCTGTCTTGCGCCGGGGGCGCTCGCCGGTCAACCCGGGGCGCTGGCGCCGCCAGCCATGTCCGGACACTTCGCCAGGAACGGGAGGCGCGAAAAAGACGGCCCGGCCCGAAGCGCCGGCTCTGCACCGTGCCGTTATCCCTGTTCGTGAACGCAGAACGGCCCCCCGGGGTTTTACCGGGGGGCCGGGGTTT
>JAFIEB010000109.1 GCA_020832735.1 Oceanicaulis sp.
CCCAGCACCCCCCTCTCCCCCAATCCTACCCATGCGGTCCCCGCGGCGCCCCCGCCAAACCCCTTACGCGTAAAGGGCCGCTCCGGCCGCGCCCGGGGCTCGACCCCCGCGCCCGGCCTCTCTACTGTTTCACCGGCTCGCCGGGTGAAGAGGCGGCGTGAGGGTGTTCGAGGGACCATCATGAAACAGTTCTGGTTTTCGCTGTTCGGCTCAGTCGTCGGCGTGCTCATCGGCGCAGTGCTGCTCGGCGTCTTTCTGGTGCTCATGATCGGCGGGCTGATCGCTTCGGCGATCCAGAACGCCGAGACCGAGGCCGACCGCGCCCTGCCGGCCAGCGGCATTGTTCTGGAACTGGACCTGCGCCAGCCCCGGCTGGACCAGCCCGCGCGCTCGCCCTTCGCCTTCGCCCGCCCCCTGGCGATCATTGATCTGGTCGAGACGCTGGAGCGCGCCCGCAGCGACAGCCGCGTCTCCGGCATATTCGTGCGCGCCAACGAATACGCCATGAGCCCCGGACAGGCCGAGGAGATTCGCGGCGCGCTGGACCGCTTCACCACGTCAGGCAAATTCGCCGTGGTTCACGCCCAGGGCTTTGAAGGCACCGGGGTGATGAATTATTTCGCCGTCGCCGGCGCCGGGGAGCTGTGGCTGCAGCCTACAGCAAGCTTTTCAGCTGTGGGCCTCGCGGCCGAGACCCTGTTCCTGGGCGGTCTGTTCGAGCAGTTCGGCGCCGAGGCGCAGTTCATCCAGCTGCACGAATACAAGAACGCCGCCGACATCTACACCCAGTCCGGCTTCACCGAGGCCCATCGCGAAGCCACTCTCTCGTTGCTGACCAATCTCTATGACACCGCCCTCGAAGGGCTGGCGCGGGACCGTTCCATGACGCCCGAGGCGCTTCGCGCCGCGATCGAGGGCGGCCCCTACACCGCAAGCCAGGCCCATGAGGCCAGGCTGGTGGACCATCTGGGCCAGGTGTTCGATGCGCGCGAGGCCGCCCGCAATCAGGTTGACGGCCGGGCCCGCTTCGTGGCGGTCGAGGCCTATGCCCGCACGCCCGAGCGGCCGGGTTCCGGCGGCCAGTCCCGTCCGGTCATCGCCCTTGTCTCCGGCCAGGGCGCCATCGTCACCGGCGATCCGTCCGGCGGGTTTGGCGGCGAGGAGGTGATCGGCGCCGACCGCATGGCGCAGGCCATTGATGCGGCCGCGCGCGATTCGTCCGTGCGCGCCATCGTTTTGCGGATCGACAGCCCGGGCGGCTCGGCCACGGCGTCCGACCAGATCTGGGACGCCGTGATGCGCGCGCGCCAGAACGGCAAGCCGGTCATCGTCTCCATGGGCAGCGTGGCGGCGTCGGGCGGATACTATATCGCAGCGCCCGCCGACATGATCGTAGCCAACGCCGCCACCCTGACCGGCTCCATCGGGATGCTCGGCGGCAAGATCGTCATCGACGGCGCCCTGCAGCGCGTCGGCCTCAATCTCGAACCGCTCAGCGTGGGCGGGGAGTATGCGCTGGCCTATTCAGGCGCCACGGCCTGGAGCGACAGCCAGCGCGCCGCCTTCCAGCGCCTGGCCGAGCAGATCTATACCGATTTCACCACCAAGGTGTCTGAAGGCCGCGACCTGCCGATGGCCCGGGTCCAGGAGATCGCCCGCGGGCGCGTCTGGACCGGCGCCCAGGCCGCCGAGCTGGGACTGGTGGACCGCATTGGCGGACTGCAGGAAGCGGTCAACGCCGCGCGCGAGCTGGCGGGGCTGGAGGCTGATGAGCCGGTGCGCCTGCGCCGTTTCCCCGCCCAGCCCACGCCGCTGGAGGCGTTCCAGCAGCTGTTCGGCCTCAGTGCGGACGGGGTCGAGGCCCTGACACGGATCAATGCGCTGATGGCGCTGCCTGAAGTGCGCGCCGCGCTGGAGGCGCGCCAGCAACCGGCCGGCGTTCAGCTCACCGCCCCGGACGCCGAGGCGCTGAGCCGCGATCCCGGCTAGGAGGCCCTGGAGACCAGTGCGCCGCGCAGCCCCGCCTCGATCAGCGCGATCGTCTCGGGCACGCCGTACAGCGCAGCGAGTCCGCCGAACCGGGGCCCCTGGGACTGGCCGAGCAGGACTTCATACAGCGCCTGGAACCAGTCGCGCAGGTTTTCAAACCCGGCGTCCTTGCCCGCCGCATAGACCTCGGTCTGGATGACTTCCGCATCGGTTTCGCCCGGATCGAGCGTGCGCAGGCGGGTGATCAGGCCTTCCATGGCCGCGCGTTCGGCGTCGCTGGGCGCGCGATAAACCTTGGTGGCTTTGACCCGGTCCTCGTAATAGCGCAGCGCATAATCCACCAGCCGGTCCAGGAAGGGCTCGCGCGCCGGATCGGCGTCGGGCGCATAGCGCGAGATGAAGCCCCAGACCTGCTCGCGGGTATGGGCGTTGGCGGCCGAGACCAGGTTGAGCATGAGTGAAAAGCTGATCTGGGCGCCCACCGCCGGCGGCGCGCCGTCATGAATGTGCCAGACGGGGTTTTCCAGCTGCTGCTCCGGGCTTTGGCCGGGATAGGCGGCAAGATGCTGGCGATACTCGTCCACCGCCTTGGGGATCACATCGAAATACAGCTTCTTGGCCGTGCGCGGCTTTTGGAACATGTACAGCGCCAGGCTCTCCTGGGGCGCGTAGGCCAGCCACTCCTCCACCGACAGGCCATTGCCCTTGGTCTTGGAGATTTTCTCGCCCTGCTCGTCCAGGAACAATTCGTAGACATACTGCACCGGCGGCTCGACGCCGAGAATGCGGCAGATCTTCGAATAGATCGGCGCATTGGCCTGGTGGTCCTTGCCGAACATCTCGAAATCAACGCCCAGCGCCGCCCACCGCATGCCGAAATCGGGCTTCCACTGCAGCTTGGCGTTCCCGCCCGTCACCGGCAGGGTGACATCAGTCCCGTCCTCGTCCTGAAACGTGATCGTGCCGGCTTTTGCGTCCACCGCCTTCATCGGCACATAGAGCACCCGGCCTGTGCTGGGCGAAATGGGCAGGAAGGGCGAATAGGTCGCCTGACGCTCCGCCCCCAGCGTGGGCAGCATCACCTTCATGATGTCGTCAAAGCGCTCGAGCGCGCGCAGGAGAATCCCGTCGAACGCGCCCGAGCGGTACTGCTCGGTGGCCGAATAGAACGAGTAGTCGAAGCCGAAGCTGTCGAGAAAGGCGCGCAGGCGCGCGTTATTGTGCTGGGCGAAGCCCTCATGGGTCCCGAACGGGTCGGGCACATCGGTCAGCGGTTTGCCCAGATGCGGCTCCAGCAAATGCGCGTTGGGCAGGTTGCCGGGGATTTTGCGCATTCCGTCCATATCATCGGAGAACGCGATCAGGCGCGTGGGGTAGGCGTCATTGGTGAGCACCCGGAAGGCGTGGCGCACCATGGCGGTGCGCGCGACTTCGCCGAACGTGCCGATATGGGGCAGGCCCGACGGGCCGTAGCCGGTCTCGAAAATGACCGCCCCGCCGGTCATGCCGAAGCGCTCGATGCGTTTGAGCACGGCGCGCGCCTGTTCGAACGGCCAGGCCTTGGCGTCGGCGGCGAGCGGGGCGAGATCGGTCATGGCGCGCGGGCGTCCCTGTCTGGAGCGGTGAGGCTGCGAGTTAGGCCCGCCAGCCCTTCCGGTCAACCACAGCTGGACGGTTCAGGCCGCATCCTCCTCATCGAATATCGTCTCGATGGACTGGCCGAACACGCGCGCGATCCGGAACGCCAGCGGCAGGGAAGGATCGTACTTGCCGTTCTCGATGGAGATCACGGTCTGGCGCGATACGTCCAGCAGGTCGGCCAGATGCGCCTGGCTCCAGCCGCGCTCGGCGCGAAGATCCTTGAGACGGTTCCTCATGCGAAGCGCCGTGTCAGCACGAGCTCAGCCAGCGTGTAGAACACTGCAAACGCCGGGAACAGAAACACCGAGGCGAAATCGGGCAAACCGGCATGCATGGCGATCAGCCCCCAGACCGTCGCGGCCGTCAGCGTGGCGCCCGCGCCGATGGCCGTAGCCATGGTTTGCATCCGGCGCACCATCTCGTCGCTTTCCACGATGGTATAGACGAACGCCACCAGCCAACCGGCCAGCAATCCGATGGGCAGGCTTTGCAGCGCCCCCTTGATGAAACCCGACAGGCCGGGCGCATAGGCGGCGGAAGCCTGCACCGCCACCACGTAGAGGAGCACCAGGACAACTTGCACCGGCAACATGCGCAGAGTGCGCAGCTCGGTGCGATTGGGCCGGGCGGCGTTCGAGGCGGTGATCGCCATGTGGTTCTCGCGCATCCACAGGAAGAACATCACGACCGCGCCTGCGGCCAGGGCGCTGATCATCGTCCAGCCCTCGCCTTCAGCCAGAGCGAACGCAAAGGCGGTGAACGCGCCGATGAAAATGAACAGGAGGATCAGCGCGACCGTCCCGCTGGCGCGGATCGGGTGCAATCGCCTGGCGTTCGCCGTGTCAGGATCAGAGATCATGTCAACACTCTCCATATTGATTGGGCTTGCCTTGAGGATCGCCGCGCCACGGCGGCAGAGTGACGGGGCCTCATGTGTATCGGCGGGTGAGCGCGAACAGGGAGACGTAATAGCCCGCAACAGCGATCACGACCGTGAACGCGGGCTCGAACGATTCCCACTGCAACAGCACAGAAACCACCGCCAGGCCCGAGACGAATATCACCGCCCCGCCGCAGCCGATCGCCAGCGCCATCATGTGAATGCGCTGCTGAAGCTCGTCGAGCGCACGCATCAGGACGACGAATTCGTAGGTCCCGAACGCGAGGCCCGCCACCGCCAGAACAGCGACGAGCATCGGCCATATCCCGCTGCCGGGCGCTTGTGCGATCAGCGCGATCACAGCGGACATCACGACCGCCAGCATAGCCATTGATCGCCAGATGTAACGCCGCCGGGCGGCTGGAGGCGCGGTGTGGGTCTCCGGGACCAGATTGATCATCCGCGCGTCTCCGCCTGATCGCCCTCACCGGGCTTTCCCGCGCCCTTAAACATCCGCACCAGCCAGTGGCGGTTGGCGACAGCCGACCAGCCCAGAAGGAACAGGATGACCCAGAACGCGCCTTCGGTCGCAAAGGCTGCGACAAACACCGCAATCACGAACACGCTGCGCGGCACATCCAGGAAATAGGCGGCGCCGACACCGGCCCAGGCGCACACAACAGCTGCGGCCGCAAACCCGGCAAGGGCGATGCGAAAGACTTTGGAACCCGACATGATCAACCTCGTTTGTAAAGCGTGCTTTACTCATGACGTAAAGCACGCTTGGCGTCAAGCACCCTTTACCAATGAGGCTGAAAAAAAATGCAGCCGCCCCGGATCCCGGAGCGGCTGCGGAACAGGTTAGCCCTTGAAAGTGTTACTTGTTCGGCTGCGGCGTCACGCGCAGATAGGGCTTGAGCTTCTTGTAGCCCTTGGGAAAGAGCTTGTCGGCGTCCGCGTCGGACAGGCTGGGGACCACGATCACGTCTTCGCCGTCTTCCCAGTTGACCGGCGTGGCCACCTTGTAGCCGTCGGTCAGCTGCAGGGAGTCGAGCAGGCGCAGCACTTCATTGAAGTTCCGGCCGGCGCTGGGCGGATAGGTGAAGGTGGCGCGGATCTTCTTGTTCGGATCGATCACATAGACGGCGCGCACGGTCAGCTTGGGATCGGCGTTGGGGTGGATCATCTGGTAGAGCGCCGACACCTTGCGGTCCACGTCCGCGATGATCGGGAAGTTCAGCTTGACGCCTTGAGTCTCCTCGATGTCCCCGATCCAGGCCTTGTGGTCCGCCACGCTGTCCACCGACAGGGCGATGGCCTTGGCGTTGCGCTTGGCGAATTCGTCCTTGAGCTTGGCGGTGAAGCCCAGCTCGGTCGTGCACACCGGGGTGAAATCGGCCGGGTGAGAGAAGAAGATCGCCCACTGGTCCCCGATCCAGTCATGAAACCGGATCGGCCCTTCATTGGTCTCGGCGGTGAAGTCAGGGGCGACGTCGCCCAGCAAAAGGCCCATGGGTATCCTCCATCACAATGTTTGCCGCTGAGGGCGAACTCCGCTTAACGTGCGCATCAAGCGGGCGCCATACAAGAGCCCTCCGGCCCCGATTTAGAATTTCTCACCTGACCGATCTGGAAAATCCGTCCATGCCCCAGCTCATCCTCATGCGTCACGCCAAAGCTGTTGACCGTATGGAAGCCGAAGACGATTTCGAACGCGGCCTGACCGAGCGCGGGCGCGCCGACGCACTGCGCGCCGCCCAGGCCATGGCCGAGGCGGGCCTGAAGGCCGACCAAGCCCTGGTCAGCCCTTCAAGGCGCACGCGCGAAACCTGGACGATCATCGCCGACACGCTGGGCGCGCCGCCTGTATCCGATCCCATGGCGCTCTATCACGCTTCCGCCGGCATGCTGGAGCGCGCCGTGCTCGACGCGCTGGACGCCGGCGCCCGGTCTATCGTCCTGGTGGGCCATAATCCCGGCATTGGCGGGCTGGCTCATGATCTGGCCGGACGGGGCGAACGCGCAAGGAGCATGCCCCCGGGCTGGCCGACCAGCGCGGCCGCGGCGTTCGATATCGCCACCGGCCTGACCGGACTGGACGCCATCGCCCTGACCTTCGCCTTCGACCCCAAGACAGCACGCTGATTCGCCTTTCAGGAGTATTTGTGCTTGTGTGCTCGCCCCTCAGGGGACGGGTGGCGGCATGGATGGTTCATCTCCCGATATGGGCGAACTCGCGCAGCGCACAGGCGTGCGCCGGCCTTGCGCCTGGACAGCTGCGTTTGAGCTTCTCGACACCCGGCCCGGCGCCAGCGCCGGCGCGCCGCTGGCCCCGCCGGTTGCGCTGTGGTGCGGACCGGCGGTGTTCCTGGCCGGGCTGACGCTGGCTGCACCCGGCGTGGTGCTGGCCCTCGCGCTCGGTCTGGCGCTGGCGTTCGTGCTCGGCGTGACGGCGCTGCGCGCCAGCGCGGGCGTGCTGACGCCGCGATGGAGTCCGCGCCGGCGCCTGGCCTGTCACGAGCTGCCGGTGATCAGCGTCATCATCGCCCTGCATGACGAAGCCCAAGTCGTGCCCGGACTGGCCGCCGCCCTGTCCAGGCTCGATTATCCGCGCGAACGGCTCGACATCATCCTGGCGCTGGAGGCCCATGACATCACCACCTGCGCGGCTGCGCGCGCGGCGCGCCGCCGGACAGGCTGGCGCGTACTCGCCGCCCCGCCCTGCGGCCCGACCACCAAGCCGCGCGCGCTCAATTATGCCCTGCAGGCCGCACGTGGAGAGCTGATCGCGGTCTATGACGCCGAGGACTCGCCCCATGCAGGTCAGTTGCGCGCCGCCGCAGAGGCTTTCGCCTGCGATGCGGGTCTGGGCGTCGTGCAGGCGCCGCTGGGCTGGTACAACGCGCAAGACAACTGGCTGACGCGCCAGTTCGCGCTGGAATACGCCGCGCAGTTTCATGCCTTGCTCCCGCTCTATGCCCGCCTCGGCTGGCCCCTGCCGCTGGGCGGCACCAGCAATGTCTTCCGGCGCGCGGCGTTGGAGGATTGCGGCGGCTGGGACCCGTTCAATGTCACCGAGGACGCCGATCTGGGCTTTCGCCTCGCCGCCCACGGCTGGGGCGCCGGCCTGATCGAGCCGGGCACCCTGGAGGAGGCGCCGGTGACCCGTGCGGCATGGACCGGGCAGCGTTCGCGCTGGCTCAAAGGTCATTTCATCACCTGGCTGGTGCAGATGCGCCAGGCGCGCCGGCTGTGGGATACGGCCGGACCGGGCGCGCTGGCCTGCCTGACCCTGACCATGCTCGCCAACGCGCTGAGCGCGCTCATGTTTCCTCTGGGGCTCACCATGATCGCCGGGGCGCTCTTTCTGGCCGGCGCGGGCTGGCCCGGCGGTCTGCCGGGCGCGGCGGCGGGCTTATTGGCGCTGGGCTGCGCGATGGCCTGCGCCCGCACCGGGGCGCGCCGGGCGGGCTTTACGCCGCTCTGGCGCGATCTCGCCGCCCTGCCCCTTTACTGGCTGTTGCAGGCGCCAGCCATGATCCGGGCCTTGCGCGAGCTTCCCGCCCGCCCCTATCTGTGGGTCAAGACCCGACACGGGGTCTCCACTGCCCGGCGAGAGAGCCCCGATGACCCTCCTGCAGACGCTTCTGGCCATGAGTGCGGCGGCCGGCCTGTTCGTCTTCTGCGCCTGGCGGGGCGGGCAGCCGAGCAATCCGCTGAAGCCGCGCATGGTGCCCTGGATCCCGCTCGCCATCCTCGCCGGCGCCGGCTTTCTGTTTCTGCTGGCTCACCTGTTCGGCCATTTCGGCCTTGAAACCGGCGCAGGGATGCGGCGCTAGGGGCGCAAGGGCCCGCTAGCGCCGCTGCGCCCCGCTGCTCCGGTCAGGCCGCTTCGACGGCGGCAATATACTCGTCAATACGGGTCTTGAGCGACTGACTGCGCCGCGACAGCTCCTCTGCGGTGGACGCCACCTGGGTCGAGGCCGAGGCTGTGGTCTGGGCCGCGCGCTCGAGCGAGTCGAGGGAGCTGGAGACCTGCGCCGCCCCTGACGCGGCTTCGGCCACATTCCGGCTGATCTCGTTGGTGGCGCCCACCTGTTCCTCGGCGTTGGAGGCCACCGAGGTGGAAATCTCGCGCACCTGGCCGACCACCTGGTCGATGTCGCGCACCGATTCCATCGCCGAGCTGGTGGCCGACTGGATCGCCTGGATCTGCTCGGCCACCGTGGCGGTGGCTTTCTCGGTCTGCTCGGCCAGCTGCTTGACCTCGCTGGCCACCACCGCAAAGCCCTTGCCGGCTTCACCGGCGCGCGCCGCCTCGATGGTGGCGTTCAGCGCCAAGAGCTTGGTCTGCTCGGTGACCGTGACGATCAGGGTGGTCACCTCGTCAATCGCCCGCGCCGATCCGGCCAGTGTCTCCATGCGCTCCAGCGCCTTGCCCACACGTTCGCTCGCCGAATCCGAAATATCGGCGCCCCGCCCGATCTGGCTGGAAACCTCGGTGATGGCGGCGGACAATTCCTCGGTCGCCGAGGCCACGGTCTGGACATTGGCCGATGTCTGCGTGGTCAGGGAGGACACGCTGGCGGTCTCGGCGCTGGTCTCCTCGGCGGTGGACGACATCGAGGTGGCGGTCGCCTGCATCTCTTCAGCCGCAGCGGCCAGGGCGGACACGGCCTCGTCGATATTCTCCTGGAAGGCGTCGGTGAGCTCCTTCACCTTGACCCCGCGCTCCGCCTTGCGCCGGGCGTCAGCCTCCTGCTCTTCCAGCAGGCGCAGGCGTTCACGCCCAGCCTCCTGGAACTTGACGATGGCCCGGTTGAGATCGCCGATCTCGTCGCGGCGCTCCGCGCCCGTCACTGCGAAATCATACTCTCCCTGGTTCAGCCGCGCGATGTCAGCAATGACGCGCCGGATCGGGCGGACCAGTTGCATTTGCGCCAATGCGAGCGCCAGACCGGCGCCCGCCAGGGCGCCGATCAGCGCCGTCACGATCATGCCGGTGCGCGATCCCGTCGCAGCCGCCTGGGCCTCCTCAACCGCAGCATCACCGCGCGCATCGGTCAGGCGCACATAATCGGTGAGTTCTCCGGTCAGGGCGTCCAGCGCCTCCCGGGACGCGCGCGCGGCTTCAAACACCCGGGCCTGTTCCTCATTCATCTGCGTGTCACCCACGCGCGCCGCCACAGCCAGCGTGGTCTCCAGTCCACGCACATAGGCGCTATAGGCCTGCTCCACCCGGTCCAGAGCGGCGCGCTGGTCGCTATTGGCCGTCTCGCGCGCCAGATCGAGGCGTTCGCGGAAGGTCTCGCGCGCCTCCGCCGTGACGTCGCGCACCTGGGACACCGCACCGGGCTCCACCGCCAGGCGGTACTCGGCCCGGCCCATGATCAGCGCCTGCTCATTCATGCGTCCGCCCAGGCGAATCTCTTCAGCTGACACATTGATCGCTTCCGACACATTGGCCAGCCGTCCCAGCGACAGATATCCGATGGCGCTGACAACGCTCAGCGCGATCAGGAAGATCGCAATGATCACCCCGAGCTTGCCCTGCACATTAATGTCGGAAAGTTTGATCATTCTCGCCTCCTCGCGGGTCATGCGCCACTGGTCAGGACGCATGGCCGATTTCGGGGCGGCGCAGTTAACGAGAACCTACTAGCCTGGAGTAACTTAATTCGCACAATCTGCAGCCACAGCCTTGAAGCCGACGCTGGCTGGACTACGCGATCTGATTCGTGTTGTGCGTTCCACGCCCAAGCGCTCTGCGCACTGCCCAACTGTTTCAATTTCACGAAGCAAGCCGGCCCGGAGCGCCGGACGTCAGCCATGGCGAAACGCTGGAGCGGGTAGCGGGAATCGAACCCGCGCGTTCAGCTTGGGAAGCTGACAGGCTACCATTACATCATACCCGCGCTGCCCCTGATATGCCTCAGCCGGACGGGCGCAGGCAAGAGCGCGCGGCGCCGTCAGGCGCGCCGGGCCAGATGCGCCAGGCCGATGCGGTCGAACATGGCGTTCACATCGGTATTGCGCGGGCAGGCGCGCATGCCGCTTGCGGCGCCAGAGCGGCGCGGCGCGGGGCCGGAGCTCTGGGTCAGGCGCAGGTAATCGTCAGAGTGAAACATGGGTCGGGGCTCCATCCGGGCCGGCGCGGGCTGCGCAGCGCAGTGTTTTCTGTGACCGATATGCGCCCGGCGCCTGTGACCGGCCAGCGCCGAAAACGCATGGCGCCCTTGCGAATTCGCCTGAGCCCGCCCGCCGCAGGACGCGATTGATCACCGCCGCGCGCGGGCGTAGCTTGGCCCCCATGACCCGACCCATCCAGAATTTCGACGTGAAGGGCGGCCCGCATCTGGGCCGCGACCACCTGCCCCTCCTGCGCGCGGCGCTCAAAACCGCCGGGCTCGACGGCTTCATCATCCCCCATGAGGATGAGTATAATAACGAATACCTGCCCGCGAACGCCGAACGCCTGGCCTGGGCGACCGGCTTCACCGGCTCGGCCGGCGCGGCCATCGTCCTGACAGACAAGGCCGCCGTTTTTGTGGACGGGCGCTATACCGAGCAGGTCAAGGCCCAGGTCGACGCCAAGCTGTTCGAGTATGTCGATCTGATGGAGCCGGGACCGGCCGGCTGGCTGAAGGCCCAGGCGATCAAGGGCGCGCGCATCGGCTATGATCCGCGCCTGCACGCCCCGGACGCGCTGGCGCGCCTTGAGCAGGGCGCTAAGGCGGCCGGCGCCGAGCTGATCGCGCTGAGCGAAAACCCGATTGACACAGCCTGGATCGACCGGCCCGCCGCGCCTGCCGCAGCGGTGGTTCCCCATCCTGAAATCTTCTCGGGCGAAGACCATGGCGCCAAACGCCGGCGCGTCGCCCGCGACATCGCCGACCAGGGCGCGCAGGCCGCCGTGATCACCAGCCCGGCTTCCATCGCCTGGCTGTTCAATCTGCGCGGCGGGGACGTGGCCTGCACCCCCCTGCCGCTCGCCTCGGCGCTGCTCGACAGCGACGGGCGCGCCACGCTGTTCATTGCCGAGACAAAGCTCACCGCCGCCGCGCGCGCCCATCTGGGCAATGAGGTGGCGGTGCGCCCCGAAACCGAATTCGGCGACGCGCTCAAGGCGCTCAAGGGCAAGACAGTGCTCGCCGATCCGGCCAGCACCTCGGTCTGGGTGTTCCAGCAGCTGGAGGCCGGCGGCGCGGCGATCACCCGCCAGAGCGATCCGGTCGCCCTGCCGCGCGCGTGCAAGAACGCTGTGGAGATCGAGGGCGCGCGCCAGGCCCATATCCGCGACGGAGAGGCGCTGGTGCGCTTCCTGCACTGGCTGGACACCGAGGCCCAGTCGGGTCATGTGGACGAGATCGAGGCCGCGCTGAAGCTCGAAAGCTTCCGCAAGTCGCTGCCGGAGCTGAAGGATCTGTCGTTCGAGACGATCTCGGCCGCAGGCCCGAACGGCGCCTTTCCCCATTACCGGGTCAACACCGCGTCCACGCTCAAGCTGGCGACCGGCTCGCTCTATCTGGTGGATTCCGGCGGCCAGTACCCGGACGGCACCACCGATGTGACACGCACCGTGCCGATCGGCGATCCGACAGCCGAGATGCGCCGGCACTTCACCCTGGTGCTGAAGGGCCATATCGCCCTGTCGGTCATCCGCTTCCCCGAAGGCACGACCGGCTCTGCGCTTGATGCGCTGGCGCGCGCGCCGCTGTGGATGGCCGGCCTTGATTATGATCACGGCACCGGCCACGGCGTGGGCAGTTATCTGGGCGTCCACGAGGGCCCGCAGCGCATCGCCAAGGCGCCCAATTCGGTGGCGCTCAAGCCCGGCATGATCGTGTCCAACGAGCCGGGCTATTACCAGACCGGCGCCTATGGCATCCGGATCGAGAATTTGCAGGCGGTCACCGGACCGGCGCCCATTGAGGGCGGCGACCGGCCCATGCTGGGCTTTGAAACCCTGACCATGGCGCCCATCCATCGCGGGCTGATCGACACCACCTTGCTGAGCCCGGACGAGATCGCGTGGCTGGACGCCTACCACGCCGAGGTGCGCGGGCGCGTCCTGCCCCGGCTGGATGGCGACGCCGCCGCCTGGCTGATCCGCGCCACCGAGCCGCTCTACGGGGCGACCCCGTGATCGGGACGCTGGCGCGGGCGGCGGTCCTGATCACCGCCCTGTCGCTGGCGGGCTGCTTCTATTCTCAGCGCGAGCTGATCGGCTTCTGGGGCGCCGACACCCCGCTGCAGAACGGAGTATGGGTGCACACGCCCACCCATCCTGACGGGACAGAATGGGGCGGGTTCACCTGGCGCGGCGAACTGCGCAACCAGCGCCGGCGCTACGTCTCGAGCGATGCGAACTTCCCCCACCAGAACGCCCGCCTGCGCCAGCTGCACGAGGATATCTATCTCGCCCAGTTCCCTGGCGAAGTTGGCTACGGCTATGGCGTGATGTTCGTGTACTCGGGCGGCGCCATGGCGAGCTATCACATGCCCGACTGCAGCGCCCTGTCCGAGGCCGCGCGCGAGGAGACGGGCATAGCGCTCGACGCAGAAGGATTCTGCCGCCTCGCCTCGCTGGACCAGCTGGAGAGCGTCATGCGCGCCTATCTCGACGCGCGCGCCGATGATCTGGTTATTGACGGGGTGTACCGGCGCGAAGGCTGAGGCTCTGGCGTCAGGCCGGTTCCGGCGCGCGGATCGGCCGGGCGCGGACCTTCACCCGGGCGCGGTTCCCCGTGGTCTTCTCCACATGCAGGCGCTCGACCTGGCTGTCGTCGTGGAACACCACGCCGGTGAGCGCGTCCAGCACGGCTTTGGCCACATTGTCCACGTCATGCACCGGCGTGTCCGGCCCGCGCTCGATCTCGATCACCACCTCGAACGCGCCGTAGCGCGGGCGTACGCGCTTGAACTCAGTGCGGAAAAATTCACCGATCAGGCCCTTGAACCGCCGGGTCTGGGACGTCACCGCATCCACGCGCACGTGGAGCGATGCGTTTTGCGCTGCAGCCTGCACCTTGCCTCTCCCGGTCCAATCGAGGGCGTCCCAGTCCCTGACGCGCCAGTCCCGGTCTTCATGTGCGGCTTGATCTGCCATAACCGGGTGATACACGTCCGACTCGCCTCTCGCCCATTGTCCGCCTGCGGACGCCGCCAGACAAGACCGGAAGCAGATAGATGACCCAGATGCGCACAGAAACCGATTCCTTTGGGCCGCTCGACGTTCCCGCCGACAAGCTCTGGGGCGCCCAGACCGCACGCTCGCTGATCAATTTCCGCATTGGCGGCCAGACCCAGCCCCTGCCGCTGGTGCGCGCGCTGGGCGTGGTCAAGCATTGCGCGGCGAAAGCCAACATGGCGCTGGACAATCTCGAGCCGCATCTCGGCGACGCCATCGCCGCCGCCGCGCTGGAAGTGGCCGACGGCAAGCTCAACGATCATTTCCCGCTGGTGGTCTGGCAGACCGGGTCGGGCACCCATTCGAACATGAACGCCAACGAAGTGATCGCCAACCGCGCCATCGAGATCCTGGGCGGCGTGGTGGGCTCCAAAGACCCCGTTCACCCCAATGACCATGTGAACCGGTCCCAGTCGTCCAACGACGTCTTCCCCACCGCCATGCATATCGCGGCCGCCGAAGTCTTTGTGCGCGATCTTCTGCCCGCGCTCAAAACCCTGCATGGCGCGCTGGAGGCCAAGGCCGAGGCCTTCAAGGACATCATCAAGATCGGGCGCACCCACCTCATGGACGCAACGCCCCTGACCCTGGGTCAGGAGTTTTCCGGCTACGCCCACATGGTCAAGAACGCCATCCGCCGCATCGAGGCGGCGCTGCCCGCGCTCTATGAGCTCGCGCAAGGCGGCACGGCGGTGGGCACGGGCCTCAACGCCAAGCCGGGCTTTGATGTGGCGTTCGCAAAGGAAGCTGCGGCGCTCACCGGCCTGCCCTTCATCACCGCGCCCAACAAGTTCGAGGCGCTGGCGTCGAAAGACGCCATGGTGGAAGCCCACGGCGCGCTCAATTCAGCCGCCGTCTCGCTGTTCAAGATCGCC
Organism: Oceanicaulis sp.; assembly: GCA_020832735.1. Taxonomy (GTDB): domain Bacteria; phylum Pseudomonadota; class Alphaproteobacteria; order Caulobacterales; family Maricaulaceae; genus Oceanicaulis. The sequence goes on from JAFIEB010000109.1 coordinate 14,576, forward strand.
CAGGATATCCGCCTGTCAGGCTCCGGCCCGCGCTGCGGCATTGGCGAGCTGAGCCTGCCGGAAAACGAGCCGGGCTCGTCCATCATGCCGGGCAAGGTCAACCCCACCCAGGCCGAGGCCATGACCATGGTCTGCGCCCAGGTGATGGGCAATAACGCGGGCGTCAGCTTCGCCGGCAGCCAGGGTCATTTCCAGCTCAACGTGTTCAAGCCGATGATCGCCTGGAACGTGCTGACCAGCGCGCGCCTCCTGGGCGACGCGGCGGTGAGCTTCACCGAGAACTGCGTGGCGGGCATCGAGGCCAATGAAACGCGCATCGCCGATCTGATGGAGCGCTCGCTCATGCTGGTCACCGCGCTGGCGCCCACAATCGGCTATGACAACGCCACCACCGTCGCCAAGACCGCCCACAAGAACGGGACGACCTTGCGCGAGGAAGCGGTGAAGCTGGGCTTCGTCACGGCGGAGGAGTTCGACAAGGCGGTGCGGCCCGAGACCATGTTGGGGCCGAAATAGCGCTGACCTGACAGGCGGAGCTATGGCCGGGCGCCAAAGCGCGCGAGGCAGTGCCAGAGCCGTTTGAGCAGGAGGGGCGTAGCAAACCCGCGCTCTTGCGCGCGGCCGATGGCGCGCGGCGTCAGCTGAGCGTTGTCAGCGATCACCGGGAGGAGGTCCGCGACCTCCTGGCCCCGGTACGCCGCGCACTCTTCAACCCGGTCCGCCGACAGTCGGTAGCCCGGATGCCACTCCACCGGACAGCCCAGCGCACGCGCGCAGGCTTCAATTTCAGTGCCTCGATAAACGGGATCCAGGACCAGCGCATCCATCACCGATCTGATCTCCAGCGGCCCGTGAACATGAGCCTCAACATAGCGGTCGAGCGGGTCCATTTCGCCGCTTTGCGCGTGCATCCGCTCAATCAGGTCCAGGCGGTCCGCGACCCCGAAATGAGCCGGGTTCATATGGCTGTCGGGGAAACAGAACGTCGTGCGCTCCAGCATGTCCGCGCGCAGCCGGAAATGGGCGGAGCCAAACCGGGGCGAGCCGCCATAGGGCGAACCGCGATCATTCAAGGCGCCGTATTTCGGGCGCAGCGGCGCGGGAACGTCATCATAAACACCGGCGAAGATGCGGCTCTCCCACTGCCAACGATCGCCGCCGGGCCAGGCGGTCAGTCCGCCATTGCTGGTCCCGGTCTCGAACTGGGAGCGATAAACGCCCTCTGATGCGATACGCGCCAGCACGCACTGCCCGTCATAAATCCAGTCCGGGTGGAAATTGATCGTCACGGTCATCGCGGGCGGCAGCGCCGGCCCGGCCGACCGCTCGCGCACGCTGTCCAACGCCTGCCGGATGTGAGGCGCCATCACTGTCGGCGCGCACGGTTTTTCCATGCCTGCTCACCCCCGGACTGCACTTCCAAGACAGCCAGAGTAGTGCCTGGCGTCCCGAAACTGAATGGCGGATTTGACCACCCATCGGCGAACCCGTCCCGCGCCGCCTTGGCGCCCCTCATCTCAAAAAAATGGTCCCGGCGGACGAACCGCCAGGACCAGTCAGGGAGGAAAGGTATGCGAGAGAGCCGTCAGGCGCTCTCGCCGTGCAGCGCGATGTCGAGGCCGGTGACCTCGTCCTCGGCGTCCACACGCAATGTCATGAAGCGCTCCAGCACCCACAGGATGATGAAGGTGGCGATGGCGCACCAGGCCGCCGCCGCCAGCGCGCCCCAGGTCTGGGTCCAGACGATTCCCCAATTGCCCTCCACCGCGCCCGCAGCCCCGCCCACGGCGGTGGCGGCGAACACGCCGGTCAGCACGGCGCCCGCGAACCCGCCAATGGCGTGCAGGCCGAACGCATCCAGGCTGTCATCATATTTGAGCTTTGCTTTCAGCACCGTCACGGCGCCATAGGCCGCCGCCGCCGCCAGCGCGCCGATGATGAAGGCGGCATAGGGCTCCACGAAACCGGCGGCGGGCGTGATCCCCACCAGACCCGCAATCGCGCCCGAGGCTGCGCCCAGCACGCTGGGCTTGCCGCGCAAAACCCATTCGAGCCCCGCCCAGGTGATCGCCGCCGTCGCCGCTGCGATCTGGGTGACCAGCGCGGCATGGGCCGCGAGGGCATTGGCCTCCAGCGCCGACCCGCCATTGAACCCGAACCAGCCGACCCACAGCAGGCCCGCGCCGATCACGGTGAGCACCAGATTGTGCGGCGGCGCGCCCTCTTTCGGCCAGCCGCGCCGGGGGCCGAGTTTGAGCGCCAGGATCAGCCCGGCCACGCCGGAATTGATGTGCACCACCGCCCCGCCCGCGAAATCGAGCACGCCGGCATCGTCCAGGAAGCCGCCGCCCCACACCCAGTGGGCGATGGGGGCGTAAACGACCAGCAGCCAGATCGGCACGAACACCATCCAGGCTGAAAAGCGCAGACGCTCGGCCGCCGACCCGGCGATGATCGCCACGGTGATGATGGCGAAGGTCAGCTGGAACAGGATGAAGCCGCTTTCCGGCAGCCCGTCCACCGCGCTGTCGAGGGTGAGGCCCGACAGGAAGACCCGGTCAAATCCGCCGAACAGCGCCCCCTCGCCCGCAAAGGCGAAGGAATAGCCGGCGATCACCCAGACCAGGGTGACCAGCGCCGCCGCGCCCAGAGACTGCATCAGGGTGGACAGGACATTGGTGCGCCGCACCATGCCGCCATAAAATAGCGCCAGCCCCGGCAGCGTCATCATCAGCACCAGCGCCGACGCCGTCAGCAGCCACGCCACATCTCCGCCTGAAAACGCCGTCTCTTCCATCGCCTCGCTCCCCTTCGCATTTGCAGCAAAGCGGAGCGCGTCCGATGAAGATTGTCAGCGCCGGGGGTGAGTTTTAGCGCCGCCGGGCGGCGCGGCGCCCGCTTCTGAGGCGCCTGCGCACGGATATCGGGCGCCCGCTCAGACCCGGACCGGTTCGGCCCTGACGATGCGGTAGACCAGATCATCCCCGTCAGCCTCGTGGATGGTGACATAATCCCCGACGCGCAGACGGTGCTCCCCAAGCCGGAAAAGCGGCTCGTCAGGCCCCTCATGCTCCTCGTCATAGCGGAAGAACCAGTTCGCTCCGCGATGGCTGAGCCAGCCATCCGCAAATTCGGATTTGTCCGGGGAGAAACGGATCACGGTGCAGGCCGGCTTGTGAGCCCGCCACAGCTCCACGTCCAGCCGCCCCTCCCGGTCCAGCGGCGCGGTGATCAGATAGCCGTGCCGCTCGTCTCCATCAGGAAAACCGGCGTCAGGATTACGGCTTAGATGCATAGTCAACCGAGTGAGCGAAGCCATGGTTTTTCCTTCAGTGCGCGATCAGCAGGGACGGGCCGTCCGTAGCGCTCAGCAGCGATCGCGTGACGCCGCCGAATATGAACTGGGCGATGCGCGACTGGCCGTAGGCGCCCGCCACCAGAAGATCCGCCCCGGCGGCCGCCTCCAGCAGCGCCGCGCCCAGCGACCCCTCCGGATTGACCTCAACGGCCTTGGCCTCGATCCCGCGCGGGCGCAGCCAGTTGGCGAGCCGGTTGGGCGCAGCGGCGGCGCGGTCGTTGTAATCGAGCTTTTTCGGGCTGTGCAGGATGGAGACCTTCACCCCCTTGGTGAAGAAGGGCGCCGCGGCGAAAGCGGCGCGCGCGGCCTCCTTGGAGCCGTCCCAGGCCACGGCGATGGTGCGCGGTGCAATGGCGCCGCCGCGCGGCACGAAGAGCGGGCAGCCCTCATCCACCAGGCAGGCCGCGGTGAAATCGGCCAGCGGCCCCTTGCCCGCCGCCGCCTCGGGGCAGGTGACGAGCATGCGCACCAGCCGGGCCTGCTCGGCGGCCTCGGCGGGGCTGTCGGTAATGCGCCGGAAGCTGGCGGCGTCTGACAGGCCCGCAGCCTCAACAGCTGTCTCGAAACGCGCGATGGCGGCCTTGGCGTAGATGTCGGCCTCCTCGCGCACGGCGTCGAGCGCGGTGGACACCACCGAGGCGCCCGCGGCGCCAGGACCCGTCCAGAGCATGTAGGCGGCCGGATCGGGCTCCACGAACACGCCGCGCAGATCGGCGTCAAAGATCGGCGCGAGCCGCACCGCCGCCTCCAGCGGCGCCGTGTCGGCGTCTGTCCCTTGCAGGGCGACAAGCAGGCGTTCCGGTTTCATCTCTAGTCTCCTTCAGGGCCGGCGGGCCGATCCGTTGCGCATCACGCGCACCTTGAACTTACGCTGTTTCCCGATAGGACGGAACGCATAGAGCGATAACCCGGAGCGAGACCTGTTGACGCGCCCCCCATCCGCCCCCCGGCCGCCCCGCGCCTGGCAACGCATGCTGTCGGGACGAAGGCTGGACCTGCTCGATCCTTCACCGATGGATATCGAGATCAGCGACATCGCCCACGGGCTGGCGCGCGTGGCGCGCTGGAACGGCCAGACTCACGGAGAGCACGCCTTCTCCGTGGCCGAGCATTCGGTGATGGTGGAGCGCGTCTGCCAGCGCCTGAAGCCGGACTGGTCCTATGACTGGCGGCTGGCGGCGCTGCTCCATGATGCGTCCGAATATGTGATCGGCGACATGATCTCGCCCTTCAAGGCGGCGCTGGGCTATGATTACAAGATCGTGGAAGCCCGGCTCGAAGGGGCGGTGAACATGCGCTACGGACTGCCCGCCGCCCTGCCCGCCCCGGTCAAGGCTGTGATCAAGCGCGCCGACAAGGCGTGCGCGTTTTTCGAAGCCACCCAGATCGCCGGGTTCACCACCGAGGAGGCGCGCAAGCTGTTCGGGCGTCCGCCCGCGGGCGTGCGCCTGACCATCGACCCCCTGCCCCCCGCCCGCGCCCAGGCGCAGTTTCTTGACCGGTTCGAGCTGCTGCTGGCCGGCGCCGAACGCGAGCGCGCGCAGTGAAGCCGGAAATCGATCCCTCCAAGCTGGGCCGTCTGGTCGTCGGCCTCAACGCCGTGATCTTCGCCGCCGATGGCGAGGGCGAATTGCAGGTGCTGGTGACCGAGAGCCTGGAGGGCGGCCAGACCGCCCTGCCCTTCGGCCCGTTCGATCCCGAAACCCACCGCACGTTCGAAATCGGCCTGCGCGAATGGGTGCGCGGCCAGACCGGGTTTGAGCTGGGCTATGTCGAACAGCTCTACACCTTCGGCGACATGGGCCGCGAGGCGCCGGTGGCGGCGCTGGCCGGCGCCCAGGGCGCGCGGGTCATCTCGGTGGGCTATCTGGGCCTGGCTCATGAAGCCCGCCCCCTGAAAGGCGAAGAGGCGCGCTGGGTGGGCTGGACGCGCTTCTTCCCGTGGGAAGATCACCGCGAGGGCCGCCCGGCCATCCTCACCGACCAGATCGAACCCGCCCTGCGCTCCTGGGCCGACGAGGCCGCGGCGCCGGGACGGCGCGCCGCCCGCTCCCAGCGCGTGCGCGCCACATTCGGCCTCGACGGCGCCCCCTGGAATGAGGAGCGTGCGCTGGACCGCTACGAACTCCTATACGAGGCCGAACTCGTCGCCGAGGCCGCCCGCGACCGGGACGAGGCGCCCAATGGCGCCCTGCGCATTGGCGAGACCATGGCCTCGGACCACCGGCGCATCCTGGCCACCGCGCTGTCCAGGCTGCGCGGCAAGGTGAAATACCGCCCCATCGTGTTTGAACTGACGCCGGACCTGTTCACTCTCTCCCATCTGCAAAAGCTCGCCGAATCCATCTCCGGCTTCCCCCTGCACAAGCAGAATTTCCGCCGGGCGCTTGACCGCGCCGGCTTCGTGGAAGGCACAGGCCAGCTTGAAAGCCGCACAGGCGGGCGTCCGGCCGAGCTCTACCGCTACAAACCCAGGCCCGCCTCCGGCGGCGCGCTGGGGATCGCGATTCCGCGGTTGAAATAGATCCGTCCCGGGCTACTTGCCCAGCAACACATCCCTCGCCTCTTGCACCTGAGCCGCCAGCGGGCCGGAGCCGCCGGTGTCGGGGTGGAGTTTTTTCATCAGTTCGCGGTGGGCGCGGCGGATATCCTCTTCGCTGGCGTTTTCGGCCACGCCGAGGATTTGCGCCGCCTCGCGCCGTGTCATGGCGCTGCGGCCGGGGCTGCGCGCCTGGCCGCCGCTTTCACCCTGGCCGCGTGCGCCCGCCTGGCCCGGCCGCAAGGTGGCGCCCAGCAGGCCGAGCCCTGCCGCCATCACCGGAATGCCCGCCACCGCCAGGCCGCGCACGGTCAGCACCACGCCGCCAGCGACCCCCAACAGACCAAGGCCCACGCGCAGCATCAGCGCGGCCTGGGGCGTTTTCATGCGTGAAAACGCCCAGGCCAGGCCCGCGACCGCCAGCGCAGCGGCGAGGAGCGGTAGCAGCAAGCTCATGAGCGCCCTCCGGTCAGAACGGCATGCGTGCGCCGGACAGTCCGGGCAGTTTGAGGATAATGATCAGTTCGCGTAATTCCTGACGCGCGGCGACATGGCTCATCGTGAAGGGCATGCGCGACCCGGTCTCGGTCAGGTCGATTAGAGTGAGCCCGGCTGGAAACAGCTCGCGATAGATCACCCGCTCGGAAAATCCGGGCGCCAGGCGGAAGCCGATGCGCTCTGACAGGGTCTTGAGACCCTCCCAGACCCGGCGCTTGTTGTGGGCGTCCAGCATGGAGACGCGATTGCGCATCACCACCCAGTCGATAGTGCGCCGCTCGGCGCGGGCCTTCTGCTTGCGGCATTCCCAGACCATCGCCGCGTAGACGCTCGGGCGACCGATCTCGAACGTGTCCGGATCCACATCGGCCAGCAGGGCGAAATCGACGAAGCTGTCATTGACCGGAGTGACGATGGTGTCGGCGCTGGCGTGGGCCAGGCGCGCATAATGCGTGTCGCCGCCCGGCGCATCCACGATGATGAAATCACACGCCGCCTTCAGCTCGGCCAGCGCCGCCGCCCAGGCGTTCTGCTCCTCGGCCTCGATCTCGTCCAGGGTGCGCGCGTACGAGCCCGGCAGGCGGCGCTCCTCGGGCATGGGCAGGGAGACATTGCGCTTCTGCGTCCAGCGGCGGCGATTATCGAGATAACGCGTCAGCGTCGCCTGGCGCAGGTCCAGGTCGATCACGCCCACGCGCTGGCCCATGCGCATCAGCGCCACGGCGAGATGGATGGCGATGGTGGACTTGCCCGCCCCGCCCTTCTCATTACCCACCACGATGACATGCGCGCCCCTGGGCGCATCACCGGGGATGGCGCCGGAATGGATCTGGTCGGCAGCGTTCGGTTCAGTCATGGTTCGGCGCCCCTGTTGCGGGCCGGCGTCATGGATACACCAGGCCGCCCGCTTGGGAAGGGGTCATGCGCCGTCCGGGGACAATGCCTCGCCAGAAAAATCAAGCGTCTGGCACCACAACCCTTCGGACTGGAGCGCAGCGCAGGCGCTCGCAGCAGCCTCACGGGTGTCAAAAGGACCTGCTTTCAGGCGCAGATACACCCCGCGCTCGCCCAGATCGGCGCGCGCCACGCGCGCTTCAAGGCCTGACAAGGCCGAACTGGACGCCTGCAGCGCGCGCCAGCCGGCGCGCACATGGTCCAGGTCGCGATAGGATGCGAGGTGCACGCCGTGCAGAACTGATCGCGCGCCCGCCAGGTCAGGCGCAGGCCCGGCGCCGGACGGCTGCACATGGGCGCCAGGACCCGCATCCGGCTGTGCATGGCGCGCCGCATCTGCAGAAGCTTCAGGCCGCGCCAGCAGGGCGCGCTCCAGCGCGGCCATTTCCGGTTCGGCGGCGCGAACGCGCTCAGGCGCCTGTTCGGCCGTCTGCACCAGAAGCCGGGCGAGCGCCAGCGCACCCGCCTCCTCAGGCCCTGCCGGGGAGGCCGTCGTGGCGGCACAGGCCGACACCGCCAGGGCCGGTATGATCATCAGCCAACGCATCATGCCAATGCGCTTACACCGAGTCGCGCAAGGCTGCGCGCTTCCGGCGCCTTGCGGTGCGCAACCGGAGTCCCGGCGCGCCGGAAAACACGCTAGCGTGCGCCGCGTTTCAAGCCAGCGGAGCTTCGCCCGTGTCCCTGCCCCTGCCCAGCGCCCATGCGGTCCGTGACCTGCGCGCCGCCATTGCGGCATGGCGCGCCGATGGCCTGACCATCGGCTTTGTGCCCACCATGGGCGCCCTGCATGCGGGGCATATCGCGCTGGTGGATCAGGCGCTGGCGCGCTGCGACCGGGTGGTGGCGAGCGTCTTCGTCAATCCCGCCCAGTTCGCGCCCGGCGAGGATTTCGACGCCTATCCAAGGACGCTTGATGCGGACGCCGCCAAGCTGGCCGGCGCAGGCTGCCATCTCCTCTACGCCCCGTCCGCCCGCGAGATGTATCCAGACGGGTTCGCCACCACCATCAGCCTGTCAGGCCCGGCCGAAGGGCTGGAGAGCGCGGCGCGCCCGCATTTCTTCTCCGGGGTCGCAACCGTGGTGGCCAAGCTGCTCAATCAGGTCCGCCCGGACGCAGCGGTGTTCGGCGAAAAGGATTATCAGCAATATCTGGTCATCCGGCGCCTGGCCGCTGATCTCGACCTTCCCGTGGCCATCGAGGCCGGTCCGACCGTGCGCGAAGCTGACGGCCTCGCCCTGTCGTCACGCAATGTCTATCTCTCGCCCGAAGACCGGCGCCGCGCCGCGCGCCTGAATGTCATCCTGGCCGATTTCGCCCGGGCGCTGGCGGCCGGGCGCCTTGCAGACGAGGCGGAGGCTGACGCCCTGGAAGCCGCCAGGGCGTCGTTTGACGGGGTCGACTACATGACGGCGCGCTGCGCTGACACCCTGGCGCCGCTGGGGCCGGGGGCCGTGGACCGGCCGGCGCGCGTTCTGGGCGCCGTGCGGCTGGGCTCGACGCGCCTGATCGACAACCGGGCGGTCAGTCCGGCGGGATAAATCTCCAGCTAATTCGCCTGCGCTTGTGATCCGCTCCGCAGCCCGGCGCGTACTATCCCATGTTCTATCAACAATAGAACCGCCGCAGCGCGTCAGCGCCCGCGGTGCAAAGATCATACGCGAGCCACACCAAGGAACTCCCCATGCGCATCTCCACCCTGCTTGCTTCTTCCGTTCTCGCCCTCGGCGCGGCGTCAACCGCAGCCGCAGCCGACCACCATCGCGGCGATCATCAGGCTGAAGCCCAGCCCAACATCGTTGAAATCGCCGCGGGCGATGAGACCTTCTCCACGCTGGTGGCCGCCGTTACGGCGGCGGGCCTGGCCGAAGCGCTGTCGGGCGAAGGCCCCTTCACCGTGTTCGCGCCGACCAACGCCGCCTTCGCCGCCCTGCCCGAGGGCACGGTGGAAAGCCTGCTGGAAGAAGACAGTCGCGACCAGCTGACCGCCGTGCTGACCTATCACGTGGTGGCCGGCCGCTATCTGGCCGCTGATACGCCGGCTGGCGCGTATGAACTGCCGACCCTGCAGGGCGGCGCGGTCAACGTGGTCGTGGGCGAGGACGGCTCGGTCACGGTCGACGGCGCCAATGTCATCGCCGCCGACATCGAAGCTTCAAACGGCGTCATCCACGTCATCGACGCAGTGATCATGCCGTAACAGACCGCTGGTCCGGGGCGCGCCGTTCACTCCCCTGTCGCCCGCGCTCCGGCAGCCGGACCCCGCAGCCCCCACCAGGGCTGCGGGGTCTGTTATTCTGCGCTCACCCTGCGCAAGCTGCGGCGCGGCGGCAGGCCGGAGACCGTGCGCACATGAGTCTCGACATGCTCGATGATCAGACCGGCCACATCCTTCTTTGACGTCGCTTCAATGCCTTCAAGACCCGGCGAGGAGTTCACCTCCAGGACTTTAGGGCCGGTTTCGGAGCGCAAAAGGTCCACGCCCGCGACCGACAGGCCCATGGCCCGGGCCGCGCGGATGGCGGCGGCGCGCTCATCACGTGTGATGCGCACCGGCGTGGCCTCGCCGCCGCGATGCAGATTGGAGCGGAACTCGCCCGCCTGGGCCTGGCGCTTCATGGCCGCGACCACCTTGCCGCTCACCACAAAGCAGCGAATGTCCGCGCCGCCCGCCTCCTTGATAAATTCCTGAACGATGAAGTTGGCGTCCAGGCCCCGGAAGGCGTCGATCACGCTTTCGGCCGCCTTGCGGGTTTCGGCCAGCACCACGCCGCGCCCCTGCGTGCTCTCGAGCAATTTCACCACCAGCGGCGCGCCGCCAACATGTTCGATGAGATTGCGCGTATCCTTGGGCGAGTGGGCAAACGCGGTGGTGGGCATGCCGATCCCGGCGCGCGCCAGCA
>JAFIEB010000132.1 GCA_020832735.1 Oceanicaulis sp.
CCATTGGGCATCACTCAGCCAAAACAGGCGCGCCATACACCATCCTCCAACAGCCTCAAGCCGTTGGAATCATGATTTGCACACGCCCATCAATAGGCTGATTGGGTTTCGACCCTAGGACGTGCGTCAACGCCGCCTTTACTTGCCTTGGGTCAAACTTGCGTGAGGACAGGCGGACAAAAGGCGGGCCCGGGCGATGACGGTGATCGGCGATTTCACCATACTGGCGGTGGCCATCGCCATGGCGTGCCTGTTCTGGAGCGTGTCGCGCAAGATGGCCCGCGGCCATTACGGTCCCCGCCTGATCACGGCGGGCCTGATCGGGATAGCGGTTTCAGCCTTCATCGACGCCAGCGAACATTTCGCCGGCCCCGTGCGCGATGCGCTGTCGATCAGCATCGCCCATACCGAGGCGGCCGCCTATGCCGGCTACACGATCAGCCTGTTGCTGCTGTGCTGGAGCTTCATGCGCTGGTTGCCGCTGGTCGGGCGCCTCGACCACGAAGTCGCCGCCCGCACCGAAGCCGAAGCCGGATTGCAAGGCGCGCTGGAGCGTTCGCGCCAGTTCAATGCCGGGCTGGAGGCGCTGGGGCGCGCCCATATTGACGAGGGCTGGGACGCCGACCGCCTGGTCGCCGAGGCGGCCCGGCGCGTGAGCGCGCTGCTGGCCGTAAGCCGCGTCAGCGTGTGGCGCCTGGATGAGGACGGGCAGGGCCTGACCTGCCTTCATCTTCATAATGCAGATCCGTCCGAAACCAGCAGCACAGAGCCCGGCCACCGCATCGAGCGCGAGGTCAATCCGGCCTATTTCGAGGCCATCGAGTCCGGTCGCGTCGTGTGCGTGACCGACGCCTTCACCGATCCGATCACCGCCTCGTTCGGAGAGGATTATCTCCAGCCGCTGGGCGTGCTCGCCCTTCTGGACGCGCCGATCCGCACCGGCCGGGGCGTGCGCGGGGTGTTCAGTTGCGAACAGGTCGGCGCCACGCGCACCTGGACGCCGGAAGAGGAATCCCTTGTGGCCGCCGTGGCGCAGTATATCGCGGTCGCCTATCTGGCCGACAGCGCCGAAACCCTGGCCCAGGAGCTTAAATCCGCCCTGAAGGAGGCGCGCGGCGCCAGCGCGGCCAAATCGGCCTTCCTGGCTAATATGAGCCACGAATTGCGCACGCCGCTGAACGGCGTGATGGGCATGGCCCAAGCGCTGGACGGAGCCAATCTGCGCCCTTCAGACCGCGAGAAGGTCGGCACCATCATCCAGTCCGGCCAGCAATTGCTGGGCGTGCTCAATGACGTTCTCGACCTGTCCAAGATCGAGGCCGGGCGCGTGGACATCACGCCTGAACCGGCTGACCCCGCCAGCCTGATCAGCACGATCTGCGATCTGTTCCGGGACGGGGCTGCGGCCAAGGGGCTGAGCCTGAACTGTGAACTGGAGGCGCTGCCCGCGCACGCCGCGCTTGATCCGCTGCGGGTTCGCCAGTGCCTGTCCAATCTGATCGCCAACGCCGTCAAGTTCACCGATGCCGGATCGGTCACCGTCAGCGCCCGCGCAGAGCCGGCCAAGCCGGAGGGCTGGCGCATCGAGATCGCCGTGACCGATACCGGGCCGGGCATTCCCGCCGGGGTGCAGGCGCGCCTGTTCCAGCGCTTCAGCCAGGCGGACGGCTCGTCGGCGCGCCGTTTCGGCGGCGCCGGGCTGGGCCTTGTGATCGCGCGCGAGCTGGCCCGGCGCATGGGCGGCGAGGTGAGCGTGGAGAGCGCTCCGGGCGCAGGCGCGCGCTTCACCTTCAGCTTCCTGGCCGGCGCCGTCCAGTCCGGCGCCGACGCGCCGTCCGGCGCCGTCAGCGACCTGCAGGCGCTGGCCAACGCCCAGGTGCTGCTGGTTGACGACAATGCGATCAACCGGCTGGTGGCGCGCAGTTTTATGGAATCAGCCGGAGCGCAGATCACCGAAGCCGAGAGCGGTCAGGAGGCGCTGACCCTGTTCGAAGCCCAGCGGTTCGATCTGGTGCTTCTGGACGCCCACATGCCGGTGATGAGCGGGGCGGAGACGCTGCGCCGCCTGCGCCGCACGCCGCACGGGCGCACGCCTGTGGTGGCGCTGACCGCTGACGCCATGCAGGGCGACGAGGCGCGCTACCGGGCCATGGGCATGGACGGCTATGTCGCCAAGCCGGTGGACAAGTCGGTGCTTTTGTCGGTGAGCGCCCAGCTGATCAGCGCATCGCGCGAGACCCGCGCCGCCGCCGCTGCTGAACAATAATTTCTGAAAGGCCTTAGCTGCGCTCCGCCACCGCGCCGGCCTCGATGCGCAGATGCTGGGCGGCCTCTGCGAACGGGGCGAACAGGGCCGCGTCCACGCCGGTGAGCCAGGCCTGGGCTTCCAGTGTCAGGATCGCCTCTGCCAGACCCTCGCGCCGCCCTGAATCGAGATGGGCGCAGGCCTCGTCCAGGATCAGCACCGGCGCCGCGCCGCGCTGGCTGCGGATCGCGCCCGCCTGGGCCAGCGCCAGCGCCAGCACCAGCGCCTTCTGCTCGCCGGTGGAGCCGTCCGCGGCGGGCTGATCCTTCTCCCGGTGGCGCGCGGCCAGATCGCTGCGGTGGGGGCCTGTGAGCGCCCGGCCCGCCGCGCTGTCGCGTCCGCGCGCGCTCTTCAGGGTTTCAGCAAACCAGTCCTCGGCCTCGCGCGCGCTGGCGCCGCCGGCCAGGCGCGCCTCCACAATCCCGTCCAGCGCCAGCTCGGCGGTGGGAAAGCGCGCCGACGGGCGCGCGTCGATTTCCGCCTGCAGCCGGGCCAGCGCGTCCAGGCGCGCCGCCGCCAGCGCGATGGCGCGCGCGGCCATCTCCGCCTCCAGCGCCGTCAGCCAGTCCGGGTCCGGCCGCGCGCCGTCGGCCATCCGGTCCAGCAGGCGCTGGCGCTCGCGCATGGCCTTGTCATAGGCGCTGGCCTGGGCGGCGTGATCGGGCGCGCCGGACAAGACCAGCCTGTCGAAAAAGCGCAGGCGGTCGGCCCTCGGCCCGGCCCAAAGCCGGTCCTCGCGCGGGGTCAGCCACAGCATGGGAAAGATGCGCGCCAGCGCGCTCTGGGTGGCCGCCGCCCCGTCAATGCGGGTGCGCCGCCGCGCCGCATCGGCCGGATCGGAGCCTGCGGCCAGGGTCACCGATCCGGCGCGGGTCATCGCTTCAGCGTGCACCGCCCACAGCCGGTCCGGGCCTTGCGGGGTGCGGCGCAGCACCGCCTCGCCGCCGGCCGCGCGCACGCCGCGCCCGGGCCCCAGCAGGGACACCGCCTCAACCAGATTGGTCTTGCCCGCGCCATTGGGCCCCGATAGCGCCACGGGCCGCGCATCCAGGCTCAGGTCCAGCGACGCATAATTGCGAAACCCCGTCAGTTTGAGACGGGTGACCGAGGGACGGGCCGCGCCGGCCCCGCTCACACGCGCAGCGGCATCAGCACGTATTCGGCGTCAGGATCGCCTGAATCGGTCACCCGGGTCGGGGAGCCGGAATCGGCGAACTCGAACACGGCCTCGTCGCCCTCGATCTGGCCGGCCACATCCAGGAGATAGCGGGCGTTGAAGCCGATGGAGATGGCCTCGGCGCTGTAATCGGCCGACAATTCCTCGCTGGCTGCGCCGCTTTCGGGATTGTTCACCGTCAACACCAGCTGGCCGTCGGACAGGGCGAGCTTCACCGAGCGGGATTTCTCCTGGCTGATGGTCGCCACCCGGTCCACCGCCTGGGCGAAGGGGGCGCGGTCCACGCGCAAAATCTTGTCATTCCCGCGCGGGATCACCCGCTCATAATCGGGGAAGGAGCCGTCGATCAGCTTGGATGTGAGCACGGCTGCGCCCAGCTGGAAGCGGATCTTGCCTTCGGACACCGACACTTCAACCACGCCGTCGAGATCTTCGAGCAGGCGGCGCAGCTCCTGGATCGGCTTGCGCGGCACGATGACGGCGGGCATGCCCGCGGCGCCGTCGGGCAGATCGGTTTCAGCCAGCGCCAGCCGGTGGCCGTCCGTGGCTACGGCGCGCAGGGTCTTGCGGCCATCGCGCTCGGCGGCGTGCAGATGGATGCCGTTGAGATAATAGCGCGTCTCCTCGGTGGAGATCGCAAAGCGGGTCTTGTCGATCAGGCGCGCCAGTTCGCCGGAGGAACAGGAGAAGGTGACCGCCAGATCCTTGCTGGGCATGACCGGGAAGTCGCCTGGCGGCAGGACCGGCAGGTTGAAGCGCGAGCGCCCGGCCGAAAGCGTCATGCGCGGGTCTTCCCCGCCCAGCTCCAGGGTCACCTGGGAGCCTTCAGGCAGCTTGCGGGCGATTTCATAGAGGGTGTGGGCCGGGGCGGTCACCACGCCGGGCCGTTCGGTGCGCGCTTCGGCCTCCTCCACGATCTCCATGTCGAGATCGGTGGCGGTGAATCGCACGAACCCTTCCTCGGCCTTGACCAGCACGTTGGACAGGATGGGGATGGTGTTGCGCCGCTCCACCACGGCCTGAACGTGTCCGAGAGCCTTGAGCAGGGCTGCGCGTTCGATGATCAGCTTCATGTCTCGCCTCTGTCCGGGGGGCGAATCAACGGGATCGGAATCGCCTTAATACGGACGCGCACCATAAACCAAAAGAAAGCCGCGCCAGAAGGGGCCAGTTGCGCTCAGCGGACATGAAAAACCCCGGCCGCGCGGAGCGGCCGGGGTTTGAGTGCGTCAGCGCTATGCGCTGAAGGCTTATTCGGCTGCGCCGGCCAGCTCCTGACCGGTCTCCTGGTCAAGGACTTTCATCGACAGCTTGAACTTGCCGCGATCATCCATGCCCATCAGCTTGACCCAGACCTGCTGGCCTTCGGCCACCACGTCGGAGGGGTGATTCACGCGCTCGGACTTCATCTGGGAGACGTGGACAAGACCGTCCTTGGCCCCGAAGAAGTTCACGAAGGCGCCGAAATCGACGACCTTGACCACCTTGCCCTGGTACACCTTGCCCACTTCCGGCTCGGCGGTCAGGGAGTGGATCCAGTTGCGCGCCGCATCGATGGCGCCCTGGTCGACGGCGGCGATCTTGATCAGTCCGTCATCGTTGACGTCCAGCTTGGCGCCGGTCTCTTCAACGATCTGGCGGATCACCTTGCCGCCCGTGCCGATCACGTCACGGATCTTGTCGGTGGGGATCTGCATGGTCTCGATCTTGGGCGCGTGGGCGGCCAGGCCCGCCCGGCTCTCGCCAAGCTCCTTGACCATCTCGTCCAGGATATGCGCGCGCCCGGCTTTCGCCTGTTCCAGCGCGGTGTGCATGATGTCCTGGGTGATGCCCGCGATCTTGATGTCCATCTGCAGCGAGGTGATGCCCATCTCGGTGCCGGCCACCTTGAAGTCCATGTCGCCCAGGTGATCTTCGTCGCCCAGGATGTCGGACAATACGGCGACGCCTTCAGGGTCCTTGATCAGGCCCATGGCGATGCCGGACACCGGACGGGTGATCGGTACGCCCGCATCCATCAGCGCCAGCGATCCGCCGCACACCGTCGCCATGGAGGACGAGCCGTTGGACTCGGTGATCTCCGAAACCAGGCGGATGGTGTAGGGGAATTGCTCGGCGGACGGCATGACGGCGTGGAGCGCACGCCAGGCCAGCTTGCCGTGACCGATCTCGCGCCGGCCCGGGGCCAGGCGGAAGCTGGTCTCGCCCACCGAATAGGGCGGGAAGTTGTAGTGCAGCATGAAGCGTTCTTTGTACGTGCCCGTGAGCGCGTCAATGAACTGCTCGTCCTCGCCCGTACCCAACGTCGCCACGCACAGGGCCTGGGTTTCGCCGCGGGTGAACAGGGAGGAGCCGTGGGTGCGCGGCAGAATGCCCGCTTCCGACACGATGGGGCGGACCTGATCGAGCTTGCGCCCGTCAATACGCTTGCCGGTCTTGATGATCGACCCGCGCACCACCGACGACTCCACCGATTTGAGCACGTCCTTGAGGACGCTCACCGGCACGCCGTCGGGGCGTTCCTCGCTGGCGCCGAGCGCTTCCACGACTTTCGTCTTGGCCTCGGCCAGCGCGGTGACGCGTTCGGTCTTGTTGGTGATCTTGTAGGCTTTCTCGATGTCCTTGGAGATCAGCTTGCGGACCTGGGCCTCTACGGCGGAGTTGTCTTCGGGGACGAAATCCCACGGATCCTTCGCCGCGCGCTCGGCCAGGCGGATGATCGCGTCGATCACCGGCTGGAAGCTCTCATGGCCGGCCATCACGGCGCCCAGCATGATCTCTTCGGACAGTTCTTTTGCTTCGGATTCCACCATCATCACCGCGTCGGCGGTGCCGGCCACGATCAGATCGAGGTCGCTGTCTTCCAGCTCCACCACGCTCGGGTTGATGACGTATTCGCCGTCAATATAACCCACGCGCGCTGCGCCGATGGGACCCAGGAAGGGCAGGCCGGACAGGCACAGGGCCGCCGAGGCCGCGACCATGCCCACCACGTCAGGATCATTCTCCAGATCGTGGGACAGCACGGTGATCATCACCTGGGTGTCGTTCTTGAAGCCCTTGGGGAAGAGCGGGCGGATCGGCCGGTCGATGAGGCGCGAGGTCAGCGTCTCTTTCTCGGTGGGACGGCCTTCGCGCTTGAAGAAGCCGCCCGGGATCTTGCCGGCGGCGAAGTATTTTTCCTGGTAGTTGACGGTGAGCGGGAAGAAATCCATCCCCGGCTTCACCTCTTTCATCGCAACCGCTGTCGCGAGCACGGTTGTCTCGCCATAGGTGGCGAGAACGGCGCCATGGGCCTGGCGCGCCATGCGGCCGGTTTCAAGGGTGAGCGTGCGGCCCGCCCATTCGATCGTCTCGGTCTGTATATCGAACATGTTTTTCCATTCGTCGTACGTTTGGCCGCGCCGGATTGCGCAGGCCTTGATATGGAAACGCCGGCGCGCCCAGTGGCGGCCGGCGTTCCCCTGGCCTTGCCTAGCGGCGAAGGCCCAGTTTTTTCACGATCGCCGTGTAGCGGTCGTGGTCGGTCTTCGCGAGATAGTCGAGAAGACGGCGGCGCTGCGACACCATTTTGAGGAGGCCGCGGCGCGAGTGGTTGTCTTTCTTGTGCGTCTTGAAGTGCTCGGTCAGGTTGGCAATGCGTTGGGTGAGCACGGCGATCTGGACTTCTGCAGACCCGGTATCGCTGTCGCCCCGGGCATGCTCCTTGATCAGCTCAGCCTTGCGTTCGGCTGTAATCGACATCGTCTATCTGGGCTCCTGTTCCCATTGAAATACACGCACCGGAGAGAATTTCCCGGCGCGCGCCTCGCCGATCGCTACTGCCCGGTCACGCCCCATCGCCAGTACGGCCTTCGAATAGTCCTTGCCCCCGATATCGCGGGGGCGTCGAAGGGCGCGCAGCTCTGAAGCTCGCCGGGGAGGCAGCACGATCGGCCGTCCTTGCCTCAACTGAAATGCCTCGTCCTCGGTCACGGCCAGGGCCGGGATGTCGTCCAGCGCGGTCTCGACCGGTCTGAGGGCTTCCAGCGCGGCGCTTCTATGCACCAAATCCTTCAGCGCGTCCAGTGTGACCGCCGAGCCGGCCTCGAACGGCCCCACCGCCACCCGGCGCAGGGCGGCGACATGACCCTCGGCGCCCAGCGCGGCGGCCAGATCGCGCGCCAGGGCGCGTACATAGGCGCCCTTGCCGCAGCGCATCTCGATCACGCAAAGATCGGGCGAGGGCGCGTCCATCACGGTCAGGGCGTCGATGCGCACCGGGCGCGGCTGCAGCTCGACCGCCTCGCCCGCGCGCGCCAGGTCATAGGCGCGCTCGCCATCCACCTTGATGGCGGAGAATTGCGGCGGGATCTGCTCGATCTCGCCGACAAAGGCTTCCAGCGCGGCGCGCACCGCGTCCGTCTGCGGGCGCACATCGCTTTCGGCGATCACCTCGCCCTCGGCGTCCTGGGTGGTGGTCGACTGGCCCCAGCGCAGAGTGAAGCGATAGGTCTTGCCCGCTTCCTGGGCGAACGGGACGGTCTTGGTGGCCTCGCCCAGCGCGATCGGCAACACGCCGGTGGCCAGCGGATCGAGCGTGCCGGCATGGCCGGCTTTCTGGGCGTTGAACAGGCGGCGCACCACCGACACCGCCTGGGTGGAGGTCATGTCCAGCGGTTTGTCGAGCACCACCCAGCCATGGACCGCATCGCCTTTCCTGCGCCGGCCCATCAATCGCTCTCCCGGCCGGGCAGGTCGCGCCTCACGCCCGGGCGGTCGAGCATCGCCTCGACATCCATCGCATCGTCAAACCGGCTGTCAGGCTCGAAGCGCAGCTTGGGAGTGAATTTCATGTCGATGCGCCGGCCCAGCTCCTTCTGGAGGAAGCCCGAGGCGCGGTTGAGCGCCGCGGCCACCGCTTCAGGCTCGGCCAGGGTGAGGGCTGAGACATAGACCGTCGCGTGGCGCAGGTCGGGGCTGACGCGCGCCTCGCTGATGGTGACCGGCAAGCCTGCCAGCGCAGGCTCGCGCACATGGCCCTCGCGCAGAATGTCGGCCACCGCGCGGCGCACGAGCTCGCCCGCGCGCAGCTGGCGTTGGGATTGCGCTTTCATCGAAAAAACCTCTCTGCGGCCGGGTCCGCCGGGCTTGAACCGGACAGACCCCCATCGCGTAAGGGGGCGGGATTTACAGGGGGCGGGCGATGAAAGCAAGCCGGGGGCGTGCGCCGCCCGGCGCCGTGTCAGTCCGACGGAGCGATTTCGCCGGGACCGTCGAAGCTGTTGATCAGCGCGGAAATGGCTTCGCGCACGTCATGCATTGTTTCGGGGTCGGGCGTGAGCGTGTCCATCGCCGTCCCATAGGCGCGTTCAGGCCCGTACTGCCAGACCGAAACGGACAGCAGGCCAGCAGTGAATATGCCCAGTAACAGCTTCACGAGCGCCTCCCCGCAGCCTCGATAGCGCAGAGTCTATCATTAACGCCTTGTAATCAACAAGGCGAAAAGGGGGCAAAGAGGGGTATCAGCCGGTGCGGACTGGGGCTTGCCGGCCTGCGTTCATGGCGGCGCAGGCGCGGGTGAGCGCTTCAAGCGCCTCGCGCACGCTGGTCTCCATAAGGTTGGCGCTGGCCTCAACCCGCGCGGCGGCCTCAGGCATGCCGGCGGCGGCGGCCTCGATGCGCCCGGCGGCGGCGTCGATCCGGTCGCCGACGGCGCCGGTCATCGCTTCCAGTTCGCTGCGGAAGGCGCTCAGGGCCTCGCGCTCCTGACTGGCTGCATTGGGGATGGCGCGCGCGATGGCGCGCATCTCGGCGCGAAAAGCAGTCAGCTCGGCCGCTAAATCCGGCGCGCCGCCGCGTGAAGGCGGTTCGATCAGGCTGTCCAGGTCAATGGCGTCAGCCTCCAGATCAAGCGGACTGTCGGCCGCGGCTTCCCAGGCCTGAGACAGGTCATCGTCATTGGCCGGCGCCTGGCCCGGCGCCGGCGCGGCGTCCGGATCACGCTCGATCAGGCGCACAGCGTCTGCATCAGGACTGAACAGCAGCCCGCCCAGCGCCTCTGCGGCGTCATGGACGGCCTCGGCTGAACCGGCCGGCGCGGCCAGCGCCCAGGTCAGCGGGCCAAGCCGGGCGAAGCGTCCGTCCGGCGCGCCGTCCGCCGTCAGAAAGCGGGCGGTGAACAGGTCCACCTGGCTGGCCAGCGCGTCCGGATCGGCCGAAGGCGGCGGGCGCAGCTGCAGGAGGAAGCCCGCCTCATCGGGGCGGGCGTCAGCCTCGTCGATCCCGGTTTCGCGCATGGAAGGCTCCCTGTCGGCGATTCGCCGGCGGGGCCGGCGCAGCGGCGTCAGAACACCTTGCGCCGATTAGGGAAACGTTAAGGCGCGCGCCGGGACCCAGCCTACAGGCCGGTGGAGCCGAAGCCGCCTGCGCCGCGCGCCGTTTCGTCCAGCTCGCTGACCGGCGCCCAGACGATCTGGGTGACCGGGGCGATGATCATCTGCGCGATGCGCTCGCCGCGGCGCACGATGAAGGGCTCGCGCCCGTGATTGATCAGATTGACGTGGATCTCGCCGCGATAATCGGCGTCGATCGTGCCGGGGGTGTTGACGCAGGTCACCGCGAATTTCGCAGCCAGGCCCGAACGCGGGCGCACCTGCGCCTCATAGCCTTCGGGCAGGGCGATGCAGATGCCCGTCGGGATCAGGCGCCATTGCCCTGGCGCTATGGTCACCGGCGCGTCTTCGGCCACGGCGGCCGGAAGGTCCAGCCCCGCCGAGCCCGGCGTCTGATAGGCGGGCAGTTTCAGCCCTTCAAAATGATCCAGCGTCCGGACGCGCAGCTGCATGGGGCAAGGTCCTGCTCAGGGAATCAAACGGCATGTCTGGAGAACAGCCTTACCCCGCCGTGCGGCGCGCGTCAGCCGTCCGCCTGATCCTGATAATAGCGTATGAGCGCGGCCTCGCCGGCGTCAAAGCCTTCCAGAACGGCGGTGATCGCCGCCACATCGTCCTCGCTCAGATCGCCCTCGTGCAGCTGCACGGCGTACTGGTCGCCGTCGCGCAGGCTCAGCGAGATGACCGTGGGTTCTTCTTCAGGTCCCGAGCGCACGAACAGGGACAGGCCGTGATGCAGGAGCTCGAAATCCTTTTCGCGGAACTCGGGCGCGGGCCGCACGCACATCACCGCGATGGCGTCATCGGCCACGGGCGGGCGGTCCATCAGCTCCGGGCCGCTCGCGGCTTCAGTAACCGAATAGCCCGCCATCAGGGCGGCGTCGCCCTCGGCGTTGAGGCTGTAGCAAGACGCCGAGGCCGCGCTGGCGGCGGCCAGGCTCAGGGACACGCAGGCAATCAGGGTTTTCAAGGGTCTTCTCGCTTTGATGGCTGGTCAGAAGACAAGCCTAGCAAGCAAGCGCCGCCCTTCGCAAATCAGCGCGCCAGGGCGCCGTGAAGGGCTTGAGCGATCTGGCGGGCGATCTCGTCCTTGGGCGCAGGGCCGAAGCGTGTTTCGCCGTCAGGCGTGATCAGGGTCAGCGTGTTGTGCGTCCCGCCCATCACATCGCCCGAGACGTCATTGGCGAAAATCCAGTCGGCGCCCTTGCGCAGGCGTTTGTCGCGCGCATGGACGAGCATGTCATGGGTCTCCGCCGCAAAGCCGGCCACCAGGCGCGGGCGCGCGCCGGGGGGCAGGGCGGCGATGGTGCGCAATATGTCCGGGTTCTCGACCAGCTTGAGGGCGCCGATGCCGGATTTGTCGAGCTTGAGCTTCACCCCGGACGGCTCGGCCGGGCGCCAGTCGGCGACAGCCGCCACGGCGATGAACACGTCGGCGGGCAGGGCGTCTTCCACCGCCGCCAGCATCTCGCGCGCGGTTTCCACGCGCACGGTGGCCACGCCCGGCGGATCATTGAGCGCCGTGGGCCCGGACACCAAAGTCACCTCAATTCCCAGCGCCGCCAGCGCCTCGGCCAGCGCATAGCCCTGGCGCCCCGAGGAGCGGTTGGACAAAAAGCGCACCGGATCAATCGGCTCCAGCGTCGGCCCGGCGGTGAGGACCGCGCGCATCAGGCTTTCAGCGCCTCAAGCACGGCCTTGGCGATGCGCTCCGGCTCGGGCAAACGGCCCGGACCGAACTCGCCGCAGGCCATCTCGCCCTCGTCCGGGTCCAGCACAGTGACGCCGCGCTCGCGCAGCGTGGCCAGATTGGCCTGTGTCGCCGGGTGCAGCCACATGCGCACATTCATGGCCGGCGCCATCAGCACCGGCTTGTCGGTGGCCATCAGCGTGGTGGAGGCCAGATCATCAGCAAGGCCATGGGCGGCCTTGGCCATCAGATCGGCGGTGGCGGGGCACACCACCACCAGATCGGCCGAGCGCGACAGCTCGATATGACCCATCTCCGCCTCGTCGGTCAGGGAGAACAGATCGTCATAGACCTTCTCCCCCGACAGCGCCGCAATGCTCATGGGCGTCACGAAGTGATGGCCCGCGCGCGTCAGGATGCAGCGCGACCCCACCCCGGCGCGGCCCAGCACCCGGATCAGCT
This sequence comes from Oceanicaulis sp., assembly GCA_020832735.1. GTDB lineage: Bacteria > Pseudomonadota > Alphaproteobacteria > Caulobacterales > Maricaulaceae > Oceanicaulis. The sequence continues at coordinate 12,009 of JAFIEB010000132.1, forward strand.
CCAGCGATTTATAGGCCGCGATGCCGCCGCCAATGATCAGAAGTATGCGCGGGGTTTTCATGCCGGCCTCCTGGTGCAAGTCCATAATACGGACCGCGCCCGGGGTCACGCCCCCGGAGCCTTCACGAAGCGCGGATCGCTCACGGCGTTGTCCCGCGCCCAGCGGGCCAGCGCCGCCTCGTCCAGCGCGCCGTCGGCGAGCGCCTCGAAGCGTTCGGCCAGATCGGTCTGGGTGACGTCGAGGCGCAGGCCGTTAAGCAAGAGGGTGATCAGGAAGGCTGCGGCGGCGGCCCGCTTGTTGCCGTCCACGAAGGGATGATTGCGCGCAATTCCATAGGCCAGCGCCGCCGCCGCCTCGCACGGGTGCGGCGCCGGCCCGTAAGCGGCCAGATGATCGGGTCGGGCGAAGGCGGAGCGCAACAGGCCTTCATCGCGCAGCTGCAGCGGCGTGCTGGCCGTCTCCGCCAGGATTTCGGCCAGCACCGCCAGAAAGCCTGCATAGTCCGGCAGAACCGGCGCGCTCATCCGCCCAAGCGCTCAAGGGCGAAACGGTATTGCGCCAGCGCCTCGCGCCCTGCCTCGACCGTCGCGTCATAGGCGCCGCCAGCGGCGCGGATGGTCACGCAGCCGGGCGTTACGCTGACCGACACAGGCTCATCCGGCGAAAACCCGGCGGCGTCCAGCGCGCGGCGCGACAGGGTCACGCCATAGCTGTTGCCGGTTTTGCGCAGCTTGCGGGTCTCGGTAACCGATGGCTCGGCGCCGCCTGTCTGGGACTCGTGTTCGAATGCAGGGCTGCCAGCTTCGCGCATGTTATATCTCCACGCCGGGAATATAAGCACGGGCGTGCTTACGATGCAAGACTCGCCCAGGCCCATGCGCCGATGGCGGCGGCCAGAAGCGTGGTGGACGCGATCGCCAGAACCAGCACCCAGTCGCGCCGCGCCCCGGCTTCGGGCGCGTCGGATTTGAGCCGCTCGGCGGCTTCGGTCAGGCGCTCCAGCGTGGCGGGCAGCGCCATCACCGAGGCGCGCAGCGTCTCCAGATCGCGCACGATATCGCGCACCTTGCCTTCGGGACCCAGCTCGCGGCGCATGAAGCGCGTCACCGCCGGGGCGGAGGCCTCCCACATATTATGGTCCTGGCTGAGCATGCGGCACACGCCCTCGGCCTGCACCATGGTCTTTTGCAACAGCACCAGCTGGGGCTGGAGATGCATGTCGAACAGATCGGTGATCTCGAACAGCTGCAGCAGCACCCGGCTCATCGCCACCTCGCTGGCGCTCTTGCCGAAGATCGGTTCGGCCACGGCGCGCAGGGCGCTGGCGAAATCCGCGCGCGAATGGCGCCCGGGCACATAGCCGGCCTGGAAATGCGCTTCCGCTGCGCCGTCATAATCGCGGGTCAGGAAGCCGTTGAGAATGAGGGCGAGATAGCGCCGCTCCTCCAGTCCCAGCCGGCCCATAATGCCGAAATCCACCGCCCACAGCCGTCCGTCGCGGCCGACGAACAGATTGCCCGCATGCATGTCGGCGTGGAACACGCCGCGCTCCAGCGCGGTGGACAGGAAGGCGTCGGTGATGTCGCGCGCCAGCTTGACCCGGTCCACCCCGGCGGCCTCCAGGGCGTCAATATCGGTCAGGGCGATCGCGTCCACCCATTGCAGGGTCAAAACCCGCTTGGCGGTGCGCGCCCAGTCCACTTCGGGAACCGAGAAATTCTCCGCCGCCAGTGCGGCTTCGGCCAGCTCGCTGGCCGAGGCGGCCTCAAGGCGCAGATCCAGCTCCAGCACCAGCGAGCGCGACACCGTCTCCACAAAGGCGCGCGGCTCCATGCGCCGCGATTGCGGGAACAGGCCCTCGGCCAGCCGCGCGCCCAGGCGCAGGGCGGCGATGTCGCGGGCGATGCGCTGATGAATGCCGGGGCGCAGGATTTTCACCGCCACAACCCGGCCGTCGGGCGTTGCCGCCTTGTGCACCTGGGCGATGGAGGCGGCGGCGACTGACGGCCCCAGCTCGGCGAATAATTGCTCCACCGGCGCGCCAAGCTCGGCCTCGATGACGGCGCGCGCCTCAGCGTCGGGGAAAGGCTCCATGCGGTCCTGAAGCCGCGACAGGCCGCGCGCGAACTCGGCGCCCACGACATCGGCGCGCGTGGCCAGCACCTGGCCGAACTTGACATAGGCCGGTCCCAGCGCCTCCAGCGCCCGCGCCAGGCGTTCGCCCGGATTGGCGGCGCGGCCGCGGATCGCGATCAGGCGCGCAAACCGGCCCAGCCAGCGCGCGGGCGCCGGAAACACGGCCTGATACTCGGCTGGAAACATCGCGTCATGACGCGCCAGCGTCCAGGCGGCCCGGGCCAGCCGGGCGAGATGGGAAATGGTTGCAAACACGGGGAAGGTGTTTAGGGCGCGCCAGCGCATTTGGCGAGAGCCCGCGCCTGCGGCATGAGGCGCAGCTTGCGGCTAGATGTTCCAGCCCACATGGATGGCGGCGATGCCGCCGGAGAGGTTGGTGACGGAGACGCGGGCGAATCCGGCCTGCTCCATCTCGGCGGCGAAGGCTTTCTGGTGGGGGAAGCGGCGGATGGATTCCACCAGATACTGATAGCTGTCGCGATCTTGCGCGATACGCTCGCCCAGCCACGGGATGACGTTGAACGACCAGGCGTCATAGACGCGCTCAAGCGCGCGGGTTGCGGGCCGGGAAAACTCCAGGCAGACGAAACGCCCGCCCGGGCGCAGCACCCGGCGCATTTCGCCGAGCGCGGTGATCCGGTCAGTGACGTTGCGGATGCCGAACCCGATGGTCACCGCGTCCGCGCCGGCGTCCGGGAAGGGCAGGGCCTCGGCGTCCGCGCACACCCAGTCCAGATCGGGACGCGCGCCGCGGTTCAGCCCGGCCTGGAGCATCTGCGCATTGATGTCGGCGACCACGGCGGAGGCGGGCGCGCCGCCGCGGCGCCCCTGCAGGTCGCGGGCCCGGTCCAGGAACGCCCGGGCCAGATCGCCCGTGCCGCCGGCCACGTCGATCAGGCGCGCACCGGGGCGCGGCGCCGCGCGCGTCACGGCGATGTCCTTCCAGATCCGGTGAACCCCCAGGCTCATCAGATCGTTCATCAGGTCGTAGCGGCGCGCGGAGCGGTCGAACACGCCGCGCACCAGCGTGCTCTTGTCGGCGCGCGGCACCTCGCGGAAGCCGAAACTGGCGGTATCAGACACAGGATCGCTCATGGCCTGGCAGGTTAGTGCGCTCGAACGGCGCGCGCCAGCACGGGCGCTGCGCCTAATCGCCGCTCACGCGCTCGCACTCGGGATAGGCTTCGCCCGATATGGTCAGGGCAGCTTGCCCGTTCTGGCTCCAGAACACGGTCAGCGGATCGCCCGCGGCTTCGAAGCGTTCGCCGGAGGCCGCCTCGACCCGGATCAGGTCAATCGTCTGACTGTCAGCCACCAGGCGCGCCCGGCCCTCAATGAAACGCGCGCTGACCTCCAGATCGCCGCAGGTGAAGTGCTGTTCCTCCGCCTCGGCGTAGGGATTGGCGGGCGCAGCCGGGGGCAGGGCTGCGTCAGGATCGCGCTCCCCGCAGGCGGTGAGGGCCAGGGCGGTCACAGCTGCGCCCAGCCAGAGGGCCCGGCGCGGTCCGGCAGCGGCCGGAGCTGTCAATCGGGCGGCGGTGCGGGGAGGGATTTGCATGCGCTTATCTCCGGTGTTCACATCATGAATGACAATCGGTCCTCACCCTGCCTTGCCGCGCGCTTGCTGAAAAGCCCCGAGCCGGTCCTGATCAGCTGAGCTAGATTGACCGAAGCCGTGAACAGGAGGCGATTGTGCCTGAATTGCCAGAGGTGGAGACGGTGCGCCGCGGGCTGGCGCCGGTGATGGAGGGGCGGCGCATTGTGTCGGTGCGCCTGGGCCGTTCCGATTTGCGCTTCCCCTTTCCCGAACGCTTTGGCGAACGCCTGGCCGGCGTGCGCGTGACGCGCCTGGAGCGGCGCGCCAAATACCTGCTGGCCCGGCTCGGCTCGGGCGAGACCCTGCTGATGCATCTGGGCATGTCGGGCCGGTTCTCGATTCGCGCAGACGGGGACGGGACGCGCAAGCCGGGCGCGTTCGCCTACGCCCCGCCCGCCGATCCGCGCCATGATCATGCCGTGTTCGCGTTCGAAGGCGGGATCGAGGTGACCTATAACGATCCGCGCCGGTTCGGTTTCATGACCCTGTTCGAGACGGACGGCGAGGCGCGCCAGCCCTTCCTGAAGGATCTGGGGCCCGAGCCGATGTCCAACCGGTTTTCCGGCGCCTATCTCTCGGAGGTCTTCGCCGGACGGCGCGCGCCGGTCAAGGCCGCCCTGCTCGATCAGCGCGTGGTGGCCGGGCTGGGCAATATCTATGTCTGCGAGGCGCTCTGGCGCGCGCGCATCAGCCCGCGCCGCACCAGCGCCAGCGTCGCCGGCGCGCGCGCCGAACGCCTGGCCGGCGCTGTGCGCGCGGTCATCGCCGAGGCGATCGAGGCGGGCGGGTCCACCTTGCGCGACTATGCCGGGGCGGACGGGGCGATGGGATATTTCCAGCACAGCTTTGATGTTTATGGCAGAGAGGGTGAAGTGTGCGCTTGCGGAAAGACGCGTATCCGCCGCATCCTGCAGTCGAACCGGTCGAGCTTCTATTGCCCGCTCTGTCAGCGATGACTGTCCGGGTCAGACCTGTCTGCGGCATGAAACTTCGTACAGGTTTTGTACAACGTTGTGTGCCGGCAACAATGCATACGGTACCAGACACCAACCGCCGCCCGGACAGGCTGGCGGCGGAGCATCCTCCCCGGACACGCCCTTGGGGCGCGACAGGCCACTGACACTGGAGATCGAGATGACGACACGACTGATCAGGCGGTTCGCCGCCGCACTCACGGCGGGCCTGGCATGGCTGGGCGCGCTCTCCGCTCCGGCGTTGGCCGAGATCGATTTTGGCGCCGTTGAAGCCGATCCTGCGCTCTGGCGCATCGCGGCGCCGGGCGGCGACGTCTATCTGTTCGGCACGGTGCACATCCTGCCGCCTGAGCTCGACTGGCGCACAGATCGGATCGACGCGGCGCTGGCCGCGTCCGGGCGCATCTATTTCGAGGTCGACGCGCTCAGCGAAGAGGCGCAGGCCGAGATGATGACGCTGATCCCTCAGCTGGGCATGAATGCGCCGGGCGTGACGCTCACCAGCATGATCAGCCCCGAGGCCCAGGCCAATCTGGCCCTGATGGCCGAGCGCCTGGGCGCTCCGGCGGGATCGCTGGACGCCATGCTCGATCCGCTGCAGCCCTGGCTGGCGGGTCTGACCGTCGCCGTGATGCAGATTCAGGCGGCCGGTTACGACCCTGAATCAGGCGTGGAGCAGCGCCTGAAGGTGGCGGGCCTGGAGGCCGGCAAGTCATTCGGCTATTTCGAGACCGTCGAGCAGCAGCTGCGCTTTTTCGCCGACATGCCGCTGGAAACCCAGATCGCCGATTTCGAGATCGGGCTCGCCCAGGCGCTGGACGATCCCGGCCTGCTTGACCGCATGGTGCTGGCCTGGGCTGCAGGCGACACCGACCGTCTGGACGCGATCTTGAATGACGCCATGCGCGAGGCGTCCTCCGATCTCTATGACGTGCTGATCGTGGAGCGCAATCATGACTGGATCCCGCTCATCGAGGCGATCGTGGAGCGCGGCGAGCCTGCCTTCATCGCGGTGGGCGCGGGCCATGTCACCGGGCCGGAAGGCGTGGTGGGACTGTTGCAGGCGCGCGGCCATCAGGTGGAGCGGGTCAATCCCTGAGCCAGGCTTCGGGCCGCCGATTCAGCGTGTCCGGCCCGCGCCGGGGGTGTCGACCCCGGCGCGGGCTTGATGTATGTAGCGCGCCGTTTGCCTGATGTCCGCGTCCCGCACCGGGGCGCTTCACCCATCCCTGCGGAGGCCCTGATGGCCTACACCACGATCCAGACCAAAACCGAAGGACGCGTCGGCGTCATCACGCTTGACCGGCCCGAAGCCCTCAACGCCCTGTGCGACGCGCTGACCGCCGAGCTGGCCGAGGCGCTGGCCGGTTTCGAAGCCGATGACGCCATCGGCTGCGTGGTGCTGACCGGCTCGGCCAAGGCGTTCGCCGCCGGCGCCGACATCAAGGAGCTGCAGGACAAGGATTTCATCTCCCTGTACCGCCACGATCCGTTCGAAAAGACCTGGGAGTCGGTGGCCCGTTTCCGCAAGCCGATCATCGCGGCGGTGTCGGGCTATGCGCTGGGCGGGGGCTGCGAGATCGCCATGATGTGCGACTTCATCATCGCGTCGGAAACCGCCAAGTTCGGCCAGCCCGAGATCAATCTCGGGGTCATGCCGGGCTCTGGCGGCACCCAGCGCCTGCCGCGCGCGGTGGGCAAGGCCAAGGCGATGGATCTGTGCCTGACCGGGCGCATGATGGGCGCTGAAGAAGCCGAGCGCGCCGGACTGGTGTCGCGTATCGCGCCGGTTGACGAGCTGATGGAGGTGGCCATGGAGGCGGCCCAGGCCATCGCCTCGAAATCCATGCCCATCGCCATGATGACCAAGGAAGCCATCAATATGGCGTTCGAGATGGGCCTTGCCGAGGGCGTGCGCTTCGAGCGCCGGGTGTTCCAGTCCCAGTTCGCCACCGAGGATCAGACAGAGGGCATGGCCGCATTTGCAGACAAGCGCGCGCCGCACTTCCGGCACCGCTAGGCGCCCGGCGCGCTGAGTCTCGGCCCGGCCGAGGATTGACGCCCGCCTGCGCCGGGGCTATACGCCCCGCCTCACGGAATACGAGCGCGCCGGTCTTTGCGGTGCGCGCTCCTGACAAGGTTTGGAACGACCCCATGGCGAATACGGCCTCGGCGAAAAAGATGGTGCGCAAGATCGAGCGCCGCACCGCGCTCAACAAGGCGCGCCGCTCGCGCATGCGCACGTTTGTGAAGAAACTGGAGCTGGCGGTCGCCGCCGGCGATCAGGCTGCCGCGAAAACGGCCCTTCAGACCGCTGAGTCCGAGGTCATGAAAGCGGTCTCCAAGGGCGTCATTCACAAGAACACGGGCTCGCGCAAGGTCTCGCGCCTGGCCGCCCGCGTCAAAGCTATGACAGCCAAGTAAAATTCACTCCAAGCACGGAGTAAAATGACGTCACGCCTGCGGCCCCCGCCGCAGGCGTTTTTTGTGCTTTTCCGGATCAGATGACAGCGCCGATCCTCCTTGCAGGCAAGGTGAACCCGTTCAGTGCGCGCTCGTCGCCGGGGCGGAGGTTCGATACCGATTTTCCACTCCAGGGCAAGGTGCGAAAGGTGCGAAAATTTTTTTCAGCGCGCAAGCGTCCAAGCTGCCTTGTGAATCGCTCTGTCAAGCCCTGAATCGGGCGCCGGAAGAGGGTTAATGGTGTTGATTCGCGAGCGCCCCTGGGTACTCTGTCGGCCTCGACAACAGTCCTCACCATACGGACCATTCAGAGATAACGGACGCCCGAAACGGGTGTGGCTCCGGGCGGGGAAAGTGTGTCCAAAAACCATAAGACTGACTGCGGCCTGGTCCGCAGCGAGCGAGCAAGGGCTATGGGGCCATGGGGTTTCTTCAAACGGCGAATGCGGCGGTCCGCACCTCGGAGGCGGGCATGAACGGGTCGGGTGCGGTGCTGGATGTGTGGCGCGCGGTGCGTGCGCGGTTGCGCGCTGAATACGGCGACATCCTCTACGCTGCTGAAATCGCCCGTCTGCGCGTGGAGGAAGATCGGGACGGCCGGGTCTGCGTGATCTGTCCGAACGCGTTCGGGCGCTCCTGGGCGGAGGACAATCTGGGTGCGCGCCTGCGTGCGATCTGGGCTTCGGTCGAGGCGGCGCCGCGCGATATCGTGATCACCACCGAGGCGGCGATGGCCCGTCAGGTCGCCGAGCCTGTGACCGCCGGCGCCGGCGCGTCCGGCCGCTCCGCCCTGCATTCCAGCGCCGCGCGCGCGGCGCGCTCCCCCAACCCCGCGCCACCCGCGGGGGAAGGGCGCGCGCCGCGCGTCCCCTTCGACCCCTTAATGATCGGGTCGGCCAACATTATGGCCGCCCCAGCC
>JAFIEB010000137.1 GCA_020832735.1 Oceanicaulis sp.
CGCGTCTCCGCCCTGGGCGAAACCGGCCGCGCGCGCGGCGGGCGTACAGGTGTGGAGATCGCCGCGCGCGCGCTGGCGGACGGGCCGGGCGCCGTCTCCAGCGTCGAAGCGCCAGATATCCAGCGTCATGCGCGCCTGGTCCTGGCCAGCGATTTCCTGGATCCGCCGGAAACCTGGGCGCGACGGCTCTCGGCCCTGGCCGGAACAGGCGCGCGCGGCGTGATGCTGCGCGTCATCGATCCGGCTGAAGACTCATTCCCGTTCCAGGGCCGCACCCGGTTTGAACCGGCTGGCGGCGGTCAGGCGCTGGTGTTCGGCAAGGCTGAATCGGCGCGCGCGGGCTATGCCCGCCTCTGGACCGAGCATGGCGAGGCGTTGCGCGATATCGCCCGGCGCGCGGGCTGGCGGCTGATTTCCCACCGCACCGACCGCCCGGCCGGGACAGCGGTGATGGCGCTTTATCAGGCCCTGGACCCGGACCGCTCATGATCAGTCTGGGACCGCTCGCTTTCGCCGCGCCCTGGGCGCTCGCCGCGCTGGTAGCCCTGCCTTTGCTGTGGATGCTGCTGCGGGCCACGCCGCCCGCGCCGCGCTCAGTCGTGTTTGCGCCGATCCGACTGCTCCAGCGTCTGGCCCGCACGCCTGAAAGCCCCGAAACCACGCCCTGGTGGCTGGTGGCGCTGCGCCTGTTTCTGGCGGCGATCATCATCCTGGCGCTGGCCCGGCCGGTCTGGCAGCCCGATACGGGCGCGGGTTCGGACCATCCGCTCCTGATTATCGTTGATGACGGCTGGACCTCGGCGGCGGCCTGGCCGTCAGTCGTCTCTGAAGCGCGCGCCCGCCTGGACGGGGCCCGCGCCGACGGGCGTCCCGCCGCGTTGTTGTTCACCGCCGCTTCGCCGCGCGCGTCCGATCCGGCGCGTTTTGGCGATGCGCGCGCTGCGCTCAGCCGGATCGAGGCCCATGAGCCGCGCGCCTGGGCGCCGGACCGGGCGGACGCCGCCGCGCGGTTGTCCGAAGCTCTGGATCAGCCCGGCGCGCCTGAACGCATCGAGACGGTGTGGATTTCTGACGGCGTCTCCCGGGGAGATGATGACCGGGCGCTCGCGCGCGCGGCTCATCAGCGCGGACCGCTGCGGGTGCTGACGCCCCAGCCGGGAACCGGCGCGCTGGGGCTTGCCGGGGTGGAGGCCGAGCCGGACGGGTTCGCAGCCCTGATCCGCCGCGCCGATACGCGCCGCGAACAAATGGTCTCGGTCACGGCTCTGGGCGCGGACGGGCGCGCCCTGACCCGCGCCCAGGGGCTGATGGCACCCGGCGAGACCCGGGCGCGCATCGAGGCGCGCCTGCCGCTGGATCTGCGCAACCGGATCGCCCGGATCGTCATTGACGGGGAAGCGTCCGCCGGCGCCGTGCAGGTGACGGGCGACCGCTGGCGCCGGCCGCGCATAGGCTTGTTGCAGGCCGAAGGCGGGGGAGAAGACGGCCAGCCCCTCCTGTCTGACCATCACTATGCCCGCCAGGCGCTGGCCGGCATTTCAGAACTGGTGACCGGTGATCTGGACCGCGTTCTTGAGGCGGAACCGGCCGGGCTGGTCATTGTGGATGCAGCCAGCGCCCAGGACCCGCGCATTGCGGTGTTTCTGGAGGCTGGCGGGCTGGTGGTCCGCTTCGCCGGACCACGCATGGCCGTGCGCGGGGGCGATCTCACGCCCGCGCCGCTGCGCGAGGGCGGGCGTCTGTTCGGCGGCGCCATGGCCTGGGACGAGCCCCAGCCGATCGCCGGGTTTGCTGACGACACCCCCTTTGCCGGGCTGACTGCGCCGCCAGAGGTGCGCGTCACCCGTCAGGTGCTGGCAGAACCCGGCCCGGCGCTGGATGCGCGGGTCTGGGCGCGTCTGGAGGACGGCACGCCGCTGGTCACCGCCGACCGGCGCGGCAATGGCTGGCTGGTGCTGTTTCACGTCACGGCTGGCCCTGACTGGTCGAGCCTGCCGCTTTCAGGCCTGTATCCGGCCATGCTCGAGCGCGTGCTGGCGCTGGCGGGCGGCGCCCCGGCCCGGTCAACGCCGGCGCGCGAGGGCGCATGGCGGCTGGAGCGCATGCTGGACGGGGCCGGGGCGCTGACCGATCCGCGCGCCGACGCCGATCCGATTGCGGCGGAAGCTTTCACCGAGGCGCGCGCGAGCGCGCGCACGCCGCCAGGCGTCTACACGCTGGGCGCCGCCAGCGCCGCCCTGAACGTCATGCGCCCGGGCGATGAGCTTGAAGCGCTGGCGCGCGATCTGCCCGGCGCGATCTATGAAACCCGCGGGGAGGGGCGCGAGCGCCGGCTGGCCGGGCCGCTGATGGCGCTGGCGCTGCTGATTCTGGCGGCCGACGTGCTGATTGCGCTCGCTCTGTCAGGACGCTTGCCGCGTCTGCCCGTGCGCGGGGCGAACAAGGGGGCTGCGGCGGGAATCGCGCTTGTGCTGGCCGCCGGTCTCGGGCTGGGCGCGGACGCCGGGGCGGATGAGGCGGAACATGCTCTGGAGGTGCGGTTCGCCTATGTGCTCACCGGCGATGCGCGCATCGATTCTGTCAGCCGGGCAGGGCTCGCGGGCATATCGCGCGAAAGCCGGCGGCGCAGCGCGGTGGAGCCGGGCGCTCCGGCCGGCGTCAATATCGAGACCGATGAAATCCTGTTCTTCCCGCTGGTCTACTGGCCGGTGACGCCTGACGCACCGGCGCTGTCGGAGGCGGCGGCGGCGCGCGTGAGCGCCTATCTCCAGTCCGGCGGCATGATTGTGTTCGACACCCGCGACGGGCGCGACGCCGCCAGCAGCCGCCAGCCCCATGCCGGGCTTCTGCGCACGCTGGACCGGCTCAACGTGCCGCCGCTGCAGCGCATTCCCTCCGATCATGTTCTGGGCCGCACCTTCTATCTGCTGAACGATTATCCCGGCCGCTTCGCAGGCGCGGAGGTCTGGGTGGAGGCCAATCCTGACGGATCTGCGCGCGACGGGGTGTCGGGCCTGATCATCGGGTCGGCCGACTGGGCCTCGGCCTGGGCGGTGGACGAGACCGGACGCCCGCTGGCGCCGGTGGAGGGCGGCGACCGTCAGCGGGAAATGGCCAACCGGTTCGGCGTCAATCTGGCGATGTACGCCCTGACCGGAAACTACAAGGAAGATCAGGTGCATGTGCCCGCAATCCTGCAGCGGCTGGGGCGGCGGTGATGGAGACGGCGAGCCTGGTCCTGTCGCCCCTGCTGCCGGTCGCGCTGATCGCCGTGCTGGCGGGGCTTGCGCTGGCGGCGGCCGGACTGGCGCTGGCGCGCGGCCTGCGCGGCTGGCTGTGGCGCGCGCTGGCGGCGGCCGGCCTGGCTGTGGCGCTGCTCAACCCCGCCCTGGTGCGCGAAGCGCGCGATCCGCTGACAGACATCGCCCTTGTGGTCATCGACGACAGCGCCTCCATGGATGTGGACGGGCGCGCCGAAGCGGCTGAAGCCGCCGCCGCCTCTGTGCGGTCGCTGGCGGAGCGCGACGCCTCGCTGGAGGTCGTGGAGGTGCGCGGCGGACGGGCGCCGGACGGCTCCCGGCTGATGGACGTGATCCAGCGCGGTCTGGCCGGCATACCGCGCGAGCGCCTGGCCGGCGTGATCATCGCCTCTGACGGCCAGGTTCATGACGCGCCCGCAGACGGTGACGCGCTGGGCCTGAGGGCGCCGCTGCACCATTATCTCACCGGTGATCCCGATGCGCGCGACCGCCGGCTGATCGTGTCGGAAGCGCCACGCTACGGGCTGGTCGGCGAACAGGTCAGCTTCACCTTGCGCGTGGAAGACGAGGCGGAGCCCGGCGGGACGGCGGTGGTGACGCTGTCGGTTGATGGCGGCGAGCCGATCCGTGCGCGCGTCGCCATCGGGCGCGATGTTCAGGTTCAGGCCGATATCCGCAATCGCGGCCCCAACGTCGTCCAGATCGAGGTTGAGCCGGGCGAGGAGGAGCTGACCCTCATCAACAATCGCGCCGCAGTGAGTGTGACGGGCGTGCGCGACCGGCTGCGTGTGCTGTTGATAACCGGAGAACCTCATAATGGCGCAAGGGCATGGCGCAATCTTTTAAAGTCTGACCCGAGCGTTGATCTGGTCCATTTCACCATTCTGCGCCCGCTGGACCGCGATGATACGGTCCCGGCCGACGAGCTGGCCCTGATCGCCTTCCCGGTGTTCGAGCTGTTCCAGCTGCGCCTCAGCGAGTTTGATCTGGTCATCTTCGACCGTTACCGCCGCCGCGGCATTCTGCGGCCGCTCTATTTTGAAAACATCGCCCGCTATGTGGAGCAGGGCGGCGCGCTTCTGGTCACCACCGGCCCGCCTTTCGCCGGGCCTGACAGTCTGGCGCGCACCGCGCTGGCGGGCGTCCTGCCGGCCGCGCCGGATGGGAATGTGATCCAGACACGCTTCACGCCGCGCATTTCTGACGCGGGCGCGCGCCATCCGGTGACTGCGCCGATGTCCGGGAGCGAAGCCGACTGGGGCCCATGGCACCGGCGCATTGGCGGACGGGCCGTGGCGGGCGAGACGGTGCTGGAGAGCCCGGACGGCGCGCCGCTGCTGACGCTGGCGCGGGCCGGGGAAGGGCGCGCGGCGGTGCTGCTGTCCGATCAGGCCTGGCTGTGGGCGCGCGGCTATGAGGGCGGCGGTCCGCATGACGAGCTGTTCCGGCGTGTGGCGCACTGGCTGATGGGCGAACCTGAACTGGACGAGGAGCGCCTGACCGCCGGCGTGTCTGGCGGACAGCTCGGCGTGACGCGCACCACGCTGGCCGATCAGGCCCCGCCGCTGGAGGTGGAGTGGCCGTCAGGCGCGCGCGAAACGCTGGAGATGAGCGAGGCCGGACCGGGCCGGTTCACCGCCTCCACTGAGGCGCGAGAGCAGGGGCTGGTGCGTCTGCGGTCCGGCGATCTGACGGCGGTCACCGCTTCGGGTCCGCTCAACCCGCGTGAATTCGCCGACCTGCGCCCTGATCCCGAAGGGCTTTCCATGCTCACCGACGCCAGCGGCGGAGGCGTGTTCGTGCTGGGCCCGTCGGTCAATCTGCCTGATTTGCGCCGGACCCGGCCGGGCGCGCGTCAGGCCGGACCGGACTGGGCTGGACTGCAGCGCAACGACGCCTATGTGGTCATGAGCGCCGAACGCATGCCGCTTGCGCCCGGCCTGCTTTTGGCCGTGCTGATGCTGGGCCTGCTGGCGGGCGCCTGGCGGCGCGAAGGCCGGTAGCCGGAAACGTTGGGCTTTGCCCCGCGCCCCGGTGCGCGCTAGCGTGTGCGCACATCAGCCGGGGAGAGCGATTTCATGCGCATCATGCTGACAGGACTGGCGCTGCTGGCGCTTGCGGGCTGCGATCAGACAGCCTCTCCGCAAGCCGCAGAAACCGTGTTTTCAGGCGGAACCATCCATACCGGCGGCATAGACAATGTCCAGGTGGAGATGGTCGCCACGGCCAATGGCCGCGTCATCTGCGCAGGCGAGTCCGATCAGTGCTCGGCGCATATCGGCCCGCAGACGCAAGAGATTGATCTGGGCGGCGCCGCGATGTTTCCCGGCTTCACCGACGCTCATGTGCACATCATCGGCGTGGGCATGCGCGAGCTGAGCCTCAATCTGGACGATGTGCGCTCCATCGCGGAGTTGCAGGCGCGCGTGGCTGAAGCCGCGGAGGAAGACACCGGCGTCATCGCCGGACGCGGCTGGATCGAGACGCACTGGCCTGAAGGGCGCTTTCCCACCGCAGCCGATCTGGACGCTGTCGCGCCCGACCGCCCCGTCGTCCTGGTGCGCGCCGACGGGCATGCGCTGGTGGCCAATTCGGCTGCGCTCGCCGAGGCCGGCGTGACGGCGGACACGCCCGATCCCGATGGCGGGGAGATTTTGCGCGACGAGACCGGCGCAGCGACGGGGATGATCATCGACACCGCCATGGCGCCCTTCTCGATCTTCCTGCGCGAGCCGGAAGGCGAGGCGCGGGTGCGCGCCTACGAGCTCGGCGCGCGGGTGCTGGCGGCGTCGGGCTGGACCGGCGCCCATTCGATGTCCATGCGCTATGACGACGTGGACATACTGGTCCGGCTGGCCGAGGAGGGGCGCCTGCCGCTGCGGGTGCATGTCTACGCCAATCCGGAAGACTATGACGCGGTGGCCGCGCGCGCGCCGCGCGTCGAGGCGGGCGGCCGGGTGACCGCCAATGGCGTGAAATTCTACATGGACGGGGCGCTCGGCTCGCGCGGCGCGGCGCTGCTGAGCCCATATGACGATGCGCCCGGCTCCACCGGCTTGTTCATCGCGCGCAGCGAGGAGACGGCGCAGATCATGCGCCGCGCCCTGATCGACGGGGTGCAGCTGTCCGGTCACGCCATCGGCGATGCGGGCAACCGGCGCCTGCTCGACTGGATCGAGGCGGCGCTGGACGAGACGCCGCCCGGGGAACGCGCGATCGCCGATCCGCGCTGGCGCATCGAGCATGCCCAGGTGCTCCACCCCGATGACATCGCGCGCTTTGAGCCGCTGGGCGTGGTCGCCTCCATGCAACCCAGCCACGCCATTGGCGATCTGCATTTCGCGCCTTCGCGCATCGGCATTCAGCGCCTGGAAGGCGCCTATGCCTGGCGCTCGCTGATCGAGACCGGCGCCATTATCGCGGGCGGTTCGGACGCGCCTGTGGAGCGCGGCGAGGCGCGCATCGAGTTTTACGCCGCCGCCGTGCGCCGCGATCTCGACGGCTATGCCGGCGAGGGCTGGAATCTGCACCAGGCGCTGGACCGGGAGACGGCGCTGCGCCTGTTCACGCAGTGGCCGGCCTGGACGGTGCATCTCGATCACGAGCTGGGACGCATCGCAACCGGTTACCGGGCCGATTTCAGCGTGTTCGACATGGATCTGATGACCGCGCCCGAGCTCGATCTACGCCATGCGCGCCCGGTGATGACAATTGTGGACGGTCAGGTGGCCTGGCGGGCGGACGCTGAATGACCAGCGCCCTTGAGGCGGCCGCCCGAACCGGGTGAAGTGAACGCCGCCTTGCCGTCCTTCCATCCCGCCGCCTGAGGAGCCTGCCCCCATGTCCCAGCTTGATGACGCCTTTTCCGGCACCAAGGCGGTCGCCGACGCGCTGAAATTCGACCAGCGCGCGCTTGAAGCCTGGATGGACCAGCATGTGGACGGGTTCGCCGGACCGCTGTCGGTTGAGCAGTTCAAGGGCGGCCAATCCAACCCGACCTACAAGCTGACCACGCCGCGCCACGCCTATGTGCTGCGCCGCAAGCCGCCGGGCAAGCTGCTGCCCTCGGCTCATGCGGTGGAGCGCGAATATCAGGTGATGAAGGCATTGGGCGGGCAGGGGTTTCCCACCCCGCACATGCATGCTCTTTGCGAGGATGAGAGCGTCATCGGCACGGCGTTCTACGTGATGGATTTCGTCGAGGGCCGGATTTTCTGGGACGCCTATCTGCCTGATCTCGAGCCCGCCGAGCGCGCGGCGCTCTATGACGCGTCCAACGCCACGCTGGCGCAATTGCACGCAATTGACGTGGAGGCGGCGGGGCTTTCCGACTATGGCCGTCCGGGCAATTATTTCGAGCGCCAGATCGCCCGCTGGACCAAGCAGTACAAGGCCGCCGAGACCACGCCCATCGCGGCCATGGACCGGCTGATCGAATGGCTGCCCGCCAATGCGCCCGAACAGGACCGGATCAGCGTGGTGCATGGCGACTATCGCCTGGACAACATGATCTTCCACCCCACCGAGCCGCGCGTGATTGCGGTGCTGGACTGGGAATTGTCGACGCTGGGCGATCCGCTGGCCGACTTCACCTATCAGCTGATGCAGTGGCGCACGCCCAAGGAAATCCGCTCAGGTTTTCTGGGGGTCGATCTCAAGGCCCTGGGCATTCCCACGGAAGCCGAATACGTGGACGCCTATTGCCGGCGCACCGGCCGGGACGGCATCCCGAAGCTCGATTTTTATATCGCATACAACATCTTCCGCCTGGCCGGCATCGCCCAGGGGGTGTATGCGCGCTCGCTGCAGGGCAACGCTTCCAACGAGCGCGCCAGGGAGTTGGGCGCTCTGGTCGCGCCGATGGCCGACTATGCCTGGTCCATCGCCGAGCAGGTGTGAAGCCTGATCAGCCCGCCGCGATGGCGCTGCGTCCGGCATAGGCGGCGGCCGATCCGAGCTCGGCCTCGATGCGCAGGAGCTGGTTGTATTTGGCGGTGCGGTCCGAACGCGCCAGCGAGCCGGTCTTGATCTGCCCGCAATTGGTCGCCACGGCGAGGTCGGCGATGGTGTAATCCTCCGTCTCGCCCGAGCGGTGGCTCATCACTGCGCCATAGCCGGCGCGAAGCGCCATCTCCACCGCGTCCAGGGTCTCTGACAAGGTGCCGATCTGGTTGACCTTGACTAGCAGCGCGTTGGCCGCGCCTTCCTCGATCCCGCGCCACAGGCGCTCAGGATTGGTGACGAACAGGTCGTCGCCCACCAGCTGGCACTGACCGTCCAGGGCTTCGGTGAGCGCCGTCCAGCCCGTCCAGTCGTCCTCGGCCATGCCGTCCTCGATGGAGACGATGGGGTAGGCTTCGACCAGCTCTTTGAGATAGGCGGCGAACTCCTCGGAGCTGCAAGTGCGCCCCGCGCCTTCCATCACATAGCGCCCGTCGCGGTAAAACTCGGTGGAGGCGACGTCGAGCGCCAGCACCACGTCCTCGCCGGGCTTGTAGCCGGCGGTTTCAATGGCGCCCATCAGCACATCGAGACAGTGCTCGGCGCTCTTGAGATCGGGCGCGAACCCGCCTTCATCGCCCACATTGGTCGAATACCCGTCCGCCTTCAGGCGCGCCTTGAGGGTGTGGAAAATCTCGGCTCCGCAGCGCAGCGCCTCGGAAAAGCTGGGCAAGCCCACGGGCATGACCATGAATTCCTGGAAATCCACCGGATTGTCGGCATGGGCGCCGCCATTGATGACGTTCATCATCGGGGCGGGCAGGATGCGCGCATTGACCCCGCCCAGATACCGGTAGAGGGGCAGGCCGCGCGACAGCGCCGCGGCCTTGGCCGCCGCCAGCGATACGC
>JAFIEB010000120.1 GCA_020832735.1 Oceanicaulis sp.
GGCGCGGTCTGACGCCGCGGCGCGCTCGCGCTCCTCGCGCATGTGCTCCTCGTGGGTGCGGCCGCTGGGCTTGCCCAGCAGCATGTAGAGCCGCACGCCCAGAAACACGGCGAGGCCGGCGAAGAACAGAAGCTGAAGTACGTCGAAATCCATGGCGCAAAAGGCCCGTCATCTGAGCGCGGCGTGCGCGCGTGTGGTCCTGATATAGACACTCATGGCCCGCGCGTCACGCCGGGGCTGCGCTTGCCGCAGCAGTTCGGGCATGCTACCGGCCCCCACCTGTCCTTTCCGCCGGGCGCGCCCGGCCCGACCTGAAAGAGATCGCCCATGACTGACGCTCCCGCACCCCAGCCCGGCGGCGAGGCCGGCGCCGCGCCGATGATCCGCGTGCTTGGCCAGTATGTGAAGGATTTGTCCTTTGAAAACCCCAACGCACCCGACAGCCTGCGCGGTCAGGGCCAGCCGGAGATCGATTTGTCGGTGGACGTGCGCGCGCGCAGCCTGGACACCGAAACCTTCGAGGTGGAAGTGGTGCTCAGCGCCAACGCCAAATCCGACAATGGCCCGCTCTTCATCGCCGAGCTGACCTATGCCGGCCTGTTCTCGATCCGCAATCTGGATGAACGCGCGCGCGAGCCCTTCCTTTTGATCGAATGCCCGCGCCTGATCTTCCCGTTCGCCCGGCGCATCCTGGCCGACGCCACGCGCGATGGCGGCTTCCCGCCGCTGATGCTCGAGCCGGTCGATTTCGCCGCGCTCTACCGCCAGCAGCTGGCCCAGCAGCAATCAGGCGGCGAGCCCCAGGGCACGGCCTGATTTTCAGACCCCCTGACGCCTGAAACAAAAACGCCCTCTCCGGTCCGGAGAGGGCGTTTTCGTGTGCGGCGGGCGCCGCAGGATCAGGCGTTCATGGAGTCGAAGAAGTCGGAATTGGTCTTGGTTTCCTTCAGCTTGGACAGAAGGAAGTCGATCGCGTCCTGGGTGCCCATCGGGTTGAGGATGCGGCGCAGGACATAGGTTTTCTGCAGATCGGCGCGCGGCACCAGCAGCTCTTCTTTCCGGGTGCCCGACTTGAGAATGTCGATGGCCGGGAAGACGCGCTTGTCGGCCACCTTGCGGTCCAGCACGATCTCCGAATTGCCCGTGCCCTTGAACTCCTCGAAAATCACCTCGTCCATGCGCGAGCCGGTGTCGATCAGCGCGGTGGCGATGATGGTCAGCGAGCCGCCCTCCTCGATATTGCGCGCCGCGCCGAAGAAACGTTTGGGCCTCTGGAGCGCGTTGGCGTCCACGCCGCCGGTGAGCACCTTGCCCGAGCTTGGCACCACGGTGTTGTAAGCGCGGCCCAGACGCGTGACCGAATCGAGCAGGATCACCACGTCGCGCTTGTGTTCGACCAGGCGCTTGGCCTTCTCGATCACCATTTCGGCGACCTGGACGTGACGCGTGGCCGGCTCGTCGAAGGTCGAGGCCACCACCTCGCCCTTCACCGTGCGCTGCATGTCGGTGACTTCCTCGGGGCGCTCGTCTATGAGCAGCACCATCAGATAGCACTCGGGATGATTGGTCTCGATGGCGTGAGCAACATTCTGCAAGACCATGGTCTTGCCGGTGCGCGGCGGCGCCACGATCAGGGCGCGCTGGCCCTTGCCGATGGGCGCGACGATGTCGATCACGCGGCCGGTGCGGTCCTTGCGGGTCGGATCGGGGTTCTCGATCTGGAAGCGCTCATCGGGATAGAGCGGGGTCAGATTGTCGAAATGGACCTTGTGACGGGTCTTTTCGGGATCCTCGAAATTGATGCTGGGGACTTTGAGCAGCGCGAAATAGCGCTCATTGTCGCGCGGCGAGCGGATCTCGCCCTCCACCGAATCGCCGGTGCGCAGGCCGAAGCGGCGGATCTGGCTGGGCGACACGTATATGTCGTCGGGACCGGGCAGATAGTTGGATTCCGGCGCGCGCAGGAACCCGAACCCGTCCTGGAGCACTTCCAGCGTGCCGCCGCCCGAGATAGACGCGCCCTCATCGGCCAGCGCCTTGAGGATGGCGAACATCATGCCCTGCTTGCGCAGGCTCGCCGCGTTCTCGATATCGAGCTGCTCGGCCAGCGCCACCAGCTCGGCGGGGCTCTTTTCCTTCAGCTCCTGGAGCGACATGCGCTCGCCGGCGCGGGTCTGATCCGAAGACCCGTTGTCCTCGTCGCCCGAGTCATCGTCCAGGTCGTCATCATAGCGGTTGTCGTCGGTCATGTTGATCTCGGGAGCAAAGGCGAAAGGAAAACGCGGCGGGAGGCAGGCAGGGACGCGCGCCGGACCGGAACATGGCCCTGAACGCACCGGCCAGGCGGAACGCCCGGGACATGGCCCAAGTATGGGGCTTCGTGTTGGTTTGCCCGGGGGCGCGCCAAAACGCCGCCGCCACAGGAGAAAGAAGAGAACCTGATGTCAGGTTTCTCGAAAATCCGTGCCACAGCCGGGCGCGCGCGTCAAGCTGGAGGGGCGCTTGAGACTGGCCCAATTCCTTCAATTCGCTCGCCCCGAAAAGCAATGCGTGGCAATACTGCCGCCAATCATCGAGGGGGCTGGGACATGATGAAATCAGATTGGCGGGGCACATTGCTGTGCGCGCTAACCTCTGCAGCCGCAGCCTTCGTGCTGGGCAGCTGCGCGGCGGCGCCCGTCGCGGCCTCAAATACAGACAGCCGGGGCGCGTTAGAGAGCCTGCCTGCGCTCGCCGGCGCCTATTTCACCCTTGCGTCAGACCATACCGGACGGACCTACCACATCCATGTGCGCCTGCCGGACGGGTATGACGCGCAGACCAGTGAGACCTATCCGGTGGTCTATCTGCTGGACGGGGATTCGCTTTGGCCGATCCTGGCGGCCAACCATTTATTCCTGACCTATGATGACGGCCTGCCCGAGGCGATCATTGTGGGTATCGCCTACGGCTCGTTCTCGCCTGAGATCAATGCGCGCGGCGTGGACTTCATGCCGCCGGGCGACCACGAACACGAGGCCGGAGCCCCGGCGTTTGCGCGATTCCTGAGCGGCGAGCTGCTTCCGTTGGTCGAGGCGCGCTATCGCGCTGACCCCGAGCGCCGGATCCTGTTTGGCCAGTCCCGCGGCGGCGGCTTTGTGCTCTACTCCGCCTTTTCCGATCCGGACCTGTTCTGGGGGCGCATCGCCAGCAATCCGGCGTTCGCGCCAACAGAAGATGTCTACTTCGCCGAGCCGCCGGCCGCCTTGCGCACAGACCTGAAGCTGATGATCGCCAGCGGGGAAAATGATTGGCCGGCCTTGCGCGAAGCCGCATTGCGCTGGGGTGCGGCCTGGGAAGATCGCGAAATCCGCCCATGGCAATCACGTGTCCACACCATTTCCGGCGGCACCCATGCCGCCAACAGCACGGACGCCTATCGTGCAGGGCTGCAATGGATGTTCAGCGACTGACGCTCAGAACGGTTTCCAGACCGCCAGAACCGCGATTACCAGTGCGCCGATCGCCGGGACTTCATTCATGAGGCGCCAGAATTTCTCCGTGCGCGGGCGTGCGCCTTTGGCGAACTTGCGTGCGCTGGCTGCGTAAAATCCGTGCACGCCGCTCAGAGCCAGAACCAGCAGCAGTTTCACGTGAAACCAGCCTTGTGAAAACAGGCCCGGATTGGCCGCCAGCATCACGATGGCCAGAAGCCAGACCGCGATCAGGGCCGGGTTCATGATGATTTTCAGGAGATTGCTCTCCTGCTTCAGGAGCGCGGTCTCCAGCTCCCCGCCCGGCTGGGCGCTGTGATGATAGACAAACAGGCGCGGCAGATAGAGCATGCCGGCCATCCAGAAGATCACCGCCGCGATGTGCAAGCCCTTGATGACCTCGTAAACGCCGCCGCCCGGCGCGATCATGTCCATCATTACGCAGCCTCCTGTCCTGTCTCCGCCGCACGGCACGGGCATTTTGCATACTGCGCCGGGCATATGGGCCGCCCCCCCGGCGGCTTGAGCCCGTCCGGGCCGTTCAGCGCCGAGATTGTCAGGCGCGACAGGGCGGCGATGAAATCGGGATGATCGCCCAGCGCCGGGACGCGCTCATACCCTTTCGCGCCGTGTTCATGCGCCAGCTCGGCGTATTCCTCGTCCAGCTCGACCAGGGTCTCGATATGCTCGGAGACAAAGGCGATGGGCGACAATACGATATGGCGCCCGTCCGCGCAGGCGCGCTTGATCGCCTCTTCGGTGGACGGGCCGATCCATTTGAGCGGGCCGACGCGCGACTGGTAGCAGATTTCGTGCTCGCGCAGCGCTTCGGGCAGGCGCGCCGAGACGGCGGCCACGGTCTGCTCGACCTGCCACTGATAGCTGTCGCCGCGCCGGATCACCGCTTCGGGCAGGCCATGGGCGGAAAACAGCACGCGCACGCCGTCCGGCGCGCCTGCAGCGCGCCAGCGCTCCTCGATCAGCCGGGCGTGAGCGGTGATGAAATCGGCCTCTTCAGGATAGCAGCACACCGCCCGGGCGGCCCCGCCGCCCGCATCGCGCCAGGCCTTGAGGGAAGAGCCGGTAGTGGTTGTGGAGAACTGGGGATAGAGCGGCAGCAGCACCGTCTCGTCTGGCTGGAAGGCGGCCGCTTCGCGCACAGCATCATGCACGAACGGGCGCCAGTAACGCATGGCCAGCACCACCCGCACCTCGTCGCCCGGCAGGGCGCCGGCCAGGCTGCGCGCCAGCGCGTCGGCCTGTCTCTGCGTTTCGGGCACGATGGGCGAGCCGCCGCCCATCTTGGCGTATTCCTTCGCGGCCTTGGGACCGCGCGTGGTGGAGATCAGCCAGGCCAGCATCTGGCGCAGGGGCGCAGGGGCGTAGATGATCGCCGGGTCATTGAACAGATTGCGCAGGAAGGGTTTGACGCTGGCGGGCCCGTCCGGTCCGCCGAGATTGAACAATACCACTGCAATGCGCCGGCCCATGAGCTGTCCTTGCCTGTCAGGCGCCGCGCACGCGCGCCATCAGGCGCTCGACATGCTCTGGCGGCGTGTCCAGATGAATTCCGTGTCCGAGATTGAATACATAGGGCCGGCCCGCCCATGCGCAAAGCAGCCGGTCGATCTCGCCGTCCAGCGCCGCGCCGCCCGCCCGTAAAACGGCCGGGTCCAGCTGACCCTGGACGGGCAGGCTGTCAGGCAGGACTTGCCTCGCCCAATCCGTATCCATGCCGTGATCCAGCGCCAGAGCGGTCACCCCGGTCTGCTGGGCGTAACGCACCGCCTGCGGCCCCGCGCCGCGGGGAAAACCGATCACCGGCGCGCTCACGCCTTGGGCGCGCAAACCGTCCACGATGCGCCGGGTCGGGCGGATCACCACCCGGTCAAACAGGGGGTCAGGCAGGCCGTCGGCCCAGGAATCAAACAGCTTGACCACATCGGCGCCAGCCCGGACCTGATCGGCGAGATAGGCGATGCTGGCGTCTGCAATGAGGTCCATCAGGGCGTCAAACCCGCCCGGATCGCTCCAGGCCAGCGCGCGGGCCTTGAACCGGTCCTTCGATCCGCCGCCCTCGATCATGTAGGTGGCCACCGTCCAGGGCGAGCCGGCGAACCCGATCAGCGCGGTGTGGGCCGGCAGGGCGGCGCGCACCAGGCGCAGGGTCTCGCTCACCGGCGCCAGCGCCTCGCGCGCGCGCTCGACCGACAGGCGGGGCAGATCCGCCGGGGTAACGGGCTCAAGGCGCGGACCTTCGCCAGGCTCAAACCAGACCTTTTGTCCCAGCCCGTGAGGGATCAGAAGAATGTCTGCAAAAACTATCGACGCATCAAAGCCATAGCGCCGTATCGGCTGAAGCGTCACTTCCGCAGCCGCTTCGGGATCAAGGCAAAACGCGATGAAATCGCGCTGTTTGGCCCGCACCTGGCGGTATTCGGGCAGATAGCGGCCCGCCTGACGCATCAGCCAGACCGGGGGGGTGGACAGGGTCTCGCCGCCGAGAACCTGGAGAAGGGGTTTGACGGTCATCAGCTCGAGCACCTTCGCTTGCGGGCCGGGAAGGGTTATCCCCGGCGTGCCGGGCCCGTCTTACTCATCTTTTCTCAAAGAATAAAACAGGGGGGATCAGTAACAAGGCCGGGCGCCAATGGGGATAACCGGCCTGTCCACGTGGGCGCCGCTGATTCACAGCCCTGTGGAGCGCGCCTGTCCACGGGCGCCGGCGCGCCGCTCATGGGCCATTAATCATTTGTTTACTCTGATTGACGCTTCGTTAACGCGGCGATAGCGGGTCCAGCGCGCGCCGCGCTGTCCACGCTCAACACCGCATGCGTCCACAGGGGCGCGGTGTCCACACCCTGTCGTCAACTTTCAGCCGGCCCGGGCGCCGCGGGTCATACCGGCGCCGCCAGACAACACGCCCCCGGCGCGCCTGTGCGTAACCTGGCCTTTATGCACGCGGCGCGCGGGGGATGTTCACAGGCGCGCCGGGCTGGTTTAACCAGTTCATGACCGCCCGCCTGCAGCGGGCCGAGACGGGATCGCGCCATGTCTGCTTCCGGCCCTGCCAGCTCCGACGCCGACGGGCTTCACTTCCATGTGCACATGGTCTCCGATTCCACCGGCGAGACCCTGATGGGGGTGATGCGCGCCTCGGTCGCCCAGTTTCCCGGCGTCCACCCCATCGAGCATCTGTTTGCGCTGGTCCGCTCGCCGCGCCAGATGGAGCGCGTGCTCAGCCATATCGAAGCCAATCCCGGCGTGGTGATGTTCACCCTGGTCAATCAGGATCTGCGCCGCACGCTGGAGGACCGTTGCGCCACGCTGCACGTGCCGGCGGTGGCGGTGCTTGATCCCATCGAGGCGACGCTGTCGGCCTATCTGGGGGCCCCCGCCCAGGGCAAGGCGGGCGCCCAGCGGGTGTTGGACGCCGATTATTACCGGCGCATCGAGGCGATGAACTATTCCATGGCCCATGATGACGGCCAGGGCGAGGATCTGGCCAGCGCGGACGTGATCCTTCTGGGCATCAGCCGCACCTCCAAGACGCCGACCAGCGTGTATCTGGGCAATCGCGGCATCCGCACCGCCAACATACCCCTGGTGCCCGGCGCGGCCCTGCCGGAGGGGTTGGAGACGTTGAAAAAGCCGCTCATCGTCGGCCTGACCGCCAGTCCCGAGCGCATCATCCAGATACGGCGCAACCGGTTGGTCAATCTGGGCGAGGAAGCGCCCACCAGCTATGTCGATGCGGAAACGGTGAAGGCTGAACTGATCCATGCCCGGCGCCTGTTTGCGCGCCATAACTGGCCGTACATCGATGTCACAAGGCGCTCGATCGAGGAGACGGCGGCCAAGGTGATCAATCTGCTCACCGAGCACAGGGAGACGCTGCGCGCATGACGCTGATTCTGGCTTCCGGCTCGGCGCCGCGCCGGGCGATCCTGTCAGGGGCGGGCGTTGTGTTCGAGACCGAGGCGTCCGGCGTGGACGAAGCAGCGGTCAAGCAGGGTTTCGCCGGAAGCCCGGCCGAACTGGCCCAAACCCTGGCCGAGGCCAAGGCGCAGGCCGTGTCGCAGCGCCGGGACGGCCTCGTCATCGGAGCCGATCAGGTGCTCGAGTTTGAAGGCCGCGCCTATGACAAGGCGCCCGACGCGGAGGCCGCGATGGCGCGCCTCAGGGCGTGGCGGGGCCGGACCCATTATCTGGTGGGCGGGCTGGCGGCGGCGCGCGGCGGCGAGATCATCTGGCGCCACGCCAGCCGCTGCGCCCTGCGCATGCGGGCATGCTCGGACGCGTTTCTGGAGCGCTACGCGCAGGAGACGGGCGGGATTCTCACCGCCACGGTGGGCGGTTACGCCTTTGAAGGGCTGGGCGCGCAGCTGTTTGACCAGGTGGAGGGCGATTATTTCGCCGTGCTGGGCCTGCCCCTCCTGCCGCTTTTGGGCTTCCTGCGCGAGCAGGGGGTGATCGAGGCATGAGCGCCCGCCTGCCTGTGGCCGGGGTGTGCGGCTGGCCGGTGGATCACTCGCTGTCGCCGCTGATGATGAGCGCCTGGCTGGAGGCCTGCGCGATTGAGGGCCGGTATGAGCGCGTGCCGGCGCCGCCGGACGGGTTTGAAGCCCGGGTGCGCGCGGTCATGGCCGATGGTTATGCCGGGCTCAATGTCACCATCCCGCACAAGACCGCAGCGCTGGCGCTGGCGGATGAGGCGAGCGCGGCGGCGCGCGCGGTGGGAGCGGCCAATCTTCTGGTGTTCCGCAACGGCGTCATCGCGGCGGACAATACCGATATCGCCGGGCTGGACGCGGCGCTGGCCGGCGATGACGCAACCGGGCCGGCCGTATTGATCGGGGCCGGGGGCGCCGCGCGCGCGGCGATGTGGCGGCTGTCGCGCCAGAACCGCGAGATCCGCATCGTCAACCGCACGCGCGCCAATGCCGAAAATCTGGCCGGCGCCTTCGGCGTGCGCGCCGCGATCCACCCGGACGCCGGACCGGCGGCGCTGGACGGCGCGCGCCTGATCATCAACGCCAGTGTCCTGGGCATGACCGGCCAGGCGCCGCTGCACGCTGCGCTGGACGCGGCCGGTGACGCCGCGCTGGCCTTCGACATGGTCTACACGCCCCTTGAAACCGTGTTTCTGCAGGCGGCCAAGCGGCGCGGCCTGCGCACGGCGGACGGCCTGACCATGCTGATCGGACAGGCGCGGCCGAGCTTTGAGGCCTTTTATGGCGCCCCGGCGCCCGCTGATGACAGCGTGCGGGCCGTGCTGGAAGCCGCATTGAGGGGGCCGCGATGATTATTGTCGGGCTGACCGGCTCTATCGGCATGGGCAAGACCACTACGGCGGGCCTGTTCGCAGACGAGGGCGCGGCGGTGTTTGACGCCGACGCGGCTGTGGCCCGGCTCTATGCCCCCGGCGGCGCGGCGGCGGCTCAAGTGGGCGCGGCTTTTCCCGGCTGCGCCAGTGCAGAGACGGGCGTGGACCGCGCCGCCCTGTCGGCGGCCCTGCAGCGCGATCCGTCCGGGTTTGAGCGCCTGGAGGCCATCGTCCACCCGCTGGTGGAGGCTGAGCGCCAGGCGTTTTTCGCCGGCGCGCGCCGCGAGGGCCGACAGGTGGCGGTGCTGGACGTGCCGCTCCTGTTCGAGACCGGCCAGCATGAGCGGGTCGATAAAGTGGTGGTGGTAAGCGCGCCGGAAGACGTCCAGCGTGAGCGGGTGCTGTCGCGCGAGGGTATGAGCGAGGCCAAGCTGGAGGCCATAATGGCGCGCCAGTGGGATGATTCGCGCAAGCGCGCGGCGGCGGATTACGTGATCGACACCAGCCAGGGCGTCGAGGCCGCCCGCACCCAGGTGCGCGCCGTGATGGCGGCGCTGACGGGAGACCAAGCATGAGCCAGCGCCAGGTCGTCTTCGACACCGAAACCACCGGGCTCTATCCCGAAGAGGGCCACCGGATCACCGAGATCGGCTGTGTCGAGTTGTCCGGCCTGACGCCGACCGGGCGTGATTTGCGCCTGTTGATCAATCCCGAGCGCCAGATCGATGCTGATGCGGTGGCGATCACCGGCCTGACCAACGAGATGCTCAAGGACCAGCCGGTCTTCGCCGAGATCGCCGATCAGGTGCTGGCGTTTTTCGAAGACAGTCCGATCATCGCCCACAATGCCGGTTTCGACATGAGCTTCATCAATATGGAGCTCAAGCGCTGCGGGCGCGCACCGGTCGACCCGTCGCGCTTCATCGACAGCGCCGCACTGGCGCGTGAGAAATTTCCCGGCGCGCCCGCCAGCCTTGACGCCCTGTGCAAGCGCTTC
This sequence comes from Oceanicaulis sp., assembly GCA_020832735.1. Taxonomy (GTDB): domain Bacteria; phylum Pseudomonadota; class Alphaproteobacteria; order Caulobacterales; family Maricaulaceae; genus Oceanicaulis. The sequence continues at coordinate 9,797 of JAFIEB010000120.1, forward strand.
GACATTTCGCTGGAAAACCGCACCAAGCACGGCGCGCTGATCGACGCCTATCTGCTGGCCGAGGTGTGGCTGGAGCTCCATGGTGGGCGCGAGCAGGCGCTGGGCCTTCTGGGCGAGGACCGGGCGGCGGGCGAGGTGAGCTTTCCGGCCCGGCCGCCGCGCCCGGCGCCGCTGGCGCCGCGCATCAGCGCCGGGGAAAAAGCAGCCCACGCCGCTTTCATCGCAGAGCTCAAAGACAGCGTCTGGTCGAAATTTGAAGGATCCGGCCGGCCAGGCTAGGGCCGTTCGGGGACCTGGCCGGTGCGGCGGGCCTCGTTGAGCCGTCCGCGCAGCACCAGCAGCTCGACATTTTCAGGCTCGGCGGCGAGCGCGTCGGCCAGATCGGCCTCGGCCTCATCGAAGGCGCCCTGCTCCAGCCGCGCCGCCGCGCGCATGCCCAGCGCGCCGGGATCGCCCGGATTGATCGCAAGGGCGGCGTCGGCGGCCTCGACCGTGCGGGCCAGATCGCCGCGCGCATAGGCCGCGTCGGCCAGGCCGCGGGCCAGGCCCGCATCACTGGGAGCGAAATCCATGCCGCGCGCAAATACTTGAGCGGCCTCGTCAAACCGGCGCGCGCGCAGGAAGGCGTCTCCGGCCTGGCCGAACAGGATGGCGCGGCTCATATCGCTGGCGTCGGTGGCGCCTTCGGCGGCTGCGCGCAGTCGGATGGCGCCGGTCTGGGACCAGCCCTGGGCGATCTGGGCGAGGCCGGCGCAATGCTCGGCCGGCCAGCCGCCGCCCTGGGCGCGCCAGATCATGGCGTCCTCATAGGCCGCCTCGGCATCGGTGGAGACCCGGTCCAGACAGGCGCGGTAGCGCTGCTCGGACGGATCAGCGTATGCGCCGCCAGACACGGCGCAGGCGAGAACAAATGCGGTGATCGTGCGCGCCATGACAGGTCCCTCGGCCAAATAGCTTGACTTGAGGCTAGCGCCAATCAGATGGATGCGCCATGACCACGCCGCGCAAATGCCTGCTCATCGGTTACGGGTATGTCGCCCGCGCCACAGCGCGCCGGCTGACGGCTGCAGGCTGGGCGGTCTCGGCGACGGCCAGATCTGACCAGGCTGCAGCCGCGATCGAGGCTGACGGCGTCGCTGTCGTGCGCGCCGACCCGGCGGCGCCTGCGGGGCGCGCATCGCTGCGCGCAGCGGCAGAAGCCCATGACGCGGCGATATCCAGCGTGCCGCCGGGCCCGGACGGCGATCCGGTCCTGCGCCCCTTGCGGGGGCTGAGGCCGGACCAGCTGTGGCTGGGCTATCTCTCCACCACCGGGGTGTATGGCGACCGCCAGGGCGGCTGGTCGTTTGAACGCGATGAACTCAATCCCGGATCGGCGCGCGCCCGCGCCCGGGTGGAGGCCGAAGCGGGATGGGCGGCGCTGGGGGCGCGGATTTTCCGGCTCGGCGGGATTTATGGACCCGGGCGCAGCGCACTGGACCGGCTGCGCGAGGGCGGCGCCGTCGCCTGGATCAAGCCGGGTCAGGTGTTCGGACGCATTCATGTCGATGACATCGCCCGCGCCCTGGTGCTGGCGATGGACAGGCCGCAGGCGCGCGGCGCGTTCAATCTGGTCGATGACTGGCCGTCGAGCCAGGCCGAGGTGCTGCGCGGCGCCGCGGGGCTGCTGGGCATGGCGCCGCCAGAAGAACGACCGTTCGATCCAGAGCGGGTCAGCGCGATGATGGCGAGTTTCTATAGTGAGCAGCGCCGGGTCTCCAATGCGCGCGCCAAGGCCGTTCTCGGCTGGCGCCCGGCCTATCCGCACTGGCGCGACGGATTGATGGCGATTTTGGCGTCTGAAAACGGCCGCTAAATCAATGCCTTATAAGAGCTCTTCGCAAAATCGAGATTTTCAGGCTCCAAGGCATACCACGGTAGGGCTGGCGGAATTTCATCGCCTCTGAGAGCCGTAATTTGAGGCTTAATAAGCGCCAGACATCGCGCTTGAGGTGAGTCGGCGGCAAACCTCGTCCAGCTGCTCGAGTGACGAGAATGCGATGCGCACCTCGCCGCTCTCGCCGTCATGGCGGATCGTGACGGTCAGGCCGAGCCGTTCGGACAGATCCGCTTCCAGCGCGCGCGTGTCGGGATCGGACCGGGCGGACTTGCGCTCGGGCGCGGGGCCGGTGCGCGCCTCGTCCGCCTTGCCGGCGGCCGAGCGGGCCAGCTGCTCGGCGGCGCGCACGGACAATCCCTGATCCACGATCTGGCGGGCGAGCGCTTCGGGATCGGCGCTGGCCGCCACAGCCCGGGCGTGACCAGCGGTCAGGGCGCCTGATTCCAGCATGGACAGGACGCCGGCCGGCAGGGACAACAGGCGCAGCATGTTGGCCACATGGGCGCGGGACTTGCCGATGGCGCGGGCCACGTCTTCCTGGGTATGACCGAAGCGCTCGACCAGCTGGGCCAGGGCGCGCGCTTCCTCCACTGCATTGAGATCGGCGCGCTGGACATTCTCGACAATGGCGATTTCCAGGGTTTCGCGGTCGGTGAGCTCGCGGATCACCACCGGCACGTCATGCAGCCCGGCCCGCTGGGCCGCTCGCCAGCGCCGCTCGCCCGCGACGATCTGGTAGCGCCCGGCATCACCGGGCGCGGGGCGCACCAGGATGGGCTGCAACAGGCCCTGACCGGAAATGCTCACCGCCAGGGCGTCGAGTTCGGACTCGTCAAAGCGCTTGCGCGGCTGGTTCGGATTGGGGCTCAGCACCGCCACGGGCAGGGTGCGCGGGCCGGCGCCGGACCGGCCGCCAGACGCCTCGGCGCCTTCTGCACGCAGCGCATCGGCCTCCTCGCCCTCGCCCAGGAGGGCGGAGAGCCCGCGGCCAAGGCCGCGGCTGCGCGGACGGTCTTCAGCCCCGCTCATGCCGGCGCCAGCGCGTCAGCGGCCCGGCGCTCCTGGCGCACCACTTCCTTGGCGAGACCGAGATAGGCGCGCGAGCCGGCGCATTCGAGATCATAGAGCAGGACCGGCTTTCCAAAGCTGGGCGCCTCGGAGACGCGCACATTGCGCGGTATGACCGTGTCATACACCTTGTCGCCGAAATGGGCGCGCACATCGGCGGCCACCTGGGACGAGAGATTATTGCGCTTGTCGTACATTGTCAGCACAACGCCTTGAATTTCCAATGATTTATTGAGGTTGCCCCGGACCAGATCAATAGTGCGCATGAGCTGGGTCAGGCCTTCCAGGGCGAAGAACTCGCATTGTAGCGGCACCAGCACCGAATCGGCCGCCGTCATGGCGTTGACGGTCAGAAGATTGAGCGAGGGCGGGCAATCGATCAGCACATAGTCGCAGCGCTCGCCCCGCGCGGACAGGGCGCGCCGGAAGCGGTCGATGGCGTGGCGCAGCCGGTAGGAGCGGCGCGGGGCGTTGGACAGCTCCAGCTCGGCGCCCGACAAATCGGCGTCCGACGGGATCAGCGCCAGGCCGGGCACGGCGGTGTCGATCAGCGCTTCTTCCATGGGCTGCTCGGCCACCAGCACGTCATAGGAGGTGGCCTTGCGCTGGGCGCGCGAGACGCCCAGCCCGGTGGAGGCGTTGCCCTGGGGGTCAAGATCGAGCACCACCACGCGCTGGCCGATGGCGGCGAGGGCGGTGGCCAGATTGATGGCCGTCGTGGTCTTGCCGACGCCGCCCTTCTGGTTGGCGATGGCGATTACTTTCGGCGGCGCGGCGCGATCGTCGGACAAGGGGCGAGCTCCGTGATGGACAGGATGGCGGCCTCCGGGGACGTACGGCTCGGTATGACCTCGGCCTTAAAGGTCCAGCTTTTCCGCGCCCGGGTCAATTCCTCATGGTAACGCGCGCCCTTCGGAAGGAGCGCGCGGGCCCCCTTATCCACAAATGGATGCACATATCCCAGCAAAACCTCCAGCGGCGCCATGGCGCGCGCGGTGACCACATCCACCTGCGGCACGGGATCGAGATGCTCCACGCGCACCGGCAGGATGGTCACGGGCGCGCCTGTGGACGCGGCGACGGCTTTCAGGAATTGAGCCTTCTTCTGCACCGATTCCACCAGGGTCACGTGGCCGCCGGGCAGGCCGGACTGCATCAGGGCGTAGGCGATGGCCAGGCCCGGAAACCCGGCCCCGGCCCCCAGATCGGCCCAGCGGACCGTTTCAGGGGCCAGCATGTAGATCTGCCAGGAATCCAGCGCATGGCGGAACCAGAAATCCTCCAGCGTGGAGCGGCCGACCAGATTGGTATGGGCGTTGGTCTCGGCCAGCATGTCGCGCCAGCGCTCGAACCGGGCGAGTGTTTCACGTGAAACACCGGTCTCGGCCTGGAAGGCGGCGGCGTCATAGCGCTGCGTCATGGCTCAGGCCGAACGCCGGCCGGCGCGCTTGAGATGGGCCAGCAGGGCGGTGAGCGCGCCGGGCGTCACGCCCTCGATGCGCGCCGCCTGGCCCAGCGTGGCCGGGCTGGCCGCTTCGAGCTTCTCGCGCACCTCGTTGGAGAGCCCGCCCACAACCCCATAGTCAAAGCCGGCCGGTATGCGCACGCCCTCATCGCGGCGGAAAGCGAGAATATCAGCCTCCTGCCGGTCGAGATAGCCGTGATAGACCGCGTCGATCTCGATCTGCTCGGCGATCGGGGCGGGCAGATCATGGAGCTGCGGCCAGACCCGCGCTGCATCGCTCCATTGAATCGAGGGATAGGACAGGAGCTCGAGCAAATTGCGGCGCTTGCCGTCCTGATTGACCTTGAGCCCGGCGCGCGCCGCTTCGGCTGGCGTCAGGCTCAGCTCGTGCGCCAGCGTGCGGGCGCCGGTGAGGGCGGCGGCTTTGCTCCGCCAGGATGTTTCACGTGAAACACTCGCCGCGCCCAGCGCAATCGCCTTGTCCGTCAGGCGCTGGTCGGCATTGTCGGCGCGCAGGGTCAGGCGGTATTCGGCGCGCGAGGTGAACATGCGATAGGGCTCGGTGACGCCGCGCGTGATCAGATCATCGATCAGCACCCCGATATAGGCCTCGGACCGGTCGAGGATGAAGGGGGCGGCGCCGGATACGGCCAGCGCGGCGTTGAGCCCGGCCATCAGGCCCTGGGCGGCGGCCTCTTCATAGCCCGTCGTGCCATTGATCTGGCCGGCCAGCCACAGGCGGGGCAGGCGGCGCACCTCGAGCGTGGCGCTCAGCTCGCGCGGGTCCACATAATCATACTCGATGGCGTAGCCGTAGCGGCGCACGGCTGCGCGTTCCAGCCCCGGAATGGTCTTGAGGAAGGCGTCCTGCACATCGGCGGGCAGGGAGGTGGAGATGCCGTTGGGATAGACCGTGTCGTCGTCCAGGCCTTCCGGCTCCAGGAACACCTGATGCCCGGTGCGGTCAGCAAAGCGCACCACCTTGTCCTCGATGGACGGACAATAACGCGGGCCGCGCCCGGAGATCGCCCCGCCATAAACGGCCGAGTGCTGCAGATTGGCGGCGATGATGTCGTGAGTGGCCTGCGTGGTGCGGGTGATGGCGCAGGCGATTTGCGGCACGGTGATTTTATCGGTCAGGAAGGAGAACGGGACCGGATCGGCGTCCGCCTCCTGCTTGTCGAGCCCGTCCCAGTCAATGGTGCGGCCATCCAGGCGCGCCGGCGTGCCGGTCTTGAGCCGGCCCATGGCCAGGCCAAGCCCGTAGAGCCGGTCCGACAGACCGATGGCGGGCGCCTCGCCATCCCTGCCGGCGGGAATGCGCTCGGCCCCGCGATGGATCACGCCCTTCAGGAAGGTGCCGGTGGTGAGCACCACGGCGCCGGCGCGCCAGGCGAGGCCCCGGGCGTCGATCACCCCGGCGCACACGCCGTCCTCGACGATCAGATCCTCCACTGCCGCTTCGACGATTGAGAGATTGTCCGTCTGTTTCAGCGCGGCTTGCATGGCCTCGCGGTAGAGCTTGCGGTCCGACTGGGTGCGGGGCCCGCGCACGGCGGGGCCTTTGGACCGGTTGAGCAGGCGGAACTGGATGCCCGACGCGTCCGCCACCCGGCCCATCAGCCCGTCGAGCGCATCCACCTCGCGCACCAGATGGCCCTTGCCGAGCCCGCCAATGGCCGGATTGCAGCTCATCTCCCCGATGGTCGCCGCCTTGTGCGTGAGCAGCAGCGTGGCCGCCCCCGCACGCGCCGCCGCCGTTGCGGCTTCGCAGCCGGCATGGCCGCCGCCGATGACGATGACGTCCCAGGCGCGCGCCGGGGTGGTGACGGGGTCGAGGGTCATGAAATCAAGCCGGTTACAAGCGCGCCCGCGTACGGGCGCTGTCGGCCAGTCCTCTAGCGAAGGATCGCGGCGAAGTCGAGGCGCCGCAGGGCGCGCGCCCTATTTACCGATGCAGAACTGGCTGAACACCCGGTCCAGCACATCCTCCACATCCACCCGGCCGGTCAGGCTTTCCAGCGCGCGGATGGCGAGATGGGTCTCCATGGCCGCCAGCTCCGGCCCGCGCGCGAGCGCGGCGCGCGCTGCGCCGAGATGATCGAGCGCCCGGCTGACGCCCTGGCGGTGGCGCGCGCGCGACAGGGCCGGCGCCTCGCGGGCGCCGAGGCGGGCGCGCACGCTGGATTCCAGCCAGTCTTCCAGCGCAGGCAGGCCCGCCCCGGTGCGGGCCGACACGGCGAAGGCGCGGACGCCGTCCGGCGCCGTCAGGCCGGACGCCGCGGCGAGATCGGTCTTGTTCAGCGCCAGCGCGTCGCCCGGACGCAGGCGGCGCTCCAGCGCGCCGAGGGATGTTTCACGTGAAACATCGATGACGCCAAGGCGCAGATCGGCGCCTTCAGCCCGCGCCAGCGCGCGGCGCACGCCTTCCGCCTCGATCCGGTCCGCCGCCTCGCGCAGGCCGGCGGTGTCGGCGAGGATGACCGGGAAGCCGGCCAGGACCAGGCGCACCTCCACCACATCGCGGGTGGTGCCGGGAATATCGGTGACGATGGCCGCCTCGCGCCGGGCCAGCGCATTGAGCAGGGAGGACTTGCCCGCATTGGGCGCGCCGATCAGGGCGATGGCGAAGCCCTCGCGCACCCGCTCGCCGCGCCTGGCGTCGTCGAGATGCGCGGCGAGGGCGTTGATGAGGGCGTCCAGCGGCGCGGCGGCGGCGTCGGCGAGGTGATCAGGCACATCATCCTCGTCGGGAAAGTCGATCTCGCCCTCCAGCGCCGCCAGCACCGAAATGAGCTGTTCGCGCCAGCCTTCATAGAGCGTGCGCAGGGCGCCGGTCATCTGGGCCAGGGCCTGGGCGCGCTGGCCTTCGGTTTCTGCGTCGATGAGATCGGCCAGGCCCTCCGCCTCGGTCAGGTCCAGCTTGCCATATTCAAAGGCGCGGCGTGTGAACTCGCCCGGCCCGGCCGGGCGCGCGCCCAGCGTTTCAAGCGCGCGGGCCAGCGCGTCGATCACAGCCGGTCCGCCATGCACATGCAGTTCGGCGCAATCCTCGCCGGTAAAGCTCGCCGGTGCCGGAAACCAAAGCGCCAGGCCCTGATCAATCATCTGACCGTCTGCATTGGTGATGCGCCGCAACACCGCCTGGCGCGGCGCAGGGCGCGGGCGGCGCGTGAGGGCGTCGAGCGCGGGGCCTGCGCCGGGACCGCTCAGGCGCAAGACCGCCACCCCGGCCCGGCCGGGCGCGCTGGCCAGGGCGAAAATCGTGTCGTGCATGGCCGGTTCAGCGCGCCGGACCGCCGCCGGCCTTGCCCATCAGATCCATGAACTGCTTCTGCCATTCCCCGCCGAAGCTCATCCAGCTGCGCATCAGCGCTTCGGGTTCGAGGGCGCCCATATTGGCGCTCAGCCGCTCGCCCATTTCCGCGACCAGCTTTTCATTGAGCGGGGTGACATCGGGCAGGCCAAAAAAGGCGCGCGCCTCCTGCGGGGTGCAGTCGATTTCAATATTGACCTTCATGGCGGCCTCGCTTCACTGTCCGGCCCGCAGCCCTATCATAGCCGCGTCAGCCCTCAAAGCGGCCTGAAGCCACACGGGAGCCATTCATGTCCGCCAAAGAGATCACCATCACCGGCCCTGACGGCCAGTTCAGCGCCTACGCCGCCGGCTCCGGGCCGGCCATCGTGGTGCTGCAGGAGATTTTCGGGGTCAATCACGTCATGCGCGAGATATGCGACGATCTCGCGGCGCAAGGCTGGCTGGCGATCTGCCCGGACCTGTTCTGGCGCATCGAGCCGGGCATACAGATCACCGACAAGACTGACGCAGAATGGAAGCATGCCTTTGACCTGTTTGGTAAATTCGACATTGAGGCCGGTCTCAGAGACATCGCCGCCACGGTCGATCACGCGCGGCGCGCCGGAACCGGCAAGGTCGGGGCGGTGGGCTACTGCCTGGGCGGGCAGCTGGCCTATCTGACCGCCTGCCGCACCGATGCCGACGCGGTGGTGGGCTATTACGGGGTCAATATCCAGACCCGGCTCGATGAGGCGGCCAATATCACCCGCCCGCTCATGCTGCACATTGCCGGCCAGGACGAGTTCGTGCCGCCCGAGGCCCAGGCGAAAATCCATGCCGCGCTTGATGATCATCCCCATGTCATGATCCATGACTATCCCGAGCGCGACCATGCGTTTGCGCGGGTGGGCGGGGCGCATTACCACGCCGGCGACGCGGATCTGGCCAATACCCGCACCCGCGCCTTCTTCCAGCAGAATTTGGGCTGACACGGGACCCCGCGCCGCGCCGGCGGCGGACCGCTAGCCGGGCGATGCCGGGATGTCCTCGCGGTGCGTCACCCGTAACCCGGCGATCCAGTCATGCACGCCCGATCCGAGGGCTGCGATCAGGATGGCCTGGATGATCACTATAGCGATGGCCGTATTCATCAATATGAGGCCTGTCAGCGAGGGCGGATCGACAAAGGGCTGGCCCGGGGTAAGCCAGATCCCGATATGAGCGATCTCCCAGGGGGCAAATTTTATGACGTTCCGCACAAGCGACCGGCCGAGGGATGGCCGGTCTGTCCCGCGCCATACGCGCAAGCCCAGTATCATTTTGCCAGGGCTCGCGCCGAAGCGCGCCTCGGCGATTGCATAGATCGTCACCACCGGAAGGGTGAGCGTCCCTGCGGCGAGGAGATAGGCCCCCAGCTTGCCGGCGCCCAGCGGCGGGGCCAGCGTCATCATGACCCCGGCGAGCGCAAGGGCGTAGAGGGCGATGACCAGATAATCGACGCCATAGGCGGCGGCCCGGCGGAAAAAGGCGCGGCGTTCGGGCATCAGGGCGCTCTCCTGCTTTTCCCGTTATCGGGACCATGCGCGCGATCCGGCGTGATCAGGGCCTGATCAACGGTGTAGCGCGCCTGACCGGTCAAAGGGGCCCCCTCGTTCAATGCCGATTGGCGCCATGGCCATTTGCGCGTTCAGGACTGGAGGCCGTGAGGCCATCATGGTGACTTTTCAGCTTCGGCGCATCCCGATTGTGTGCGGGTCTGGAGCGCACGGCAAGAGCAAGGACCGGGTTCGCAGGTGTCTCGTGGGAGAGGTTTCAAAGTGCTGTGCCCTGAGAGTCCGGCCTGTTACCTGTCTGGGCAATTCGCCGTAGACAGAGACCAACAAACATCAATCCCGCGCCTTCTTCCAGACCCATCTGACAGGATAGCCATGACCCCCTTCCCCGCCCGCGCCTCGCTCCTGCCTTTGATCGCCGTTCTGGCCGCCTGCGGGCCGGATGCGCCCGAGGCGCCGCCCCCGCCCGCCGCGCTGGAGCTGCGCCAGGACGAGGCCGCCCATGCGCCGCGCGAAGCGCCGGAGCGCTGGCTGGCGGGCGTGGATGTGGGGGCGTATCTCGACTGCGCGCGCGAGCAGGGCGTGACTTTCCTGAGCGCCCACCGGGCCGGGCCGCGGCCCGGCTTTGCCGAGAACGATCATCTGGCCATGCTTGAATCGGCCGCGGACGGGGCGGTGTTCATCGAGTTTGATATCGGGCTCACCAGCGACGACCGCCTGGTGCTGATGCATGACCGCACCATTGACCGCACCACCACCGGAACCGGCCGGGTGGAGGAGATGAATTTCGGCGAGATCGCCGCCTTCCGCCTTGTGGACAATGACGGGCGGGTGCTGGAGGGGCGCGCGGATGAATTCCACGAATTCATGACGGCCGTGGACGGCCTGGCGATCGCCCAGCTCGATCTCAAGGGATCGCTGACCCATGCGCGTCTGATGCGCGATGTGCGCGAACTGGACGCGCTGGACCGGGTGCTGGTGATCACCTACCGGCTGGATCAGGTGATCGCGCTGCACGCCATGGCGCCTGAAGTCATGATTTCGGCGGGCATACGCTCGCTGGACGATCTCGATGCGCTGGAAGAGGCGGGGGTGGATTTGTCGCGCATCGTGGCCTGGCTGGGCCTTGGCGATGGCGACCGCGAGCTCGACGCAGCGCTGGCGGAGCGCGGCGTGGAGACCAGTTTCGGCAATTTCCGCGCCGAGCGCGACGGCAGCGCCGACTATTTGGCCTGGGCCGCCACGGGCGTGGAGATTCTCGCCGTGGACGACGTGCCGGCCGCCGCTGCGGCGCTGGATGCGGGCGCCCGCGCCCGGGCGTTGCTGGAGGCTTGTCCGGCGGCCCGCAATTGATGCGGGGTGGACTCCGGCGCGCGCGGCGCCAGATAACCTGCTGCAGTCACATCGAGCCATCACAGGAGAAAACCGCCATGACCCGCCCGCCTTCCTTACGCACCGCCCTGATCGCACTGACCGGGGCCGGCCTGTTCACCGCCGCAGCCTGCGGCGAGACCGAAGGACCGGCGGCCAATTCCGCCTCCGCCGGCGCCGCGGCGGAGACAGCCGCCAACGCCGGTGAAGAGCAGGCCGCGGACTGGCGCTTCACCCTCGCCCCCTTGCCCTATGCGTATGATGCGCTGGAGCCGGTGATCGACGCCGAAACCATGGAGATTCACCATGGCCGCCACCATCAGGCCTATGTGAACGGGCTCAACGGCGCGCTTGAAGCCCGCCCGGACCTGCAGGGCGTGGCGCTGGAGGACATTCTGGCGCAAGTGTCAGGCCTGCCGGCCGCGTTCCGCAATCATGGCGGCGGGCACTGGAACCATGATTTCTTCTGGAATTCCATGACCGCGCCGGGAACCGGCGGGGAGCCCTCGGAAGCGCTTGCGGGCGCCATTGACGAAGCGTTCGGTTCGCTCGACGCCATGAAGGAGGCGTTCAACCGCGCCGGCGGCGGCCAGTTCGGCTCGGGCTGGGCCTGGCTGATCGTCAACGAGGCGGGCGCGCTGCAAGTCACCGCCACCCCCAATCAGGACAATCCGCTGATGGACGTGGCGGGCGTGCGCGGAACGCCGATCCTGGGCAATGACGTGTGGGAGCACGCCTATTACCTCAATTACCGCAACCGGCGCGGCGATTATCTCGCCGCCTGGTGGGATGTGGTGGACTGGTCTGCAGCGAGCGAGCGCTATTCGGCGGCGGTCGAAAACTAGCGCCTGAATATCTAGCGGCGGCTCTGCGGCGCGGCGGCCAGAGCGAGGCGGGCGAGGAGATCGCCCACAATCGCCTCGCCCGGCGCGCCGGTGCGCTTGACCGCGCGTTCAGCCTCGAAGGCGCGCTGGCGGGCCTGGTCCAGGCGCCGTCCGCGCCAGGCGCGCAAGCCCTGCTTGAACGCGTCGGCGGGCGGGCCGAAGCGCGGCGCGCCCGCACGCATCATCGCCTGCGGGTCCCCGCCCGAGGCGTGCACCAGATCGAACTGGTCGAGCCGGCGCTGCAGGGCGCGCAGCACCCCCACCGGCGACAGGCCTGAGCCCAGCGCGCGCTGATAGGCCCGGTCGGCCCGGCCCGGCTCCCCGCCCAGCGCGGCGTCGAGAATCTGGTCCATGGCCGCTTCGGACCCTGCAGCGGAGATCGCGGCGATGTCGGCGCGCGTCACCGCATCCTCGCCATCGGGGCGCTGCACCTTCAGTCCTTTGTAAAGAATAAGCTTTTCGATCTCGCCCCGGGCCAACGCCCGGTCGCCTTCAAGATAGGGGGCCAGGGCGGCGCGCGCATCGGGCTCAAGGCGCAGGCCTTCCTCGGCCATCAGCGCGTCGGCCAGTTCGAGCAGATCGCGCGCCGCATCGCTGTAGCAGGCGATGGCCAGGCAGGCGCGCGCCGCCTCGGCGGCCTTGCGCAGTTTCGAGCCTTTTTTGAGATCGCCGGCCTCGATGATCAGGCGCGCCTCGGCCGGGACGGTTCCGGCGTCGAGCGCGGCCAGAAACTCTCCCGCCGCCGCCATGTCCCCGGACAGGCGCACGCGCACCAGCCGGTCGCCGCCGGTCAGGGACAGCGCGGCCATGGCGTCGGCCAGCGCCGCCGGATCGGCCTTGATGTCCTCTTCATTGAGGCGGCTGACATTGAACGGATCGTCGGGATCATCGGTGAGGGCGCGGGCCAGGCGCGCGGCGCGCTCGCGCACCAGGCCTGTGTCAGGGCCGTAGAGCAGAAAGGCGCGCGCGTCGGGTCCGGGCCGGTCAATGACCCGCTCGGCGTCGCGCGGCTGGACTTTCACGGCGCGCCCGGCGCGGGCAGCCGGCGCAGCTCGGCGGCCAGCGCGCCCGCCAGGCGCTCGGCGATCAGGCGCGCGGCGCGCTCTTCGGCGTCGCTGCGCGCGGCCATCACGGCGGCGGGATCAGACGGGGCGTCGAACTGGACGGTCTCGCTGATCTGACCGCGCACCGGCGCATGGCCTCCGCCAGGATGCAGGACATAGCGGGTATTGGCCCTCAGGCTGTAGCGCCGCGCCACGCCGCTGGCGGAAATGCCGATCGCGGATTCTCGCAAGTTCGTGGTCAGCTCCACCCGGTACGCGCTGTCGCCCTGGCCCAGATGCCGGCGCAGGGCCGCGTCCACCAGATAGTCAATGCGCTCCTCGCCCGATTCGACAGCCAGGCCGGGCAGGGACTGATAGCCCGCGCCCGCATAGAGCGGCTGGAAGCCGCACCCGGCTGTCGTCAGCAGGGCCGCTGCGGCGGTCAGGGCGGCCAGGAGGCGGGCCGGTCGCGGCATGGGCGGCTCCTTGGCGAAAGCCTTCGGCGTCAGCCGGGAATGCGCTGGATCCGCAGCTGACGGGCGCGGGTGAGAATGGCGCTTTCCACCTGCAGGCGGGTGGCCGGGTCAACGCTGGCGTCGCGCCACTCGCCGCCTTCGCCGCGCGCCTGCTTGAACAGCTGCACGCTCAGAGCATCGGCGCGCAGGCGGGTGTCGAGGATATAGACGGTCGCCCGGAAGCGCTCATCGGGCGCCTCGGAGATGGCGTACCAGTCGGTGATGATCACCCCGCCGAACGGATCGACTTCGGAGATCGGCATGAAGTGCAGCACTTCCAGGCTGGCGCGCCAGAGATAGCTGTTCACGCCGATATCGGCGTCGCCAAATTCTTGGGCGCTCTGGCCGCCGCGGTTGAAAATGCCGCCCAGAAAGCCGCGATCGCCCGCAGAGGCGGAGGCGTCGCTGGGACGCTCGCGCGTGCCGCAGGCGGTCAAGGCAAGCGCACAGCCGAGCGCGGCGAAGGTCAGGAAAGACAGGCGGGTCAGGGTCATTCGGTCGCGTCTCCGGAACGGGTCGAGCAGGCGGAAATCCAAGGTCTGCGCGCAGGGTTATAACATGGCGCACGGCGCTGGCCAGCACGCCGCGCGCAACCGAAATTCAGTGCCCCGGGCGTGTCCTTTGCGCCACAGCCTGCGGGCCGGATCAATGGCGCCGCCCGCGCCGGGCTTGACCGCGCCCGCTTCAGCTCTGCACAAGTATCGGCGCACGTCCGGGGGGACGGGGCTGAGCGGCCCGGGCCGCGCGCCATAACCGGTCTGGAGCCCGTTTTCCCGACCCGCGCGCGGTCCGAGCGCCGATTTCACGCCGCCCACGCCCTTGCACCGCAGCATGCCGCGCCGGATGATCGCCGCTGCTGCTCACGCCAAACCGCCGGGCCCCGCCATGATCGCCTCTCACCGCCTCGCCGCCGCCTGCAGCGCCGCGGCCTTGGCCGCCGCCGCGCCGGGCGCGGCCCGCGCCGAGGCGCCGGGCTGGCTGGAAGGCCTGCAGGTGAAGGCTCAGGCTGATATCGATGTGGTCGCGGCGCCGCGCGCCGATGCGCCCCGCGCCAGCCCGTGGGGCGCCGTGACCGTGCGCTGGAGCGCTGACGCGGTGCGCCCGTCGGGCCTGCGCTGGGGCGTGGATCTGGGCGGTGAAGCGGTTGCGGGCGACGGCCGGCGCGCCCTGGCGCGCCCGCTGGAGGGCGCTTGCCCCGCCTGCCCCCAGAGCCCCGGCGGGCGCCCGCTGGCGGGCCTGCTGACCGGCCTGTCCGGCGCGGCGTACAGCCCGTCTGCCGGGCGCGCGGCTCTGGATGAGGCCTCGGTCTGGGTGCAGGGCGGATGGGCGCGCCTGCGCGCCGGGCTCGCGCCGGGCGCTGCGGCGATGGAGCGCCCCGGCCTGACCGGCGCCCTGCGCACCGTGCGCGCCGATGGCGGATTGTTCGATCCCACAGGCCTGTCTCTGACCGATACCGGATTGTCGCTGGCCGGACCGGCGCCTGGCGTGTCCGTGCAGACCCGCCGCATTATCGGGCTGCGCGCCTCGGCCTCGTTCACGCCGGATGCAGACTGGCGCAGCGTGCGCCGGCCCTGGCCTGGCGGGCCGGACGCGGTGCGCGCGCCGCTGCGCGATGTCTGGTCGCTGGGCGCGTCGTTCGACCGGCGCAGCCCGGTCAGCGGCGTGCGCTGGCGCGCGCATGCAGGATGGGAGGCCGGGCGCGCGGGCGGCCCTGCGGCGGCGGCGTTCCGCGATCCCTGGGCGGTGTCGGCGCGCGTGGTGCGCCAGTCGGGCGATGTCACGCTGGGCGCGGCCTGGCTCAAGAGCAATGACGGGCTGGCGGGCGCTGATTACGAGGCGTACAGCGCGTCGGCGGCCTATGAGCGCGGCGACTGGCTGTTCAGCCTGGAGGCGGGCGCCGGCTCGGCCGGGCTGGCGCGGCGCGAGGGACGCATGGTGCAGGCCGGCGCCTCGCGCCTGGTCGGCGAGCGCGCCGTGATCGGACTGGCCTTGAGCCTGGCCGGGGAAAGCGCGCCGGGCCTGCCTGAGCAGCGCCGGGCGCGGATCGCGCTGGAGACGGGGTTGCGTTTTTGACACGCTTGGCGCCCGGAGTGACTCGGCCGCGCTGATCTCGCTTACATCTCGTCAGGGATTGAGCTATAAAATTGGATTGCGGCGATCTGCGCCGCGTAGCAACGCCATGGGCTGGAGCCGGTCCGTCATGAAGATGACACGGCCTGCACTGTTGACCGTCTGCGCCGCCGCCCTCGTCTGGGCGGCGCCCGCCGCCTATGGCCTGGATGAGCAGGGCGGCGTGCGCCTGTCCCTGTCGGGCCAGTCCTCGGCTGCGAGCCCCCGTCTGGGGCCGGAGCTGACGCGGCCCGTGCAGCTGGATCCCGCCTTGCAGCGCCTGCTCGATTCGGCGGCCAGCGACACCACCCTGGATCTCGGCGTGCTTCAGAACGCGCGCGGCGCGGCTGACGATGATGTGACCCAGCGCAGCTCTGGCCTGACGCCCGCCACCGGCCTGCAGGACACCGGCTCGGCTTCGGCCCTGCCCTGGTATGAGCGCTTCACCCTGGCGCCGGCGGAAACCCGCTCGGTCTGGGGCGCGCGCACGGTGCAGGAATTCCAGATCCAGGCCGGCCAGCGCTGGGCTGTGACGCTGGGCTATTCCGACAGCGACCGGCGTGAGCAGAGCTTCGGCCTGCAGGATTTCTCCGCGGGCGCCTTCTTCAGCGTCAATGACCGCTTCCGCTTTGGCGGCCAGCTGCGCTTCACCTCTCCCGAGGACGAGATCTTCGGCGAGGAGGGCGAGGAGCGCACCCCGGAAATCCGCTTTGAATCGGCCTTCCGCTTCTAGTCATTCCCTCTTTTGCGGGCTGAACCAGACCGTCTGCGCCCGGCGCAGCCGCGCCCTCCCTTATTGTCAGGTCCGTGACGCGCCTTGGCGGGTGCGCGGGATTTTCTGACAGAAAGGACTTTACATTATAAAGTCATTTGCGGTATCCATGCCGTGACGCTGGCGGAGGGCCGGCGGCTGGCAGAGGAGCAGACGCCATGACACCCAACAACACTGCGCCATCGAAGGATGATCTCGCCTATCTCAGCGCGCTGGCCCGCTCGGGCGAGGAGGCGCCGCTCATGGGCGGCCGGTTCATGATCTGGTGGGCCGGGCTAACCAGCCTGGTCATTCTCGCCCACTGGGCGATCATCACCGGACAGGCGCCGCTGGGGGCGGACGCGCTGTGGCCGCTCTGGCTCAGCTATATCGTGATCGGTTCGGCCGGTTCGGTCGTGCTGGGCGTCACCGTCCGCAACAAGCCGGGGCTCGGCTCGGCGGCCAACCGCACCGAATCGGCGGTCTGGCAGAGCGCCGGCGCGGGCGTCGGGGTGATTTTCCTGGGCGTGGCCGGCGGCGTGCAGGCGGGCCTGCTCGATCCGGTCTTCTTCAATGTGATCCTGCCGGCCGCCCTGGCGGGCTACGGGACGGCCTGGATGACCGTGGCGCGCGTCTCGCGCCGCAACGGGCTCTATATCCCGGCCGTGATCGCCTTTCTGGGCGCCGGCGCCGGGATGGCCTGCGCCGCAAGCGCCTGGGTGTATCCGATCACGGCGCTGGCGCTGCTGGGCTCGACCCTGCTGCCCGGCCTGGTGATGATGCGCAACGAGGCGCGGAGCCCTGAAGCATGAGCGCGTTCGATCCCCAGGGGCTCGACGATGTCATTCACGGCAAGCTGCGCCTGGCGGTGATGAGCTATCTGTCCGCGGTGGATGACGCCGGCTTCACCGAGCTGCGCGAGCGAACCGGGGCCAGCGACGGCAATCTCTCGGTCCAGCTGCGCAAGCTGGAGGAGGCCGGGTATGTGTCCCAGACCAAGCAGTTCGTGAACCGGCGCCCGCACACGCGGGTGCGCCTCACCCCCGCCGGACGCGCCGCCTGGATCGCCTATCTGGACGCGCTGCGCGGCCTGATCGGTCAGACCGCTGCGTCTGAATGAACGGTCGTGCTATGGCGTCCGGGCGCCGCAGGCGGGGCAGTCCGGGTCGCGGCGCAGGCTGACTGTGCGCGCCCGGCCGGACAGGCCGTCATGGATGAACAGCCGCCCGGTCAGCGGTTCGCCCGCGCCCGTGATGAGCTTGATCGCTTCGAGCGCCATGACCGAGCCGATAATCCCGGTCAGCGCCCCGACAATGCCGGTGACCGAGCACGGCTCGGCGTCCGGGGGCGCGGCGGGCGTCCAGCACTGATAGCACGGCGCGTCATCGGCCAGGTGCGGGGCGAATACCCCGGCCTGGCCGTCCCAGCGCCCCACCGCGCCGGACACCAGCGGGATGCGCGCGGCGAGGGCGGCGCGGTTGACCGCAAAGCGCGTCTCGAAATCGTCACAGCCGTCGAGCACCATATCCATGCCGTCCAGCAGCGTCGGCAGGGTGTCTGCATCGGCGCGCATGACGCGCGCCTCGACCGCGACCGCAGGATCCAGGGCGCCCAGCGCCTCGGCGGCGCGCTCGGCCTTGAGCCGCCCGACATCTTGCGTGCGGTAGAGAATCTGGCGCTGCAGATTGTCCAGGCTGACCGTGTCGGGATCGATGATGCGCAGCGCGCCCGCCCCGGCGGCGGCCAGATACAGGGCTGCAGGCGCGCCCAGCCCGCCCGCCCCGATAATGGCGATGCGCGCGCGCGCCAGGCGCTGCTGGCCGGGCCCGCCGATTTCCCTGAGCAGGATATGGCGGGCGTGGCGGACGGGATCGACGGGCAAGCAGGCCTCCGCTGCCGGCGCGGGCGTCAGTCATACCGGGTTCAGCCTTGCCGGTTAGGCTGAAGACAGGGATAACACATGCCATGGCCGACAGGAGGGTTCCATGCGCCACGCACTGATCATCGCAGCTTCCGCGCTGGCGCTCGCCGGTTGCGCCACGTCCGAAGGCTACCGCCAGCAGACCGAGCAGTTTCTGGGCGCGCACGCCGATGCGCTGATCCTTGAATATGGCTCGCCGCGTGCGCGCGACCGGCTCTCGGACGGCTCGGAAGTGTGGACCTATCTGTCGCGCGAGCGGCGCTACCAGTCGGGCGGCTACCGCTCTGTGCCGCGCGAGCGGCGCATCACCTACCGCGACAGTGAGGGCCGGGTGCGCGAGCGCATCGAGCAATACACCGACACGGTCTACGACCCGCCGCGCGAATGGACGGTGGAGTGCGAGACGCGCTTCGTCCTGTCGCCGGACCGGCGCGTGGTCGATTTCCGCTTCCAGGGCGAAGGCTGCGTGGCGCCGGAGATCTACTAGGGTCGAAACCCAATCAGCCTATTGATGGGCGTGTGCAAATCATGATTCCAACGGCTTGAGGCTGTTGGAGGATGGTGTATGGCGCGCCTGTTTTGGCTGAGTGATGCCCAATGGGCGCTGATTGAACCGCATAT
>JAFIEB010000122.1 GCA_020832735.1 Oceanicaulis sp.
TGTCCGACCCGCAGATCGGCTAGGAGCCCGACGCGCTGTCCGGGCCCGGCGGGGTCAAGCTGGCGCCGCGCGCCGGCGCCCGCACGCCCGCCGCCCAAATCGCCCCGAGACAGGACAATCGCCCGGCGGAGTAGGTGCGGGCGGGCTATCTGGCGATGTAGGGAAACCTGGTGCTGCCGGAGAGATTCGAACTCTCGACCTCTCCCAACAATAACAAAAATAAAATCTAATTTTTACGCCCGGCGATTCAGTATATTATTTTGCTGAAATAATATTATTTAGTTTGAGTGATGTGTGGCGACGCAATTAATGTCACGGCAGAAATTTTTATTATTATAAATGTGGATCCACGTAAAATTCAAATCGGCAGTGGTGTATTGCTTCAGTCACTGAATCAAAGGCGGTCTTGAACTGCCATTGCGAAGCCCCCATCTGAAGGGATCGCAAATTTGAAAGGAGAAATCTGTGTCTGGAATCAAGGCTTACCTGCATGATTTGCAAGAGCAATCAGGATTGAGCAAAACAGAGCGCGTATCAGTGGATCAAGGAGCCGCCAACCAGCGAGCGTTTGAGCGTGGGATGTCGGATCTACGCGCAGGAAAGCAGCGTAGTGAAAATCCGTACCCATTCGAGACTCCGTATCATGAATTCTGGGACCAAGGCTGGGAAATTGAAAATGCTGCAGTTTACAAATAGCGCTTTATCATAGGGCTTCGAGGCGAGGGGCGGCGCTTGCCCGCTACCCTATATTCAGGCCGCACGGTGACAGCGGGGACCTGATTAAGCAGGCGCCAACCTCCAGCCTCAAGTTATTGTGCGTGATTTGTACGTTTTTGTGCGCATGTTCGCGGCGCGTTCACGCACAAATCGGCCCATTTCGGTCTGTCGCTGGGGCGCGGCGGACGGGCTCATGCGCCTGATTTGTCAGCTGAAATCCTGGTGCTGCCGGAGAGATTCGAACTCTCGACCTCTCCCTTACCAAGGGAGTGCTCTACCCCTGAGCTACGGCAGCATGAGGGCGCCGCCTGTGCGGCGGAGCACGGGGCTATAGCGCATCGTTTCTCTCCCGCCAAGGCCGGGCTTGACCCCAGATGCAGGCGGCGCCATTCCAGTCTTCATGACCCGGTCCGCGCCCGATCCAAACCTCCGTGCGCCCGCGCCTGACAGCCGCGAGGCGCGCCTTGCCGAGGCGCTGCGCGCCAATCTCAGACGCCGCAAGGCTGCGCGCAGGGAGGAGGAGGCTGATGATCCTGGCGCCGGGGCGCAGCCCGGCGGCGGGGAGACCCCGCCTTCGCCCTGACCGCGCCCCTTGCGCCGCGCGCCTGGCGCGCGCACATGCGACAGACCAGCCAATTCATATTCATTGCAGGGCGGACTTTCATTCATGGACCGGATTGTCATTCGCGGCGGACGCCCGCTCAACGGCGCCATTCCCATCTCCGGCGCGAAGAATTCCGCCCTCAAGCTGATGGCCGCCGCGCTGCTGACCGACGGCCCGCTCATGCTCTCGCGCATGCCGCGCCTGGCTGATGTGCGCTTTCTGGGCCAGTTGCTGGCCCGGCTGGGCGTCGAAGTGGAGGAGCTGGCCGGCGCGCGCGTGCGCCTGCACGCCCGCACGCTGGCCGAGCCGTTCGCGCCCTATGATCTGGTGCGCAAGATGCGCGCGAGCTTCAACGTGCTGGGCCCGCTGATCGCGCGCGAGGGCCGGGCGCGGGTCTCGCTGCCGGGCGGATGCGCCATCGGCGCGCGGCCGGTCAATCTGCATCTCATGGCGCTCGAAACGCTGGGCGCCGAGATCGAGCTGTCTGAAGGCTATGTTATCGCCAGCGCGCCGCGCGGGCTGACCGGCGCGCGCATCGTGTTTCCCATGGTCTCTGTGGGGGCCACCGAACACGCCATGCTCGCCGCCGTGCTGGCGAAGGGTGAAACCGTGCTGGAGCATTGCGCGCGAGAGCCGGAGATCGCCGATCTCGCCGGCTGTCTGAACGCCATGGGCGCCAAAATCTCCGGGGCGGGAACCGACACCATTACAATCCAGGGCGTTGAGCGCCTTCATGGCGCGGACTGGACGGTGACGCCCGACCGCATCGAGACCGGCACCTTCGCCATCGCCGCGGTCGCCGCGGGCGGCCGGGTGCGCCTGGAAGGGGCCGATCCCGAACACAATCACGCCCTGTGGGACGTATTGCGCCGCGCCGGCGCCGAGGTCACGGCCCATGAGGGTCATGTGGAGATCGCGCGCTCCGGCCCGATTCACCCGGTCGACATCCAGACCGAACCCTTTCCCGGCTTTCCCACCGATCTGCAGGCCCAATTCATGGCGCTGATGAGCCTGGCTGACGGCGCCAGCGTGATTCGCGAGACCATTTTCGAGAACCGTTTCATGCATGCGCCCGAGCTGACGCGCCTTGGCGCGCGCATCGACGTGCGCGGCAATGAGGCGGTGGTGCGCGGTCCGGCGCAGCTGAAGGGCGCGCCGGTGATGGCCACCGATCTGCGCGCCTCTGTGAGCCTTGTCATCGCCGGTCTGGCGGCGGAAGGTGAGACTGTGGTGAGCCGCATCTACCATCTCGACCGGGGTTTCGAGCGGCTTGAAGAGAAATTGTCCGCCTGCGGCGCCGATATCGAGCGCCTGGGCGAGGAGACCGCCTGAATGTCCGCCGTCCGCCCGCTGCGCCTCATGGCTGAAACCCCCGAGGACCTGCCGGTCCTGTCCGCCGCCCTTCAGGATGCGGCCGGACAGCTGGGCGATTTCAGCTATGAGCCCCGCGCGCGCCGCTTCACCCTGGCGCTGAACCGCTTTCGCTGGGAAGGCCCGGCGCGCGGGCGCGGCGAGCGGGTGCGCGCCGCCTTGCAGATCGGTTCGGTTCTGGGCGTGCGCGCGCAACGCCTCAAGCAGGGCGCGCCTGATGCGGTGGTCAATCTTCTGGCGATCACATTCGAGCCGGGCGAAGCGCCCGGGGGGGCGCTGGAGCTGGCCTTTTCAGGAGGCGGGGCGCTGCGCCTGGACGTGGAGTGCGTGGATGTCATCCTGGCCGATGTGTCGCGCCCGTGGCGCGCAGCGCGCCGACCCGGTCACCCGGACCGGCCCGGCGGCGATCAGGAGGAGGCGCCCTCATGAGCGATCATCGCCTGATCGCGGTGGAGCTGGACCAGGTCTCTATCGGCAAGGCTGATGAAGCGGTGGAGCATGAGCGCCGCGTGGCGATCGCCGATCTGCTGGAATCCAACGTGTTCGAACCAGCCGGATCGCCCGGCGGCCCGTACGCGCTGCGCCTGGCCATCGAGGATCAGCGCCTGGTGTTCGACGTGAAGAGCGAAGCGGGCGAGCCGGTGCGCATGTTCGTGTTCTCGCTAGGGCCGCTGCGGCGCATTTTGAAAGACTATTTCCTGATGTGCGACAGCTATTACGCCGCCGTTCGCGATGCGCCGCTGGGTCAGATCGAGGCGATCGACATGGGCCGGCGCGGGGTTCACAATGAGGGCTCCTCGCTGCTGCGCGAGCGGCTGGCGGGCAAGATCGAGGTGGATTTTGACACCGCCCGGCGCCTGTTCACCCTGATTTGCGCCCTGCACCGGAGAGTCGCGTGAGCAAGGCTGGCGCTCCGTCCGTCATGTTCGTGTGCGCGCGCAACGCCGTACGCTCGCCCATGGCTGAGCGGTTGTGGCGCCGGCGCTTCGGCGCCGATGCGCGCGCCGTCTCATGCGGGGTGGAGCCGGCCGCCTGGCCGGACGGCTTCATGATCGCGGTGATGAGCGAGCTGAACGAAGATCTCTCCGGCTTTGAATGCCGCGACCTGGAATCGGCCGCTGATGCTCCGGTGGAGCTGGTGGTGTGCCTGGCCCACGAGGCCGAGCGCGCCGCGGCGGATTTCGCCGGGCGGCGCGGAGCGGCGTATGAGTTCTGGCCGGTGGCCGATCCGGCCCGTATCGAGGGCGTTCGCGAGCGCCGCCTGGATGCCTATCGCGCCGCACGCGACGCCATTGCAGGGCGTATTGAAACCTGGCCTGGGGCTGATTGAGGTGTTGCAGGCTCGACGCGGCTGGCCGCAAGGGACTATATAGCGCCCCGGCGCTGGCCGGACTGCACAGTCCGGCGCATGAACACGAGGAGCCGCATGGCGAAAGAAGAACTGCTGGAGTTTCCTGGCGAGGTCGTCGAACTCCTGCCCAACGCGACCTTCAAGGTCCGTCTCGAAAATGAACATGAGATCATCGCCCACACCGCAGGCAAGATGCGCAAGAACCGCATCCGCGTGCTGGCTGGCGACAAGGTGCTGGTCGAGATGACGCCCTATGACCTGACCAAGGGGCGCATCACCTATCGCTTCAAGTAATCGCGTGACCAAGACGCGCGCGCCCCTGGTGCTGGCGAGCGCATCGCCGCGCCGTCTGGAGCTCCTGACGCGGATCGGCGCGGAGCCCGACCGGATCGCGCCGGTCGATATCGATGAAAGCGCGCGCCCGGGCGAGCTGCCGCGGGCGCTGGCCCTGCGCTTGGCTGAAGGCAAGCTGGCCGCCAGCGATCATCCCGGCTGCTATGTGCTGGCCAGTGATACGGTGGTGGCGGTCGGGCGGCGCATTCTGCCCAAGACCGAAACCCGCGCCGAGGCCGAGACCTGCCTGCGGCTATTGTCCGGACGCAATCACCGGGTCTTCACAGGCCTTGCCGTACGCGCGCCTGACGGAAAGACCGCCAGCCGGGTGTCGGAGACGCGCCTGAAGATGAAGCCGCTCAGCGATCCGGAAATCGCCGCCTATCTCGATAGCGGGGAATGGGAGGGCAAGGCGGGCGGCTACGGCATTCAGGGCCGGGCCGGGGCCTTTGTCATCGCGCTCACCGGCTCCTATACCGGCGTCATGGGTCTGCCGGTCTATGAGACCCGCCAACTGCTCACCGGACTGGGGTATGCGTTTTGAGGATCGTGGCGTTTGATCATGTGGGGGAGACCCGCGCGGCGGTGCTCGACGGCGAGCGGGCGCTGGAGCTGCATCTCGAACGCTGGAGCGAGCGTGGCAAGCGCGCCATCCGCGGCGAGGTGTATCGCGCCCGCGTCACCAAGATTGATGGCGGGCTGAACGGCGCCTTCTGCGAGCTGGGACGCGGGCCTGCGGGCTTCCTGCCGTTTGGCAAGGCCGGGCGTCCTGACGGGCTGCACGAGGGCGCGGCGCTAGGCGTGCAGATCCAGCGCGAGGCGTTTCAGGAAAAGGGCCCGACACTGGCTCTGTTCGAGGTGGAGCCCGGCGATGCGCCCCAGGTGGTCGTGCCGTCGCCGCCGCTGGCCGAGCGTCTGTCCATGATGTTCGACGCGCCGGTGCGCACCCCCAAAGAGGCCGAGATTGATCTCGATGCCCTGTTCGAGGATGCGCTGGACCCGGTGGTCCCGCTGCCGGGCGGCGGGAAGCTGGTGATCGAGCCGGTCACCGCGCTGACCGCCATCGATGTGGACGCCGGCGCGCGCAGCACGCCCGGCGGGGCGGGCAAACTCGCCATCGAGCTTAACAAGAGCGCCGCGCGCGAGGCGGCGCGCCAGATCCGCCTGCGCGGCATTGGCGGCGTGGTGGCGATTGATTTCCTGCCGCTGAAAAAGCGCGCTGACCAGGCGGCGCTGGACCAGGCCATTCGCGGCGCCTTCAAGAACGATCCGGCCAAAGTAGACATCGCCCCGGCCTCGCGCTTCGCCATTGTGGAGCTGGCCCGCCAGCGTATCGGGCGCGGCCTGCACGAGATTTGCTGGGAGCGGTTCGGTGTGGAGACGGTGGAGACCGCAGCGCTCGCCGCCCTGCGCGCGCTGGAGCGCGAGGGCGCGGCCAATCGCGCGGCGCGCCAGATCATCCTGCGCGCCGGGGCCGAGGTTCACGCCTGGCTCGACGCTGATCCCATCGGCTGGCGCAAGGCGATGAAGGCGCGCCTGGGCGAGCGCTTCACGCTGGAGCTGGACACAGTGACGGGACCGCGCGCGTTCGCGGCCCACGCCTCATGAGCGCGCGCCGTCACAAGACCGGCTGCCCGATCTGCGGCAAGCCCGTGGTGAAGGAGTATCGCCCCTTCTGCTCGCGCCGCTGCGCGGACGCCGATCTGGGGCGCTGGTTTTCAGGCGCCTATGCGGTCCCCGGCGAGCCGGTGGACCCGGCCGATTTGCCGCCTTCAGACGATGGCGGGACTGAGCGCGATTGACCGCTTCCCCTTGCCCTTTTGGCAAGACCTGCTAAGTCGGCCCCGCAAGAGAGAAGGAGGCCTCCCCATGCAGATTCGCGAGGGGCTCACCTTTGACGACGTGCTCTTGCAGCCCGGCGCGTCCGAGGTCATGCCCGCCCAGGCCGATGTGCGCACCCGCGTCACCGCGACCATCCCGCTGAACATTCCCATCCTGTCGGCCGCCATGGATACGGTGACCGAAGCCAATCTGGCCATCGCCATGGCGCAGGCGGGCGGCATGGGCGTGATCCACCGCAATCTGACCAATGAGGAGCAGGCCGAGGAGGTTCGCCGGGTCAAGCGGTTTGAAAGCGGCATGGTGGTCAACCCCATCACCATCACCCCCGACGCCACGCTGGCTGATCTGCGCGCCCTGATGGACCGTCACCGCATTTCCGGCATTCCGGTGGTGGAGGCCGGCAGCGGGCTCAATGGCAAGCTGGTGGGCATCATTACCAATCGCGATGTGCGCTTTGCCGACGATCTGAACGCCAGTGTCGCCTCGCTGATGACGCGTGAGGGGCTGGTCACGGTCAAGCCCGGCGCCGATCAGGCCGAGGCGCGCCGGCTGTTGCACAAGCACCGCATTGAGCGCCTGCTCGTGGTGGATGAGGCCGGGCACTGCGTTGGTCTGATGACAGTCAAGGATATGGAAAAGGCCCAGGCCCATCCCAGCGCCGCCAAGGACGAGCAGGGCCGCCTGCGCGTCGCCGCCGCCACCACGGTGGGCGATGCCGGGTTCGCGCGCGCCGAGGCGCTGATGGATGCCGGCGTGGACGTGCTGGTGATTGATACCGCGCACGGCATGTCGGCCAGCGTCATCGAGCAGGTGCGCCGCATCAAGACAGCGTCCAACAAGACCCAGGTGGTGGCGGGCAATATCGCCACCTATGACGGCGCGCGCATCCTGTTCGATGCGGGCGCGGACTGCGTGAAAGTGGGCATCGGGCCGGGCTCGATCTGCACCACCCGCGTGGTGGCCGGCGTGGGCGTGCCCCAGCTGACCGCCATCATGGAAGCGGCGCGGGCGCGCGAGGGGTTTGACGGCGCGGTGATCGCCGATGGCGGCATCAAGTATTCCGGCGATCTGGCCAAGGCCATCGCGGCGGGCGCTGATTGCGTGATGATGGGCTCCATGCTGGCCGGGACCGAGGAAGCGCCCGGCGAGGTGTTCCTGTTCAAGGGCCGGTCCTACAAATCCTATCGCGGGATGGGCAGTGTCAGCGCCATGGCGCGCGG
Source organism: Oceanicaulis sp. (assembly GCA_020832735.1). GTDB lineage: Bacteria > Pseudomonadota > Alphaproteobacteria > Caulobacterales > Maricaulaceae > Oceanicaulis. The sequence continues at coordinate 7,439 of JAFIEB010000122.1, forward strand.
CTCGGCCGACCGGTATTTCCAGAAGGAAGTCACCGACGCCATGAAGCTGGTGCCCGAAGGCATTGAGGGCCAGGTCCCCTATAAAGGCCCCGTGGGTCCGATCCTGCACCAGATGGTCGGCGGTCTTCGCGCCGCCATGGGCTATACCGGCGCGAAGACC
>JAFIEB010000131.1 GCA_020832735.1 Oceanicaulis sp.
TTTTGTTTTTTTTTTTTTATTTTTAAAACGTGAGGGAGGCCGCCATGGCCCGCACCGTGACCGTGCACGAGGCGAAAACCCATCTGTCGCGCCTGCTGCGCGCTGTGGAGGCGGGCGAGGAGATCATCATAGCCCGCGGCCGCACGCCCGTGGCCCGGCTGAGCCCGGCGCCCCCGGCGGCTGATATGCGCCATCAGCCAGGCGAGTGGAAGGGTCTGTTTGGCGTCAGCGAAGACGCGCTCGATGCGCTCGCCGAACCCATGAGTGAAGCGGAAATCGCTGAGTTTGAGCGGATCGACAGCACGCTCGCCCCATGACGCTGATGCTCGATAGCGCCGTCCTGATGTGGTGGCAGTTCAACTCGCCACGGCTGAGCGCCGGAGCGCGCGCCGCGCTGGATGCGGCTCAGGTTCTCCATGTCAGCCCGGTCAGCGTGTGGGAGCTGGCCATCAAGGCCGGCATCGGCAAACTGCCGGTTGAGGCGGAGTTCTGGCCTGCATTGACGGCCCGCCTGCGAAGCGCCCCCTTCGCGCTTGTCGACATCAGCCTTGAGGACGCCATCAGTGCCGGATTCCTGCCGCGCCATCACGGAGATCCGTTTGACCGGCTGATCGCTGCGCAGGCCATGGCCCGGGGTTTTTCACTCGTCAGCCCCGACGCCGCTTTCGACGCCTACGCCATAGAGCGCGTCTGGTAGGCGATCACGCCGCCTGAACCGGCTTGACCGCGCTTTCGGGCAGGTCCTCGCCGAACACGCGTTGATAGAATTCGGCCAGGATCGGGCGTTCCAGCTCGTCGCACTTGTTCACGAAGGTGAGGCGGAAAGCCAGGCCGGTATCGCCGAAAATCTCGGCGTTCTCCGCCCAGGTCAGCACGGTGCGCGGGCTCATCACGGTGGACAGATCGCCCGCCATGAAGGCGATGCGGGTCATGTCGGCGACCTTGACCATATCGGCGATGCGCTTGGCGCCTTCGGGCGTTTTGGCCGTCTCGCCGATCTTGGCCGCGACAATGGCGCGCTCGGTCTCGGAGGGCAGATAGTTGAGCGTGGCGACGATGGACCAGCGGTCCATCTGGCCCTGATTGATCTGCTGGGTGCCGTGATACAGCCCCGTCGTATCGCCCAGGCCCACCGTGTTGGTGGTGGCGAACAGGCGGAAATGGGAATGCGGGCGGATCACCCGGTTCTGGTCCAGCAGGGTCAGCGAGCCCGACGCCTCCAGCACGCGCTGGATCACGAACATCACGTCGGGGCGGCCGGCATCATATTCATCAAACAGGAGGGCGACCGGGCGCTGCACCGCCCAGGGCAGGATGCCTTCCTGGAACTCGGTCACCTGCTGGCCGCCGCGCACCACGATGGCGTCCTTGCCCACCATGTCGATGCGGCTGACATGACTGTCCAGATTGACCCGGATCATCGGCCAGTTGAGGCGCGCGGCCACTTGCTCCACATGGGTGGATTTGCCGGTGCCGTGATAGCCTTGGATCATGACCCGCCGGTTGAAGGCGAAGCCGGCCAGGATCGCGCGGGTGGTCGCCGGATCAAACACATAGGTCTCGTCAATCACAGGCACGTGCGCGCCGGGCTCGGCGAAGGCCGGGACACTGAATCCGGGATCGAACCCGAACAGGGCCTGGCAGTCGGCGGTCGCATCAGGCTGGGCGGTAAGCAGAGCGTCTTCGGTCATGAGCAATCCGGCTGGCGGGATGGATCGCTGCAATGCAGCTTCTGGCCCTTAACTAGCGCGCGCATGCGTGCGGCGCCACCGTCAAGGCGCCATCAGGCCATCCCCGCGTTTTTCAAAATCTGATAGCTGGCCACGACTTTCTGGAGCTGTTCCTCCATGGAGCGGTCGCCGCCATTGGAGTCGGGGTGATAGGCGCGCACCAGCTCGGCGTAGCGCTTGCGCACCTCGGTGCGGCTGGCGGTGCGCTCCAGGCGCAGGGTTTCCAGCGCCCGCTGGTGCAGGCGTCCCAGCCCCGGTTCGGGCGTATCGGCGCGCGCGCGCGCCTTCTCGGCGCCGGGCGGCGGCCGGTTGCCGAACAGGGTGAACGGGTCGAAAAATCCGTCCTGGAAGCTTTTGGCCGCCCGCTCGGCCTTGCGCCGGGTGCTGGACCCGGCCGAGAAGCTCCAGGTCGGGCGGTGGCCATACTGGTCGGCGCGCACATGGGCGCGGGCCTCGTCCTCGCTCATGCCTTCAAAATAATTCCAGGCCTTGTTGTATTCGGCGGCGTGGGCGGCGCAGAACTGATAATACTCCCCCGGCAGGCCGGGATTTTTCGGCGAGCGGGCCGTGGCCTTGGCCCGGCAGCCGGGATATTCGCACACATGTTCGCGCGGCCCCGCCTCGTCGCGCGGGGGTTTGATGCGGATATCGATAAACCGCGGGCGGTATTTGTAATCGCCGTCCATGGGGTCAAGTATGGGGCGCGTCCGGTTTGCGGGCAATGAACGGGTGACAGGCATGACCACAATCGCACAGCAAATTGAAGCCGCGCTCGAAATCGCCTTCGCGCCCGATCACCTCGCCGTCATTGACGACAGCCACCTCCACGCCGGCCATGCCGGGGCGCGGCCGGGCGGGGAGAGCCATTTCACCGTGGAGATCGTGGCGGGCGCGTTTGAGGGTCAGAGCCGCGTGGCGCGCCACCGTCTGGTCAATAATGCGCTCGCCGCCCTGCTGGCCGGCCCGGTGCATGCGCTGGTGATCAAGGCCAAGGCGCCGGGGGAGTAGGAACTGGATTTTGGTTTGTCGCCTTTTCGAACCGCAAAACCGGTTCCCACTTTTGCTGAAAAGGCTCCCTAATCCTGCCACCGCCTCGCTTCCTCGATGACGAAGCTGGCGAAGGCGGCGACGCGGCGCGAACCGCGCAGCTCTTCGGGATAGATGAGATAGGTCTCGAAATCCGGTCCGCTCAGCTGCGGCAGGACCCGCTCCAGATTGGGGTTTTCGCGCGCCACATAATCGGGCAGGCCGGCGACGCCCAGCCCCGCCTCGCACAGGCGCATCACGCCCTTGATGGTGTTGACCTCGGCCACCGGCTCGCGCGGCGTGCGCCCCTCGCGCCCGACCATGAGCGGCCAGCCCAGCTGCGGGATCGGCGCGAGATGACGCGGCCCGTAGGCGATGAAATTGTGATCGTCGAGATCGGCTTCGCTCTGCGGCGCGCCCTTGCGCGCCAGATAGGCCGGCGCCGCGTAGAGATGCTGGGCGGCGTCCATCAGCTTGCGCTGGATCACATCCTTCTGGGTCGGCGCCCAGGGCCGGATCGCCACATCGGCCTCCAGCCGCGCGATATCGAGCTCGTGGTCAGTGAGCAGGAGGCGCAGGCGGATATTGGGAAACGCCGCATGGAAACCTGACAGGCGCGGCGCCAGCCAGATCGAGCCCAGCGCCGTGGGCGCGGTGATCCGCAGGAGCCCGCTGGGTTCGTCGCGCACGTCCTGCACCGCGCCTTCAGCCAGCGCCACACGGCCCGCGATGTCGCCGGCCGCTTCAAACAGCACCCGGCCCGGCTCGGTGAGCAAGAGCCCGCGCGTATGACGGTGAAACAGCTTGACCCCGAGCGAGTCCTCCAGCGCGGAGATCTGCCGGCTCACCGCCGACTGGGACAGGTTCAGCATCTCGGCCGCGCCAGTGAGCGAGCGCGCCTCGGCGGCGGCGTGAAAGGTTTTCAGCTTGTCCCAGTCCATGGCCTTGCGCCTTCCTACATCCGGATGGTCATGCCGTCGGCCAGCGACTGGCGATAGGCCCGCCAGGCCGGAAACGCGCCCAGCAGCGCCGCCGCGCCGGTCACCCCGGCGACCACCAGCGCATCCATCAGCCCGGGCGCCAGACCGGCGATGAGAATGCCATATTGCGCCTCCAGCACCGGCGCGCCCAGCTGCAACGCGCCATGGGTCAGCACCACACCGATCAGCGCCCCGATCAGGGCCAGCATGGCTGCTTCGGCCACCAGCAGCGCGAAGATATGGGCCGGACGCGCGCCCAGCGCGCGCAGGATCGCCATTTCCCGCCGGCGCTCGTTGAGACTGGTCAGGATGGCGATCAGGATGGAGATGAGGCCGGTGAGCACAACAAACGCAGCCACCGCCGCCAGCGTGGTCTCGGCCGCGCCCACCACCTGCCAGAGCTGGGACAGGGCCACGCCCGGCATGATCGCCTGCAAGGGCTCGCGCGGATAGGTGTTGACCGCCCGCTGCAGACGCAACGCGCCCACCGGACTGTCGAGCCCCACCAGGAAGGCGGTGATCTGGTCGGGGCGCAGGTCCATCGCCTCCAGCTCCGCCAGGGTGCGCGCCGTGCCGCGCCCGGTGGCGCCGTCGAGATGGATCGCCTCGATGGCCTCCAGAGAGACAAAGACCGAGCGGTCCACCGGCGTGCCCGTCGGCGCCAGAATGCCGGTGATGGTGAAGGGATTGAGGTCATGCTCGATAAAGCTGACCTGACCGGCGCCATGGGCGACCACGATCTCGTCACCCGTCTGATAGCCCAGCTGGCGCGCCACTGTGGCCCCGGCCACCGCATCGAACAGGCCTTCGAAGGGTTCGCCGTCAGCAAATTGCAAGGGCCTGCGCCCGGCATACTGATAGCGCTCGAAAAACGCCCCGGTCGTCCCCACCACCCGGAAGCCGCGATGGGAATCGCCCAGGCTGATCGGCACGGTCCAGGCCACGCCCGGTGCGCCGGCCACCTCCTGATAGCTCTCCCAGGTGATGTTGTTGGTGGCGTCGCCGATATGGAACACCGAATAGAGCAGAAGATTGACCGGGCTGGAGCGCGCCCCGACGATCAGATCCACGCCTGAAATCGTGTTCTCGAAACTGGCGCGCGCGCCGTGGCGGGCTTTCTCCACACTGAGAAACAGCATCACCGAGACCGCCACCGTGGCCACGGTGAGCAGCGCGGTGACGCCCCGGCTGAGGATGGAGCGCCAGGCCAGCGACAGGATCGGGGCGGCGGCGGTCATGCGGCCGCCTCGCCCGGCGGGACGCGGTTGAGCGCGGCCAGATCCTCGGCCCGGTCAAATTGGCGCGCCAAGGCGCCGTCATGGCTGACGAAGATCAGCGCCGCGCCCGACGCAGCGCATTCCTCCATCAAAAGCGCGATGAAAGCGTCGCGGCTGTCGGCGTCCAGCGCGCTGGTGGGTTCGTCGGCGAGGATCAGGCCGGGCCGGCCGATCAGCGCGCGCGCGGCCGCCACGCGCTGTTGCTGGCCCACAGACAGGGCGCGCGCCGGACGGGACCAGACCGCCTCAGGGTCAAGACCCAGCCGGGCCAGCAGCCGGCGCCCGTCGGCCTCCAGCGCGGCCATGCCGTCGCCGCGCCGCGCAGGCGAGAAGCGGCCCGGCAGGACGATATTGGCGCCGGCGGGCAGCCAGGGCAGGAGGTTGAACATCTGGAAGATGACGCCGATGCGCTCGGCCCGGAAGCGGTCGCGGCGCGCCGCGCTCAGGGCTGACAGGTCTTCGCCCAGCACGCGGACCGAGCCGGCGCGCGCATCGAGTATCCCGGCGATCAGGCCCAGCAGGGTCGACTTGCCCGACCCGCTGGCGCCTTTGAGAAACACGCGCTCGCCCGGCCCGACCGTAAAACGGGGAATGTCGAGCACGTCCGGCGCACCGCGCCCGTAGCCGAATGTCACGCCCTCCAGATCAACCGCGGGGCCTGAACTGGGAGAGGGTGGGGCGGCGGAACGGGTCATGATCTTTGACTAACCCGGACCGCCTGCCTCGCCAAGGGTTTGCGCTAAGGATGCGGCGCCAGGCCTCAGCGCGAATCGCCATCCTCTTCGCGATCATCGGCAGCGGGAGCGGTGGGAATATCCAGCACGGTAACCTGCCCCAGACGGCCCTGGCGGATGAATTCCATCCGTCGGCTGACCACCACGTTCACCAGCCTGATAGCCTGGGCTGGCAGGACACGGCAGCTGATAGCGCTGGAGGTCGCGCCGGCGCCGCTCACGATCGTCACCGGATTGGCGTCAGCACCGCTCGTGCAACCAAAACGGCCATTGGTGAGGTCGGCGATCGACCAGTCATAGTCCAGGTATGACGGCTCGCCCTCGATCGCAGACAGATCATCTGCTGCAGACTCGGCAAAAGAAGTCAGATGAGCATGCAGATCGCCCGGCCAGTCAGGGAAAAGGTCGCGGTGCTCACGATAGATTGGCGAGATGATCGTGCGGCGCTGGTATGTGTCGATACCGCGCAGGGCGTTGACGAATTCGCGCGCGTTCAGTCGCAGCTGGCTCCACACTCGTGCGCCGGTGAACGCCTCGTTGCGCAGGGGCGGTCCGCCAATGGCGCCGGAGAAAAAGCCGTACATGACCAGCGGATCATCCCAGCCCGCCCCGACAATGCGCAGCCGGATGTCGTTGAGGCTCAGGGGCACGCCCTCGATGGTGACCAGCTTGGCTTCGTAGAAGGGCTGGCCATTGAAGCGCAGATTATCCAGACGGCGCACCGGATAACGTTGGCTCAGCTCGTCAATCACCACAACATTGTGCAGGTTGAGCCAGTAGGCCAGCTGCTCGTTCGGGTTCAGGGAGGACAGGGCCACCTGGGCAGGCAGCGCCTCCAGCTCGGCGCGGTAAGCCGAAATGAGCTCACGGTGGATGTCTTCCATCAGGTGGTAGATCACCCGATTGCTTTCGTAGCGGTAGCGGCTGTTCGATTCCGGCGACATAAGCGTGCCGGTCACTTGCAGCCGCCCCCGGGCCGGACGGCGGTCGGAATGACCGACATCAAACACGATGCCGTTGAGGAGCTCGGTCCACACATCATAGTCGATGGTGACCCGGCTGTTGTCGTCAGCAGCGGCGAAACGGGCGAACTCACCCGAAGTCTGAGCAAAGGCGGCAGGCGCGGCGGTGAGCGCGCACCCGGCCAGAAGCGCGGCGGCCATGCGCCGGACGATGCGGATAGAGTCAAACACTGCGGATGCCCCCGATGTTAAATCCCGATATGGCGGCTTATACGCACGCCCCGCGCGCATGGATGTTACACGGTGATGAATTGTGCGTAACGTCCGCGCCGCAATCAGGCCGCATCCGCCTCGCTGTCATGGGCCTTGGCGGCCAGGAAGCGTTCGGCCTCCAGCGCCGCCATGCAGCCCATACCCGCTGCGGTCACCGCCTGGCGGTATTTGTCGTCGGTGACATCGCCTGCCGCGAACACGCCGGGAATGGAGGTGGCGGTGGAATCGGGCGCCGTGATGAGATAGCCGCCAGACTTGGTCTCCAGCTGGCTGGCGAACAGTTCGGTGGCGGGCGCATGACCGATGGCGATGAACACGCCGTCGGCGGGAATCTCCTGCGGCTCGCCGGTTCTGGCGTGCTTCAGGCGCACGCCGGTCACGCCGCGCACCGGCTCGCTGTCGCCCAGGATTTCATCGACGACATGGTCCCAGATCACCTCGATCTTGGGGTGTTTGAACAAGCGGTCCTGCATGATTTTTTCCGCCCGCAGACTGTCGCGCCGGTGCACCAGTGTGACTTTCGAGGCGAAATTGGTCAGGAACAACGCCTCCTCCACCGCCGTGTTGCCGCCGCCGACCACCACCACCTGCTTGCCGCGATAGAAAAACCCGTCGCAGGTGGCGCAGGCCGACACGCCAAACCCCTGGAAGGCTTCCTCGCTGGGCAGGCCCAGCCATTTGGCGCTGGCCCCGGTGGCGATGACCACCGCGTCGGCGGTGTAGACCGTGCCCGAATCGCCAATGAGCCGGAACGGGCGCGCCGACAGATCGGCTTCCAGGATCATGTCGTTCGCAAACTGCGTCCCCACATGCTCGGCCTGGGCGCGCATCTGTTCCATTAACCAGGGGCCCTGGACGACATCGGCGAAGCCGGGATAATTCTCCACATCGGTGGTGATGGTCAGCTGGCCGCCCGGCTGCATGCCGGTGATCAAGAGCGGCTCCAGCATGGCGCGCGCGGCATAGATGGCGGCGGTGTAGCCGGCTGCGCCCGATCCGATGATGACAAGTCTGGCGTGACGGGTCTGGCTCATAGGGCGGGCGTCCTTCGCTTGGTGTCAGGTGTGTGCAGGGTCAGTCTTGCGCGGATTCGCGGTCGGGAGTCTCCCCCGTCAGGCGGTCCAGCAGCGCCGGATTCCAGTCGCGTCCGGGGTCGATGCGGTGCAGCTCGCCGCGGGTCAGCGCGCCCGAACGGATCAGGCTGGCGGCGTAGAGATGGGCCGCGCGCACCGAGGTGCCGCAATGGATCACAACCGGGCCGTCCGCATCCGCCAGAATGGCGGCCAGCGCGTCGGCGGCTTCCGGACCGGTCATCTGGCTGACCGGCACATTAGCGTAGGTCATGCCTTCGCTCATCACATCCACCGGATAGTCAAAGCCCAGGCTTTCGGTCTCAGGCGCAGTGAGCAGGCTGATCACCAGCGTGCGGCGCTCGCGCGCCCAGCGGCCTGCCGAAGCCTGATCGGGGCGCGCTTCCAGGCTGATGTCCGTGCGCTGGATGTCCGGCCAGGTCCCGGATTGGCCCTGTGCGGCGTCCGGCGGCAGAGCGGCGGCGGGCGCAGCGAGCAGGACAGCTGCAAGCATGGCGGCGGTCAGGCGGATCATGGCGGGCGGCTCCTGTGTGCGGGGATCGGGCGCCGGGTTGGACTGATGTCGCAGCGCGCGGGCGGTATTTCAAGTCTTGCGCGCGCAAGCTCCCGGCAATGTGAAGCCTGGCGGAGGTCCGCCCGGCCGTCGGGGCGACGCTTCTGAGCCATCATACCCGCCGCGCCAGCACCGGCCCGGCAGTCCGGTGGCCGGACGCGTGCATCCGCACAGTCACCGCCAGACATGACAGGCCGGCCGGTAACGCCGCCAGCCCGGCTGCACAGGACGGGTACTGATCACTGACTGACGTCTGGCAAGCCGGATGCTGGCGCGGCGCCGGATTTGGTTGACCTGCCCATATGCGCTCTATAGGTCCGAAGATCATGCTTTTGAGGGGACCGGCGCCATGAGCCGTGTTGAGGACGTCAAATCCACGCTGCGCGCCGCCTTTGCGGCGGCGCAGGTGCATGACGCGCCTTACCGGCACTGGTTCCTGGACGCCCTCCTGCCCGATGATATCGTGCGCGAGCTGCAGGCCGTCCCGCTGCCCGCGCCCGAGCTGGAAACGTCGGGCACGCGCGAGGCCAATAATTCCACGCGCCAGTATTTCGACGCCGCCAACACAGTCCGCTTTCCCGCCTTCGCCGACGTGGCCGGGGCGTTCCAGGCGCCGGACATGATCCGCACGCTGGGAGAGTATTTCGGGGCCCGGCTCGACGGCAATTACCTGCGCATTGAATACGCCCAGGACACAGACGGCTTCTGGCTGCATCCCCACACCGATATCGGCGCCAAGGTCTTCACCATGTTGCTCTATCTGTCCGGCGAACCCGGACATGACGCACTGGGCACGGACATTTATCAAGACCGCGACACCCATGCCGCGCGCACGGCCTTCCGGCCCAATCACGCCATGGTGTTCATCCCCGCCAACAACACCTGGCACGGCTTCGAGCCGCGCCCGATCCCCGGCGTGCGCCAGTCCATCATCATCAATTACGTGAAGCCTGAATGGCGCGCGCGCGAGCAGCTCGCCTTTCCGCAAGACCCGGTGGTCTCGGCGGCCTGATCAGGCTTCGAGCAAGGCGCGCGCGCGCGCAGCGGCCGGCTCGCACGGATCGATGGGGCCGGTCCCGGCGTGATCGAGATCCAGCGCGCCGCCGGCCAGGCGGGAAATCGCGCCATCGGCCTCCAGCCTTTCCAGAAACGCCTGATGGCGCCCGCGTATGCCCGGCAACCAGGCCACATGCACCGGCGCGCCGGGGCTGAGCGCTTCGGACACCATGGAGACCGACTCGCCCGTGATCAGGAAGCGGCCGCAGCACGCCAGCATGCCGGCATAGGGATTGGCCCCCTCGCCGGACCAGACGTTCACAAGATCGTCCGCCAGCGCCGCCTCGCCCAGGCGCGCGCGCACCTGCTCGGGCGTGCGCCGCGACGGCGTGATCTGGACGCGGCCATCGGTCTGCGTGCGGAACGCGGCGATCGCCGCCAGCACGCCGTCCACCACATCCTCTGTCATCTCCATGCGCCCGGTGGGACCGCCAATCATCACGCCCAGCAGCGGGCGGGCGTCCGGCTTGAGCGCACCGGCCCATTCGGCGCGGGCCGCCGCCAGCGCCTCCGGAGTGAACGGGTGCATGGCCGTGGCCACCGGCAAGACGTTGGGTCCCTCCAGCCGGTCATGAATCATGGGGATGACCAGATCGAACAGATGGACCGGCGCTTGCGGATTCTGGATATGCACCAGCCGGGTGCGCCCCTTGGAGGCGCGCCGTATCGCCAGGGCCGCCGCCACCGAGCGCCGCCCGCAGGTGATCAGCAGATCAGGCCAGGGCGGGACCAGGCCGTGCGGCGCCGCGCGCATCAGCGCAAACGGCGCCAGATGGCCGGGCAGCCAGGACCAGGGCGCGGGCAGGGGAAACAACTTTTCCTCATATGCGCCGCTGACCCGGGCGGCCAGGCCGCGCGCCTGCGTGCGCATGCCCGCTTCGCCCGTGGTGAGCGCCCAGACACTGGTCATCGCAACCTGCCTCCAGCTGGCGGCGCCCGGCGCCGCGCCGGAACCGCCATATCACGGCGCGGCGTCAATCTCACGGGCCGCGCGCACGCCGGATTCCAGGGCGCCTTCCATAGTCGTGTTGAGCACCGAGGTGTGCTCGCCGGCGAAATGGATGCGGCCCTCGGCGCGCGCGGCTTCGGGCAGCCAGCGCGTCACCTCGCCGGGGCGGTAATTGCAGAAGGCGCCGCGCGAGAACGGGTCGTCCTGCCAGCTCTTGGAGCGCCCGGTCTCGAAATGGGCGCGGGCGCCGGGATGTACGGCCTCCATCTCGTCAAGCATATGGTCGATGCGCTCCGCCTCGCCCATGGCTTCCAGCGGCGGCGGATCGCCGGTCCAGCGCACATGGGCTTCGAGTATGCCGCGCACGCCGGTCGTCTCCATCTGAAGGATGGGATGGTGCTGCACCTCGCCCACGGCGCGGTCGGTGCTGGCCGAACCCGACACGCCCTCCGCCTCCCAGAAGCGCTCGCGCATCTGCAGGAAGACGCGCGTGACCGACATGTATTCCAGGCCGGACACCACCGCCTGCTTGGACGGCGAAAGCGCGGGATCGGTTTCAATATCGCGCAGGACAGAGAATGGCAGGGTGCACACCGCGCGGTCCGCCGGGATGTGGTCCTGTCCGTCCCCGGTATTGACCGTCACCGTGACGCCGCCTTCGTACTGGGCGATGCGCACCACCTGCGCGCCATAGCGGATGCGCGCGCCGAGACGGTCAGAAAAGGCGCGCGCCAATACGTCCGTGCCGCCGGTGAAGGCCAGCGGCGGCTGACCGCCGGCGAACGCCGCCACATCGGCGGCCAGGGACGAGGCCGCAGACGCGTGCTCGCTGCGCGCGCCGAACCAGAACCCGTTGCGGATCAGTTCAAGCGCGCCCGGCGATGCGCCCCGGCTGGCGGCCAGCTCCAGCAATGTGACATCGTCATGGGCCAGCGTGCGCTCGGCCAGCACGCTCATGGGCGTAGACGCGTCCACGCCCTCAAGCACCGGCATCAGATAGGTTTGCAGAAGGCCGAACGGGCCCAGCGCCTGCTCCTCGTGGGTGAGTTCATAGGGCCAGTCAGGCTGCGCCCCGGGGCCTGCGCGCAAACGGCGGCCCTGCAGATGATACAGCGCATCGCCGCGCGCATACGGCAGGGCCGGGGCGAACAGGGATTCGTACGCAAGGCCGAAGGCGTCCGCATAGCCTGTCACATGGCGCGCCGACGGCGTGAAGAACATGGCGCCGGCCTCGGCGCTGAGGCCCGTCGCGAACCCGCCGCGCAAGGTCCGCACGCGCCCGCCCGGGCGGGTGCGCGCCTCCACTACCGTCACATCATGGCCCGCTTGATGAAGCTCCCAGGCCGCCGCCAGCCCGGCCAGGCCTGCGCCCAGCACCACCACGCGGCGGCGCGGCCCGCCCCGTCCTGACGCCGCGCCGGGCGCAGCCGCCAGCGCCGTGACCGCTGCAGCGCCCTGAAGCCATTGACGCCTGTTCATCTCGCCCCCCCTTCATCAAACAGGGCGGTCCCGCAGCGCTGAAGGCGGCACGCAACCGCAAATCCGGGGCCAGTCTATTGTATGAGGGGCGTCAATAACAGGGCGCGGCGGGTCAGCTACTTCCACTCCACCTTCAGGATCTCGTAGCTCTTCACGCCGCCAGGCGCGGTGACCTCGACCACATCGCCGGTTTCCTTGTTGATCAGGGCGCGCGCAATGGGCGAGGAGATCGAGATCTTGCCCGACTTCACGTCCGCCTCGTCATCGCCGACGATCTTGTAGGTCGCCTCCGCGTCGGTGTCCTCGTCCACCACGGTGACGGTGGCGCCGAACATGACGGTGTCGCCCGACAGCTTGGTGGTGTCGATCACCTGGGCGCGCGCCAGCTTGTCCTCAAGCTCCTGCACCCGGCCCTCGATCCAGCCCTGCCGGTCCTTGGCGGCGTGGTATTCGGCGTTTTCCGACAGATCACCGTGATCGCGCGCTTCCGAGATCGCCTGGATCACGGCAGGGCGCTCCACGGTTTTGAGGTGCCGGAGCTCTTCGTCGAGCGCCCGGTGGCCCTCGGCGGTCATGGGGATCTTCTGCATGGATGTCCCGTTTCGCGTATTGAACGCCTGCAAATCAAAGCCTGCCCGGCTAAGGGCAGGCCTCAAGACGATTACCTAGAATAGGATTGCAACGAGCGCGGTTCAAGCTGGCCGGCATCAATCACCGCGATAGACTTCACTGCGGCTCGCGCCGCCGAAGCGGTGGTGTAGCACGGCACGCGCATTTCCAGGGCCGTGCGCCGGATGGAATAGCTGTCTATCAGCGAGCGCTGACCCTCGGTGGTGTTGAAGGCGAGCTGCACTTCGCCGTTCTTGATCGCGTCCACGATATGGGGGCGGCCCTCGAACACCTTGTTGACCCGGCGCACCGCCACGCCGGCCTGTTCCAGCGCCTTCGCCGTGCCGCCCGTGGCCATCAGGCTGAAGCCCAGCTCGGTGAGTTTGCGGCACGGTTCGATCATGGCCGCCTTGTCGGAATCTTTCAGCGAAACGAACACCCCGCCCGAACGCGGCAGCTTCACCCCGGCGCCCAGCTGGGCCTTGGCGAAGGCCGATTCAAAGCGCGCATCAATGCCCATCACCTCGCCGGTGGAGCGCATTTCAGGGCCCAGCACCGGGTCGACGCCGGGGAAGCGGGCGAACGGCATCACCGCCTCTTTCACCGACACATGTTCGGGATCGCCCCGGGGCAGGTCGAACGCGTCCAGCATGCGCCCGGCCATGACCTGGGCGGCGATGCGCGCCACCGGCGCGCCGATCGCTTTGGCCACGAAGGGCACGGTGCGGCTGGCGCGCGGATTGACTTCGAGCAGGTAGACCTCGCCGTCCTTGACGGCGAACTGCACATTCATCAGCCCCTTCACCTTGATGGCGCGGGCCAGGGCCTCGGTCTGGCGCTTGAGCTCGTCCACGATGTCCGGCGAGAGCGAATAGGGCGGCAGGGCGCAGGCGCTGTCGCCCGAATGCACGCCGGCCTCCTCGATATGCTCCATCACGCCCGCGACCCAGACATTGTCGCCGTCGCACACCGCGTCCACATCCACCTCCGAGGCGTCGGAGAGATAGCGGTCGAGCAAGAGGGGCGATTTGCCCGACACATGCACGGCCTCGCGGATATAGCGCTCGAAGCTTTCGGTCTCGCGCACAATCTCCATGCCGCGCCCGCCCAGCACGTGGGAGGGGCGCAGCACCAGCGGGAAGCCCAGCGTGCGCGCGGCGACGGTCGCCTCCTCCACCGAACGGGCGATGACATTGGGCGGCTGTTTCAGGCCCAGCTCGTCCAAGAGCGCCTTGAAGCGCTCGCGGTCTTCGGCCAGATCGATGGCGTCCGGGCTGGTGCCCAGGATCGGTATGCCGGCGGCTTCAAGATCGGCGGAGAGTTTCAGCGGGGTCTGGCCGCCAAACTGCACCACCACGCCGATCAGCTCGCCACGCGCGCGCTCGGTCTCGATCAGCTCGATCACGTCCTCGGCGGTCAGCGGCTCGAAATACAGCCGGTCGGCGGTGTCGTAATCGGTGGAGACGGTTTCGGGATTGCAGTTGACCATGATGGACTCGATGTCCATGTCGGCGAACGCGTAGGCCGCATGGCAGCAGCAATAGTCAAATTCGATGCCCTGGCCGATCCGGTTCGGCCCGCCGCCCAGAATCACCGCCTTCTTGCGGCCCGTGGGCTCGCTCTCGCACGCCCCGCCGGTCTCGTAGGTGGAGTACATATAGGGCGTCACCGCCGCGAACTCCGCCGCGCAGGTATCCACCCGCTTGTAGACCGGGCGCACGCCCAGCGCGCGCCGCGCAGCCGTGACCTCGGCTTCGGTGGTTCCGGTGATTGCGGCCAGGCGCGCATCGGCAAAGCCCATGGCTTTGAGACGGCGCATCCCCGCCGCATCGCCGGGCAGGCCCAGCATGCGCACATCCTCTTCAGCCGCCACGATCTCCTCGATCTGGCGCAGGAACCAGGGCTCGTAGGCGCACCCAGCTTGCACCGCGTCCACGCTCAGCCCCTCGCGGAAGGCCTGGGCGATGACGCGCAGACGGTCCGGGGTCGGCTGGGACAGGGCGGCCAGCACCGCCTGGCGGCGCGCGGCGCTATCCTCGGCGCTGTCCAGGCCGGTGATCTCGATCTCGTCAAAGCCCGACAGCCCGGTCTCCAGGCTGCGCAAGGCCTTCTGCATGCTTTCCTGGAAGGTGCGCCCGATAGCCATGGCCTCGCCCACCGACTTCATCGAGGTGGTCAGGGTCGCCTTGGCGCCGGGATATTTCTCGAACGCGAAGCGCGGGATCTTGGTGACCACATAGTCAATGGCCGGCTCGAAGCTGGCCGGGGTGGCGCCGCCGGTGATGTCGTTGTCGATCTCGTCCAGCGTATAGCCCACCGCCAGCTTGGCGGCGACGCGCGCGATGGGAAATCCGGTCGCCTTTGACGCCAGCGCCGAGGAGCGCGACACGCGCGGGTTCATCTCGATGACCACCATGCGCCCGTCGGCGGGATTGACCGCAAACTGCACGTTGGAGCCGCCGGTCTCCACGCCAATTTCGCGCAGGACCGCGATCGAGGCCGAGCGCATGCGCTGGTATTCCTTGTCGGTGAGGGTGAGCGCGGGCGCCACGGTGATGGAATCGCCGGTATGCACGCCCATGGGATCGATATTCTCGATGGAGCACACGATGATGCAATTGTCCGCGCGGTCGCGGACCACCTCCATCTCGTATTCCTTCCAGCCGACCACGCTCTCCTCGATCAGCACTTCGGTGACCGGGGAGTTGTAGAGGCCTGACGCCACGATCTCGCGGAATTCCTCGATATTGTAGGCGATGCCGCCGCCCGTACCGCCCATGGTGAAGGAGGGCCGGATCACCGCCGGCAGTCCCAGCTCCTCCAGCACGACTTCAGCTTCGGCCAGCGTATGGGCGGTGCGCGATTTGGGGCTTTCGAGGCCAATGGAATCCATGGCGTTGCGGAAGCGCTCGCGGTTTTCCGCCTTGTCGATGACATCAGCGCGCGCGCCGATCATCTCCACCCCGAACAGCTCCAGCACGCCGCGCCGGTCCAGCTCCAGCGCGCAATTGAGCGCGGTCTGCCCGCCCATGGTGGGAAGGAGGGCGTCCGGGCGCTCCTTCTCGATCACCTTGGCGACCATTTCCGGCGTAATCGGCTCGATATAGGTGGCGTCCGCCAGCCCCGGATCGGTCATGATCGTGGCCGGGTTGGAGTTCACCAGAATGACCCGGTAGCCTTCTTCTTTCAGCGCCTTGACCGCCTGCACGCCCGAATAGTCGAACTCGCAGGCCTGACCAATCACGATGGGACCGGCGCCGATGATCAGAATGGACTGGATGTCGGTGCGTCTGGGCATGGGGGCGGGGCCTTTGTCTGTCAGACGCGCGCGAGGCCCGGCTCCCGGGATTGTCCCGGGAGGGGTTAGCGGCGCGGGTTCAGTCGCTGAAATCCGTGTCTAACGCCTGCCGGGCCGGTTGGCGAGAGCCGGTTTACAGGCCCTCCAGCTCCCGGGCGAGATTGGCGCGGGCCTGCTCACCGAACTCGCCTTCATACTCATCGGTATGGAACAGGCGCGGGCGCGCCAGCTGGTCGGTGAGGAAGGCGCGGCGGCCCCGCCGGTAGAGGCCGGACGGCGCCCAGCCGTATTCGAAGCGGATCTGGCGCGCATAACGGTCATAGACCGCAGGCGGCGCCCCCAGAATCGCGCAATCCATATCCAGAAACAGGGCGTCATCGGCGTCCGCCCCGCCCGATGCGTGATCGGCGGTGGCGTGAATGAGCGCGCACACCCGCGCGGTCAGCTGTTCCGAGGCCCCGAGGCCCGGCAGGACCCTGGCCGCCAGACCGGCGCTGCGCGCCTCATTATCCTTGCGCAGTGAATTATAAATCGCATCGTGAAACCACGCCGCCAGCACCAGCCGGGCAGGCTCGGCGATCAGGGCGTGGTGGCGCTCGATTTCGCCGGACAGGAAATCGAGATGTCCCAGAGCGTGATAACGCCGCCACGGCTTGTCGTGACGGGCGATCAGGGCGCGCCCGGCTGCACCGCCGCGATCATCCAGCCCCAGCGCGTCCATGTCCCGGCGCCAGCGGGCCAGCGCCGCGCGGCGCGCCTGTGCTCCGCGCGCCATCGCCCTCACCCCAGCCGCAGATCGCGCCACAGATGGGGCGGGATGTCGTCGCTGGCGCGCACGCGCGGCGAGACCAGCCACCAGGCGCGCTCGTGCAGGAGGGGGATGTTGGGCATGTCGGCGAGGAGCTCGGCTTCCGCCTCGCGGTGCAGCTCGGCCCGGCGGGCGCGGTCCAGCTCGCCGCGCGCCTCGGTCATCAACCGGTCAAACTCGGGCCGGCGCCCGCCCTCCCAGTTGGTGTTGTCGGCGAAGCCTTCGCGGGCGAAGGGCTGGAGCATGAAGTCCGGATCGGATTTCAGCCCGCGGTCAAAGCGCGCCAGCGCCAGATCGTAATCCCCGCCATCCACCGCGGCGTAAAGATCGAGCGGATAGGTGGCCAGCAGCTCGGCCTCCACCCCGGCCCGGCGCCAGTCGTCGATAATGGCCAGCGCCACCCGGTCCCGGTCGCCCGCGCTGGCGCGCAGGGTGACGCGCAGCCGGTTGTCCGGCCCGTGCCCGGCCTCGGTCAGCAAGGCGCGCGCCGCGTCAGCATCCTGCTCCGGCGCCGGGGCTTCGGGATCAGGGATGACCAGCGCCGCCGGGCGGGCCTCGCTATGGAAGAAGTGGGTGTTGATATGCGCCCGGTCGATCGCCAGGCTCAGCGCCCGGCGCACGCGCGAATCGCGCAGGCGCGGGCTGGCGCAATTGACCTTGATATAGGTCAGGATCGGGGCGGGGAAGCTGCGCAGCTGGGCGCCGACCCGCTCGCGCAACAGCCCGATCTGATCGCCCGGCGGCCGGTCGGCCAGATCGTAATCGCCAGCCCGGAACCGGCGCGCGCGCGCCGCCGCGTCATCAATCACATCAACCCGGATGGATTGGATGCGCACGCCCGCCGCTCCGGCGAAATGCGGGTTCTTCTCCAGCCGGTAGCTCAGCGCGCCCTGTTCGGCGAGCAGATACGGCCCGGCTCCGACCCAGTGGCGCGCACGCGCCCAGTCATCGGGCCGGGCTTCCACCGCATGACGCGGCAAGGGGTAGAATTCGCGCATCAGCACCGGGAACAAGCTGACCGGCCGGTCCAGCTCGAACACCACGGTCCGGTCGTCCGGCGCGCTGACCCCGATCTCCTCGGGCGGGATCTGACCCAGCAGCGCCTCGCGCGCGCCCGTCACCGCAAAGAAATCGCCCAGATCGGCAAAGCCGGTGCGCGGGTCCACCGCCCGGCGGGCGGTCCAGACCACGTCGTCAGACGTGATCGGGGCGCCGTCCGACCATGTGAGGCCTGACGTCAGCTTGAAGGTCCAGGTGCGCGCATCCGGGCTGCGCCAGGATTGCGCAAGCCCCGGCGCCAGGCCGCCGGAGGGGGAGTACTCGGTCAGCGGGGCGTGCAGCTGCTTGTACATAAGGGCTGCAGACGCGAACTGGCCCTTGATCGGGTCAAGGCTGTCGGGTTCGGAATCGATCGCCACGCGCAACAGGTCGGTCTCGTCCCCGGCGCGCGGTCCGCACGCCGCCCCGGCCAGCGCCAGTGAGGACGCCATCACGGCGCGCCGGGTCAGGCGCAAGCGCTCAGGGCGCCGGCTGGAAGATGAAATTATTGACATAGCCCGGCTTCCCCGCCCGATCACGATGATCGCGTTGTACGTCCATAGCGCCGCGCGCGATCACCTCACGGCCCCGGATCGCCTGGGTGGCGTAACCAAGGGATTCCACGAAATCCAGCGCCTCGTCGAGATCCTCGCCTGTATGGCGCTCCTCGATCTCGATGATCATCACCGGCCGGTCGCGCGCGATCACGCCGCGCGCGCCTTCCAGCACGGCGCGTTCATGGCCCTCTACATCAATCTTGATAAAGCCGGCCGGAGGCGGATCGAGCGCATCCAGCGGCGCCGCACGCACCCCCACGCTCATATGCGCCTGATCACCGATCTTGCCGGGATTGAGCGATGCGCCCTGATTGGAATAGCGCCCGTCCGCGCCGGGGATCATCAGCTCGGCCTCGCCCTCGGCGTCCGACAGGGCGATATCGCGGCAGACCACGCGATCACTGGCGGCGCGCTGCAGGAAATCGAACAGTTTGGGATTGGGCTCGAACGCCCAGACCGCCGGGCAGAGCCGCGCCATCTCATGGGCCCAGATGCCCCGATTGGCGCCGATATCAATGGCCAGACGCTCAGGGTCGGCCAGTTCGGGCAACAGCCGCAGCCCGTGCTCTCCCTTGCGCAACTCGCGCGCCACAATGCGCCTGAGCTCCAGGCGCGCTGGAACGAGCGTTCGTTTGATACGCTCTTCCAGGGTCAGGGGCGGGCCGGCTCTCTTGTTCAAAACCGTGTCCTGACACCGGCCCACAGGAGGCCTTCGGGGCGGGCGCCGGCGATATGGCCGGGCTCGTGTGTGAAGCGCGCAGCGATGCTGGCGGTGGCCGCATCGCTGAGCTGCACCCGCCAGGCGGCCTCCATGGAGATCTCGCGCCCTGACGGGGCCAGGCTGGCATACCGGCGCTCGAACATCGCCGCATCGTCCTCATCCACCAGCACCGGCACCAGCGCCGACACGCCCCCGCGCTCCACGCGCAGCGGCTGGGCCAGCGTCAGACCGAACCGGCCGCCCGCCAGCGCCCGGTCCGCGCCCAGGCTCCAGGCGCTGGCGCTGAGCGCCTGCTCGCGCTGCAGCGCCAGCGGCAGAGCGATCTCGCCCGTCACATGCTCCACACGCGCCGCGCCGCGCCAGCCAAACGGCAGCGCCCCAGACCACAGGCCCGCCACAAAGCGCGTATCAGACCCGTCCTCCTCGCCGAAGCGCGCCGCCAGGAACCCGCCCAGCGCGCGATGGTTCTCCCGCCCCGAGCCGGTCTCGAACCCCAGCGTCTGACCCTCGCGCGTGAACGTCACCGCCGCAGCCTGGAAGGCCGAAGCGTCCCCGCCTGAAGCGCGCACATGCAAGCCCAGCGAACCGCCCATGGCCGGGGCGTCATAGCTGATCGCCGCCCAGTCGCGCTGGCCGGTCAGGCGCGCCACCGCGCCGGAGAACTGGGTCTCCGACAGGACCGACACCCCCGCTCCGCCCGCCGGAGACGGCGCCGCGAAGCCCCGGCCCGCCTGCAGGCTCAAGCCCCCCTGACGGAAGGCGAAGGAGAGATCGGGCTGGGTCTGATAGAGCTCCTCGGGCAGGTTGCGCAGCGCATGGGGCCGGTCCGGCGTCAGGCGCATCATCACCTGCGCAGGGCCGGCGCGCGTCACGCCGGTGCGCGCCAGGCTGGCCGCCGCCGCGCTCTCCATCGCGTCCATCGCGCTGGCGCTGGACGCCGTGTCCGGGCGCGCCGCATCAAAGCGGAACGGGCGGCGGAACTTGTCGCGCAGCACCGCGCCCTCCACCAGACCGCTGCGCCACAGCCAGTCGCCATACGGCCCTGTCGGCGCCTGCAAAAGCGCGCCCAGAGGAACCGCCTCGCCGGCAGCGAAACTCACCGAGCTGTTCCCAACAGGCTGGAAGGCGGC
>JAFIEB010000139.1 GCA_020832735.1 Oceanicaulis sp.
CCGATGGAAGGCCTGGCGCGAGATCATCGCGCGCGTCCCCCTGGCCGTGATCGCCCGGCATAAAGACGGCCCCGCCCCGCGCTTCAGCCCCGCGGCGCGCGCCGTGGCTGGCGTGCGCGCGCCGGAAACCCGCGCGCACGCTGTGGTGAGCAGAGGCGCCCCCGGCTGGACTTATCTCAGCGAGCCGTTACACCCCCATGCGTCGCGCCTCATGCGCGGCTGAGCCGCAGCCACACGCCTGACGCCATGACCGTGACCCCCCGATCCGCCGGCGCGCCGGCCCTGGCTTTCTTCAAGGATCTGCGCCCGCCTGCAGGCGATTTCCGCACCGATGTGCTGGAGGGCCTGGCCAAGCCGCAAAAGGCGATCCCGCCCAAATACTTCTATGATGCGGAAGGCTCGCGCATCTTTGACCGCATCACGCGCGCGCCGGAATATTACCTCACCCGCACCGAGCTCACCCTGCTCGACCGGATCGGGCCGGAGCTGCGCGCGCTGGCCGGTTCCGGCGCGGTGGTTCTGGAGCCCGGCGCGGGCTCCGGCGTCAAGGTGCGCAAGCTGATCGACGCGCTGGAGGCGCCCGCCGCCTATGTCGGCATGGACATTTCCGGCGATCACGTGAAGGCGGCCTGCGCCGACATCGCCAGCGATCATCAGGACATGATTATCGGCGCGGTGTGCCATGACTTCACCCGGCCGATCGATCTGGACGCTCTGCCCCTGCCGCCGGGCCGGCGCGTCGTCTTCTTTCCCGGCTCCACCATCGGCAATTTCGAGCTGATCGATGCGCGCGCCCTGCTGCAAACCTTCCGCGACTGGCTGCGGCCAGGCGATGGGCTGCTGATCGGGGCGGATCTGCGCAAGGATGCGCGCGTGCTGGAAGCGGCCTATGACGATGCGGACGGCGCCACGGCGGATTTCAATTTCAATCTGGTGCGCCGGATCAATACCGAGCTGGACGGCACGCTGGATCCTGAAGGCTTGCGCTACAAGGCGTTCTGGAACCCGTACCGCTCACGCATGGAGATGTATCTGAGCGCGGTGCGCGACCAGCGCTTCACCGTGTCCGGGCGCGCCTTTCAGCTGCGCGAGCACGAAACCATCCACACTGAGAATTCGCACAAATTCACGCTGGACACCTTCCGCGATCTGTCAAAATCGGCCGGGCTGGCGCCGAAACACGCCTTCACGGCGCCCGATGGCGCGTTTTCCATACACTGGCTCGAACGGGCGGGCGAAGCGTGATAAGTTGAGTCTGCGTCCGGGCTGGTCCGGACCACATGAAGGAGCGAGGATACTGTCCACCGACCTGCAACACCGCGCGCCGGACGGCGAGACCGCCGCCAGCGCGCACGGACACCGGGCGCTGGAAGCGCTGGTCATATCCGCCCTTGAAGACGACAAGGCCGAA
Organism: Oceanicaulis sp.; assembly: GCA_020832735.1. Taxonomy (GTDB): domain Bacteria; phylum Pseudomonadota; class Alphaproteobacteria; order Caulobacterales; family Maricaulaceae; genus Oceanicaulis. Next base: position 1,412 of record JAFIEB010000139.1, read on the forward strand.
GACATTGTCGCCATCGATCTTCAGGGAAAATCCTCCGTCACCGACGTCATGATCATCGCCTCTGGCCGGTCCAACCGGCATGTGGGCGCGATTTCAGATCATCTCCTGCGCAAGCTGAAAGAGGCGGGCGTGGACGGCGTGCGCGCGGAAGGACTGAAGACCGCCGACTGGGTGCTGATCGATGCGGGCGACGTGATCGTCCATGTCTTCCGTCCCGAAGTGCGCGTTTTCTACGATCTGGAGAAGATGTGGTCGGCCGCGGGCGGCGTGGCCTGATCGCACGGCGTCCAGACTCGGAGCAGAGCCATGCGTGCGGAAATCCGGGCTGTGGGACGGCTTAAAGCCGGCCCCGAACGCACGCTGGTTGACGAATATCTCTCCCGCGCGACGGCTATGGGCCGGGCTCATGGCCTGGGCCCCTTCACCGAACGCGAAAGCGATCCGCGCACGCTTAAAGACCGCCCGGCCGAGACCGCCGCCCTGCTGGACGGGCTGGAGCCCGGCGCGCTGGTGCTGGCGCTGGACGAGACCGGCCGTGCGCTTTCATCACTGGACTTCTCGCGCCTGCTGGGGCGCGCCCGCGACGAGGGCGTGCGCAGCGCGGCGTTCCTGATTGGCGGCGCGGACGGCCATGAGCGCAGCGCGCTGCCCGCCGGCGCGCGCCTGATCAGCTACGGCGCGGCGACCTGGCCTCACAGGCTGGTTCGCGTCATGCTGGCCGAACAGCTTTACCGCGCTGTCTCGCTGATCGCCGGATCGCCCTATCACCGGGAGGGATGATGTTCGCCGCGCTGATCTGCTCTCTCGTTCTCACCCTCGCCCAGGCTGCGCCCGACCCCGAACGGGCCGAGGCGCTGGAGAGCGAGGCTCAAAACCTGCGCGAGGAGGCCGAGGCGCGCCGCCTGGCCGCCGAGGCCGCCGCGGCGGAGATCGCCCTTTTGCAGCGCCGCCTGGCCGCCGCCGGCGAGGAGGTGCGCACGCGCGAGAGCGAGGCCGCGCGCGCCGTGACCGAACTGGAGGCGCTGGAAGCCGAACGCGAGGATTTGCGCCAGCGCCTGGCCGCCGACCGGGCCGGACTGGCGCGCGTGCTGGCCGCTTTGCAGCGCATCGCCATGGCCGATCCGCCCGCGCTGGCGGTCACCCCTGACGACGCCGCCGAGGCGGCGCGCGCGGCAGGACTGCTGGCCGCGCTGGCCCCGCAGCTGGAAGCGCGCGCCAGCGCGGTGCGCGCACGGCTCGCTGAAATCGAGGCGCTGGAGCGCCGCCTGTCAGCCCAGTCCGAAGCGGTGGCTGACGCGCGCGAGGCCTTGTCGGAAACCCGCGCCGAGGTGGAAACGCTGATCGCCCGGCGCCGGGACGCCGAACGGCGCCTGCGCGCAGAAGCCGACGACCTGTCGGCGCGCGCCGCGCGCATCGCCCGCGAGGCCGGCTCGCTGCGCGCTCTGCTGGCCGATATCCCCCGCTTCGCCGCCGCCGAACCGCGCCTGGCGCCGCGCTTTGATCCCCCGCCCCCGCCCGAGGCCGAGGCTGCGCCGGTTCCGCGCCTGGCGCCCGGCCTGGAGGATGCGCCCGATGACGAGACGCTGGGCGCCTTGCTGGCTGAAGCTGAACAGGCCGTGCGCCCGGCTGAAGGCGGCGGACTGATCGACGCCCGCCCGCTGCCCGGCCCGGCGGAGACCCTGCGCCTGGCCGATGCACGCGGCGCGCTGCGTCCGCCGGTCAACGGACGCCTCGCCGTGCGCGCCGGACAGCCCGGTCCCGACGGGGTGCGCCGTGACGGGGTCTGGTTCGAGGCCGCGCCGCGCGCCGCGGTCACCGCGCCGTTTGACGGCATGACCGTCTACGCCGGCCCGTTCCAGGGTTTTGACGGCGTGGTGATGATCAATACGCCTGACGGCTACACGATTGTGTTAGGCGGGCTTGCGCTGATCTATGCATCGGAGGGACAGTCGCTTCTGACGGGCGAACCGGTCGGACTCATGAGCGAGCGTGCCAATCCGGCGCCGATGCTCTATCTTGAGATCCGCCGCAGCACGGACGACGCCGTAGATCCCGAACCTTGGCTGCGGCCCGAATTTCGCAGGGGCTGACGCGCCTGCCTGACAACGCCGAACGAGGATGACACCCATGCGCCTCCTGATCATCGCTTCCGCCGTGCTGTTCGGCATCGGGGCCGCGACGCTGGGCATGTCCGCAGAGAGCCCGGACCGCGAACGCGCCGAGACCTTCCGCCAGCTTGAACTGTTCGGCGACGTGCTCAGCCGGGTTGAGTCCGACTATGTGGTTGAAACCGACAAGGCCGCCCTGATCGAGGCGGCGATCAACGGCATGCTCACCTCGCTCGACCCCCATTCGCGCTATCTGCCGCCGGAAGCCTTCCAGGAGATGCAGAGCACCACGCGCGGGGAATATCACGGCATCGGCATCGAGGTTACCTGGCGCGACGAGATGGTGACCATTGTCTCGCCCATCGCCGGCACGCCCGGCGAGGCGGCCGGGCTGGAGGCCAATGATGTGATCCTGGCCGTGGACGGCGAGAACATGGTTGGCGCGGGCATGGACGCGGTGGTCGAACGCATTCGCGGCCCGGCGGGCGAGCCAGTGACGCTGATGATCGGCCGCGACGGCATGGAGCCGTTCGAGGTGACGGTCGTGCGCGCCGCCGTGGAGGTGCGCTCGGTGATCTACCGCATGGACGAGGACCTGCCTTACCTGCGCATCACCACTTTCAACGAGAACACCACCGAACGCACCGTGGCGGCGCTGCGCGATCTGGCCAATGCTGAAGGCGGTTCGCTGCCGGGCCTGATCCTGGACCTGCGCTCTAATCCGGGCGGGCTTCTGGAGCAGTCGGTGAGCGTGGCCAGCCTGTTCCTGGACCGCGGCGAGGTGGTCTCCACCCGCGGACGCGATCCGCGCGACACGCGCCGCTATAACGCCGAGGCCGGCGACATGCTGGCGGGCGCGCCCATCGTGGTGCTGGTCAACGCCGGCTCGGCCAGCGCCTCTGAAATCGTGGCGGGGGCGCTGCAGGACCGTTTGCGCGCGACAGTCGTGGGCCTGCCCAGCTTCGGCAAGGGATCAATGCAGACGGTGGCGCCGCTGCGCGGCGGGCGCGACGGCGCCCTGCGCCTGACCACGGCGCGCTATTACACCCCGGCCGGCCGCTCCATCCAGGGCTGGGGCGTGATCCCCGACGTGCTGGCCGCACCGCGCCAGATCACGCCGGAGACGCGCATCCTGTCGGGCGAGTCCGACCTGCGCAACGCGCTGAGCAATGAAAACGGCGAGCGCGAGGCGCCCTTCGAGTTCGAGGATATCCGCCAGCCGCCCGAAGACTGGGATTCGGCCGAGGACTTCCAGCTCCACATCGCGCGCGAGGAATTGCGCGCCCGCATGGCCCGGCGCGAGGCGCGCCTGTAGCGCGCCCCTTGCCGGGGCGGGCGCCGGGCTGCATAGACCTGAGCTATGGCCGCTCCCCCCCTGCTCACCCTTGCCGGCATCCGCCTGACCTTTGGCGCGACCCCGCTCCTGACCGGGGCGGACATGATTGTCGGGCCTGGCGAGCGCATCGGCCTGGTCGGACGCAACGGCTCGGGCAAATCCTCCTTCCTGAAAATCGCCGCCGGGCTGATCGAGCCGGACTCCGGCGAGCGCTTCGCCCATCCAGGCGCCACGGTGCGCTATCTGCCCCAGGAGCCCGACCTGGCCGGTCATGACAGCGTCATCGCCTATGTCCGTGCCGGACTGGCGCCGGGCGATGACGCCTACCGGGCCGATTATCTGTGCGAACATCTGGGCCTGGACCCCGAGGCGGCGCCCGCGCGCCTGTCGGGCGGCGAGGCGCGCCGGGCTGCGCTGGCGCGATCACTGGCGCCCCAGCCCGACGTGCTGCTGCTGGATGAACCGACCAACCATCTCGATCTGCCGGCCATTGAGTGGCTGGAGAGCGAGCTCAAGGGCTGGCGCGGGGCGCTGGTGCTGATCAGTCACGACCGGCGCTTTCTGGAGACGCTGACGCGCGCCGTCGTGTGGATCGACCGGGGCGTGACGCGCCGGCTCGACAAGGGTTTCGCCGAGTTCGAGGCCTGGCGCGATGCGGTGTTCGCCGCCGAGGAGGCCGAGCGCCACAAGCTGGCCCGCCAGATCGTGCGCGAGGAGCACTGGATGCGCTATGGCGTGACCGCCCGGCGCACCCGCAATATGCGCCGGGTCGGCGAATTGCAGTCCATGAAGGCCCAGCTCAAAGCCTGGCGCGGCCCGCAGGGCGCCGCCGCGATGGCGCTGAGCGAGGCGGAGCGCTCGGGCAAGCTGGTGATCGAGGCCGAGGGCCTCAGCCACCGCTTCGGCGAGCGCGTGATCGCAGACAATCTGTCCCTGCGCATCGCGCGCGGGGACCGGCTGGCCCTGATCGGCCCCAACGGGGCGGGCAAGACCACGCTGATCCGGCTCCTGACCGGCCAGCTGGCGCCCGATGCAGGTACGGTGCGCCTGGGCGCCAATCTGGACATCGCTGCGCTCGATCAGAGCCGCGCGGCCCTCAAGCCGGACTGGACCGTGACCGAAGCCATCGCGCCCGGCGGCGGGGAGCGCGTCGAGGTCGGCGGCTCGGTCAAGCATGTCGCGGCCTATATGAAGGATTTTCTGTTCCAGCCCGAACAGGCGCGCACGCCGGTCAGGGCGCTGTCGGGCGGTGAGCGGGCGCGGCTGATGCTGGCGCGCGCGCTGGCGCTGCCCTCCAACCTGCTGGTGCTGGACGAGCCGACCAATGATCTCGATCTGGAGACGCTCGACCTGCTCGAAGAGCTCATCGCCGACTATGCCGGCACGGTGATCCTGGTCAGCCACGACCGCGATTTCATCGACCGCACCGCCACCGCCACCCTGGCTTATGAGGCCGACGGGGCGTGGCGGCTCTATGCCGGGGGCTATTCCGACATGACCGCCCAGCGCGGGTCCGGCGTGAGCGCCCGGCAAGGCGAACCGTCCGCCCCGCGGACCCGCAGCCAGCCCCAGCCTCAGACCCGGAAACAGCCCCAGTCGCGCGCGAAGCTGTCCTTCAAGGACAAGCACGCCCTCGACACTCTGCCCGGCGAGATCGAGGCGCTGGACGCCCGCATCAAGACGCTTGAGGCCGAGCTGGCCGATCCGGCCCTGTTCAGCCGTGACCCGGCGCACTTCCATGCCGCCAGCGCAGACCTGGCCCGCCTGGGCGAAGAGAAAACGGACAAGGAAAACCGCTGGCTGGAGCTGGAGCTGCTGCGCGAAGCGCTGGAGGAGGCCGGGGCGCGTTCCGATTGAAATTATTCCAGTGGCGGAATCGCCAGATCAATAGTAAAGTATTGGTAATGCTTTTAAATATCCGGGCCATATGTCGCCCGACCGGCGCGCGCCGCGCACGCCGAAAGCGACTGCGGGCGCGGGTGCGGGGGTTCCTGAACGCCGTTCACATCCGGTACAGGATCGCGCTGCAAAGCTTGTAGGTATGGCCGGTCTCCCGACAGGGGTCCGGCCCGCCATGCCGCCGCCGGCTGCTTGCCCCGGCCGGTGACGGGCGTATGAGGGGGCTTTTGGGATAATTTCAATGATTCGCACTCTTGTTTCGGCGGCGCTTGCCGCCACGGCGCTGACCGGCATGGCCGCAGCGCAGAATTTCTCGCTGAACCCGGCCTACGGCACGGTTCACCTGTCCGGCGGCTTCACACCCGATCCGCACATCACAAACCTGCAGGCCGGCGGGAATATTAACGCGAGCAACTTCTCCAGGCAGTGCGACGGCTTCATCGCCGATGCGCCGGACGTGCGCCTGCAGTTCTCCGCCGGCGCCCTGCCGCTGATCATCTCCACCAACGCCCAGGCCGACACCACGCTGGTGATCAACGGTCCTGACGGCTCGTGGTATTGCGATGATGACGGCGGCCGGGGCTTCAACGCCTCGGTCCGTTTCAACAACCCGCAATCGGGTCAGTACGACATCTGGGTCGGGACCTATTCTCCCGGCCAGCTGCAGCCAGCCGGGCTCTACATCTCGGAAGTCTCCAGCCAGTAGCGAAGGCAAGCGGCCCCGGACCCAAATCCGGGGCCGCTTTGCATTCACCTGACGCCATACGCAATCTGCTGCAAAGGGGGAGCCGATGCGCACCTGCACAACACTCATTCTGTCTCTAAGCTTGGCGCCCCTGTGCGCGCTGAGCCTGGCGGCGCCGTCCATGGCCCAACCCTTTGGCGGCGATCCCCGGCATGGCGCCATCAGCTACACACCCGGCGCAGAGCCCGTTAGCGCGCATGTGCGCGCCGCCGGCGCCATCAACGCATCGCGTTTTCAGGCCGATTGCGTGGGCTATATCACCGAAGCGCCGACCCTGACGCTCGATGTCCTCGCGCAAGGCGACGTGTTCATCACGGCGGCCAGCGACGAGGACGCCACCCTGGCTGTGCGCGCGCCTGACGGCGCCGTCACTTGCGATGATGACGGCGCGGGCGGCACCCATGCAGGCGTGGCGCTGCGTGGGGCCGAACCGGGCCTTTACGAGATCTGGGTCGGCACCTACGGGTCCGGGCTGGGTTATCCCGACGCGATGGTGCACGTGGCGCCTGACCGCTTCATCACCGACAATCCTCACACCACCGCGCCCTCGCCGGACGCCGCGCCCTTGCAGACCCTGAGCCTGCGCGCGGGCTTCCGCAATGATCCGCGCCGGCTGGACGTGACCGCAGGCGGGCCGGGCCGGCTCGACATGCTCGACTGGTCGTGTCCCGGATACGCCAGCCAGGAACCCGCTCTGGCGCTCGACTACCGCGCCGGACGCCACGCGCTCTATGTCTATATGAGCGCTGAAAACGACGGCACGCTGGCCGTGCGCGCCCCGGACGGGACGATGCATTGCAATGACGACCGCATCGGGCTGGATCCCGGCGTGGCGTTCAGCGAGCCGGAAAGCGGGCGCTATCTGATCTGGACCGGCTTGCTCAGCCGTGACGCCGGCGCCGAGCCGGCCGAACTGGTCATTTCCGAGATCGGTTATGACGGCGTGGACCAACGCCTCGACGTGGCCGCCCGCCCCCTCCATGGCGAACGGCGCCTGCGCGGCGGCTTCCTGCCTGACCCGGTGTCGGTGGACCTGACGGCCGGCGGCCCGGTCAATATCGATCTGGCGACCAGCGCCGGCGTGGTCGCCGATGGCTGGTGCGTAGGCAACGCCACGCGCGAGCCGAGCTTCCGGCTGCGCTTCGACGAGCCGATCGGCCCGCTTTACATCTCGCTGACCTCGGACGCCGACACCACCTTGGCGGTGAACTCGCCCGACGGCGCCTGGTATTGCGATGACGACACCATCGGGTTCGACCCCGTGGTGCGCTTCGACGCCGCCGAGGCGGGCGTCTACGACATCTATGCCGGCATGTTCGGGGACGAGACCGCCCCGGCTACGCTGTTCATCTCCGAGATCGGCGGCGGCCCGGACCCGATCGCCAACACGGTGGACATCAACGCCGAGCCGCTGTTTGGCGCGGCGACGCTGGCGGCGGGCTTCCTGCCCGATCCGCACGAGATGGACGTGGAGGCCGGCGGCCCGCTCAGGGCGAGAGACGCCGGGGTGACGGGGCCGGATCTGTGGTGTCCCGGCCATGTCACCCGCGAACCGACCGCAAACCTGTTCTGGGACGGCGATGACGGCGATCTGTTCATCTGGGCCCATAGCGATGTGGACACCACCATGTCGATCAACCTGCCCGACGGAAGCTGGATCTGCGATGACGACAGCGCGGGCAATCTCGATCCCGGCCTGATCATCCCGGGCGCTCTCTCCGGGCGCTATGACATCTATGTCGGCACGTTTTCGCAAGGCAGCGCCGGCGCGGCCGCGCGCCTGCTGTTTTCCGAGATCACGCCGGACTGGGCGGACTGAAGCCCCCTCGCACGGCGAAGGCTGCAGGGCGCGTCCGGGACATCCCGGGCGCGCCTTTGCTTTTGACTGCATCCGATCAGGGGCCGGCGCGCATCATTCCTCTTCAGGACAGCCGGGCGTCAGACCCGGCGCTGACATGAGAAGGAACCTCCCCATGGCCCATCTGAACGCCATTCTGGCGGCGGGCGCCGCGTTGGCCATCGCCGCGCTCACCGCCGCCCCCGCTCCAGCCAATGCGCCCTGCATCTCTCAGGACGTCGCCATCCCCGCAGGCGGGGACACCGTTCTGGCGGGTACATTGACCTGCCCGGATACGCCTGTGCGCGCCGTCATGGTGATGGTCACCGGATCAGGGCCGCACACGCGCGACGGCGTGATTTCCGGCGCGCCGATGTTCGCCGAGCTGGCCGAGGCGCTGGCCGCGGGCGGGATCGCCACATTACGCGTGGACGAGGCGGGTGTCGGCGAGTCCACAGGGCCGCGCACAGAAGGCTTCTTCGAACGCGTGCCGCACGTCGCGGCGAGCCTTGCCCATGTGCGCGCCCGTCCCGAATTCGCATCGGTTCCTGCGGGCGTCTACGGTCACTCGGAAGGCGCGTCCCTGGGCGTGCAGGCCGTGGCTGATGATACCAACGCGGCCGACTTTCTGGTGCTCGTTGGCGCGCCGGGCGCGGACGGGCGCACAATCTGGGTTGATCAGCAATACGCCCTCCTGTCGGGACAGTTCGCCCATCTGGGCGAGGCGCGCCTGGACGCTGTGCGTGCAGCGCTGGGCGCCATTACCGATGCGTCCATCGCCGGCGCGCGCGAGGACGTGTTCGCCGCCGTGCGCACCCTGTTCGAGACGCTGGAGGCGCCGGCCAGCGTCTATGAGGACGGCAGTTTCGATCAATACGCCGAACGCATGGCGGGCCGCGAGATGCAGGTGTTTCTCAGCCATGATCCGGTCCCGGCCTTCTCGCAGGTCGAAAGGCCCGTGCTCGCCGTCTGGGGCGAGCTGGACCGCCAGACCCGCCCCGGCCTGAACCGGCCGGGCCTGGAGGCCGCGCGCCATGAGGCGGCTGAGTTCACTGCGGTGATCCTTGAGGATCAGGACCATTTCTTCCTGCGCGGCGAGGGGCTGGCGCCCGGCGAGCACCGGTTTGGCGCCATGGCGCTGGCGCCCGAGCTGCCGGCGGCTATTCTGGCGTGGCTGGAGACGGTGCTGGAGTGACCGTTCCCGATGCGCGCCGCCCCTTGCGTTTTGGGACGGCGCGCGTATAACCGCCGCTTCGTAAAAACAGGCCTACCCGGCCCCATCGACATGCCGGGCGGCCGCAGACCGCGTTCAGCGCTTCGCGCCAGAGCGCACCTCAAGGAGAGCAAAATGTCGAAGATGAAGACCAAAAGCGGCGCCAAAAAGCGCTTCAAGGTCACGGCCACAGGCAAGGTCCTGGCCGCTCAGTCTGGCAAGCGCCACGGCATGATCAAGCGGACCCCGAAACAGATCCGCCAAAAACGCGGCACCGTCGCCCTCTCGGCGCCGGACGCGAAGATCGTCAAGCGTTCCTACTTTCCGTACGACCGCTAAGCGGTCCGGAACCCACCAGATATAGAGCCGTCAAGGAGATCATCCCATGGCCCGCGTTTCCACCGGTCCGGCCCGTCACGCCCGGAGAAAAAAAGTAATCGATCAGGCGAAGGGCTATTACGGCCGCCGCAAGAACACGATCCGCATCGCGCGGCAGGCCGTCGAGAAGGCCGGCCAGTACGCCTATCGTGACCGCCGCAACAAGAAGCGCGTGTTCCGCGCGCTCTGGATCCAGCGCATCAACGCTGCGGCGCGTCTGAACGGCCTGACCTACGCCAGCTTCATGAACGGCCTGAACAAGGCCGGCATCGAGCTGGACCGCAAGGTGCTGTCCGACATCGCCATCCAGGAGCCCGAAGCCTTTACCTCGCTGGCCGAGCAGGCCAAGCAGGCGCTGGCGTAAGGGCTCACGCTCTCACACCGTATCGTACAGCGCCCGCCTGGCCCCGCCAGGCGGGCGTTTGCGTTTGAGCGCCGCCAGACGCACAAACCGGGCGCCCCTCGTGATGAAAACACGCTAGACACCGCGCCAGACCTGAAACGGACACCGCCGGGACCATGAGCCAGACAGCTGAACTTGATGCGCTTGAAGCGCGCTTCACCGCCGACATCGCCGCCGCCAATGATCTCAAGGCGCTGGACGACATCCGTGTCGCCGCTTTGGGCAAGAAGGGCGAGGTGTCGCTGAAAATGCGCGCCCTGGGAGGCATGAGCCCGGAGGAGCGTCAGGTGATGGGCCCGGCGCTGAACGGCCTGCGCGACCGGTTGGGCGCGGCTATTGATGCCCGCAAGCAAACCCTTGAAGACGAAGCGCTTAACGCTGCGCTGGCGTCCGAGCGGGTGGATGTGACCCTGCCTGCCCGTCGCGAGCCGCAGGGGAGCTTGCACCCGGTGGCGCAGGTGATGGAGGAGCTGGCTGCGATCTTCGCCGATATGGGCTTTGCTGTGGCTGAAGGGCCGGATGTGGAGGACGATTTCCATAACTTCACCGCCCTCAACTTCCCCGCCGGCCACCCGGCGCGCGACATGCACGACACATTTTTCATGTCTGCAGACGAGGGCGGCGTGGCGAAACTGCTGCGCACACATACCTCGCCGGTGCAGATACGCACCCTGATGACCGACAAGCCACCGATCCGCATCATTGCGCCGGGCCGGGTGTACCGGTGTGACTGGGACCAGACCCACACCCCGATGTTCCATCAGGTGGAAGGCCTGGTCATCGACCGCGAGACCCATATGGGTCACCTCAAGGGCTGCCTCATCGATTTCCTCGCCGCCTTCTTTGAGACCGACCAGGTGGAGGCGCGCCTGCGCCCGCACCACTTCCCCTTCACCGAGCCGAGCGCGGAGATGGATGTGCGCTATGAGCGCGTGGGCGAGGCGGTGAAGATCGGTTCCGGCGATAAATGGATGGAGATTCTGGGCTGCGGCATGGTGCATCCCAATGTCATCCGCGCCTGCGGTCTGGACCCCGAGGAGTATCAGGGCTTCGCCTTCGGCATGGGGGTGGATCGCCTGGCCATGCTGAAATACGGCATGCCGGATTTGCGCCCCTTCTTCGAACCGGATTCGCGCTGGCTGGCCCATTACGGCTTCAGCCCGCTCCTGCAGGCCAATCTGGCCACCGGCCTCAGCTAAGCGTTTCAGGACACTGGACCCATGAAATTCACCCTCTCCTGGCTGAAACGCCATCTGGACACCGATCTCTCCGTCCCGTCCCTGACCGACGCCATGACCATGGCCGGGCTGGAAATCGAGCATGTGGATGACCCGGCGGCGCGCCTGGCCCCCTTCACCACCGCGCGCGTGATCGCGGCGGAGCCCCATCCCGACGCTGACAAGCTGCGGGTGTGCCGGGTGGAGACGAAGGACGGCGAAAAGCAGATCGTGTGCGGCGCCCACAATGCGCGCGCGGGCATGACGGCGATCTACGCCCCGCTGGGCGCCTATATCCCCGGCCTCGATTTCGCGCTGGACCCCAAGCCGCGCAAGATTCGCGGCGTGGAAAGCCACGGCATGCTGTGCTCCACCAAGGAGCTGGAAGCGGGCGAGGACCATGACGGCATCGCCGATCTTCAAGGCGACTGGCCGGTGGGCACGCCGGCGGCCGAGGCGCTGGGCCTCAATGATCCGGTGATTGATTTTGAAGTCACGCCCAACCGCCCCGACTGGCTGGGCGTGCACGGCATTGCGCGCGATCTGGCCGCCGCGGGCGCGGGCGCATTCAAGGACGCGCCGGTGGAGATCGTGGCGGGGCTCTTCCCCTGCCCGGTGAGCATCGAGACCGACTGGGCGGAGGCCTGCCCGGTATTCGCGGGCCGGGTGATCAAGGGCGTCAAAAACGGCCCCTCGCCCGACTGGCTGCAGCGCTGGCTGACCGCCATCGGCCTGCGTCCGATCAATCTATTGGTCGATGTGACCAATTTCGTCTCCTACGACCGGGCAAGGCCGCTGCACGTCTATGATCTGGCGAAAATCGGCAAGGTGATCCGCGCCCGGCGCGGCGCCGGCGAGGCCGACCGGTTCGAGGCGCTGGACGGGCGTGAATATGACCCGGCGCCCCATCACTGCGTCATCGCCGATGATGAGCGCTGCCTGGGGCTTGGCGGCGTGATAGGCGGCGAGCATTCAGGCTGCACCGGCGAAACCAAAGACGTGTTCATCGAGAGCGCCTGGTTTGATCCCGCTGTCACCCGCGTCACAGGGCGCGAGACCGGCATCGACAGCGACGCCAAATACCGGTTCGAGCGCGGGGTGGACCCGGAAAGCGTGATGGACGGGCTGGAGCTCGCCACCGCGCTGATCCTCGAATATGGCGGCGGCGAACCCAGCGAAGTGCGCGTGGCGGGCAAGGCGCCCGAGCGCCTGCCTGCCATTGAGCTCGACATCACGCGGGTGAAGAAGCTGCTCGGCCTCGACCTGCCCGCGCCGCGCCTTGAGGAGATCCTCACCGCGCTCGGCTTCAAGGTCACGCGCGGCCCGGTTTGGCAGGTCGCCCCGCCCAGCTGGCGGCGCGATTGCCGCGAGGCGGCCGACCTGATCGAGGAAATCGCCCGCATTGAAGGCTATGACCGCCTGCCCGTGACGCGCCTGACCCGTCCCGAAGGCCGTCTTGAAGCGCCCGCCACGCCTCTGCAGAACCGCGTGCGTGCGGCGCGCCGGGCGGTGGCCCAGCGCGGCTATCAGGAAGCGGTCACCTGGTCCTTCTGCCACCATGAGGAAGCCGATCTGTTCGGGGGCGCCGGACCGGGCTTGCAGCTGGCCAATCCGATCAGCTCGGAGTTGGACGTGATGCGCCCAAGCGCGCTCATCCATCTCATCACGGCGCTGGAATCCAATGCCCGCCGGGGCCTCGCTGATCCGCGCTTCTTCGAGGCCGGACCGATCTATCTCAATGACCAGCCCGATGGTCAGCGCACCGTCGTGGCCGCCGCGCGCCGGGTCATCGCGTCACGCGACTGGCGCGGCGGCGCGGCGCCGGACGTGTTCGACATCAAGGCCGACGTGCTGGCTGCGCTCGCCGCCGCCGAAGCGCCGGTGGACAATCTGCAGATCACGGCGGACGCGCGCGAGTGGTGGCATCCCGGCCGTTCCGGCGTCCTGCGCCTTGGCCGCAATATCATCGCCGAGTTCGGCGAGATCCACCCGCGCGTCCTCAAGGCCCTCGACGTGGAAGGGCGTATCCTGGCGTTCGAGATCACGCTCGACGCCATTCCGGCGGCGCGCAAGAAGGCGCTCAAAGCCCGCCCGGCGCTGGCCCTGTCAGACCTGATGCCGGTGCGGCGCGATTTCGCCTTCCTGGCCCCCGACACGCTGGCCGCGGGCGATCTGCTGCGCGCGGTGCGCGGCGCGGACAAGGCGCTGATCGCCGACGCCGCCCTGTTCGACCGCTATGCCGGTCAGGGCGTGCCCGAGGGTCATGTGAGCCTGGCCGTCGAGGTGACGCTGCAGCCGTCCGACAAGACGCTGACAGACGCCGAGATCGAGGCGGCCTCCAAAGCCATCATCGCGGCGGCGGAGAAGGCGGGCGCGCGGCTGCGGAGCTAACTCCGGCTGCGCGCCCTTTTGCTCAGCCAGCCTCAGCCTGCCTCAGCCCGCTTCCCCCGCCTTGCGGGCGCGGCGGCGCTCCAGCCCCTTGCGCACCCAGCGCCGGATCAGCCAGGCGCCGGGAATGATCAGCACCAGCCAGGGCAGGAGCCCGGCCAGGAAGCCGATCATCGTGGCGAGAGATTCGGCGAAGACGCGGCTCATCGAGTCGATGGCGTCGCGCACGGGATCGAAATTCGACGCCGAGGCCGGGGTCAGCTGGGGGTGATAATTCACGCTCAGCTCCGACATGGAGACCCGCAGGCGCAGGGCCGCGATCACGCTCTCGCGCGATTCGATATCGGCCTGGACGCGCGCCAGCTCGCGCTCCACCTGAATGAGCTCCTCAAGACGCGCTTCGCGCTGTTCCAGCATGGTCTGCAGACGGTCGCGCAGGGCGATGCGGGCGCGCAGGCGCGCCTCGCCGTCGACGATCTGGGTGGTGAGGTCTTCAACGCCGGTCTGCTCTGACGTCACAGTGCCGCCCGCGCCCTCAAGCTCGGCGGCCAGCCCCTCGCGGAAGCGCGCGATCCAGGCCGGCGCCGCGCGCAGGCGCAAGTTTGCGCGCGCATTCTCCGTTCCGGCATTCTGTGTCGAGGCGTGAACCACCTGGCACTGACCCAGCCCCGCAGCCTCGCACGCGGCCACATGCGCGCCATGCAAATCGGCCAGCGCCGCGCCGGGCAGACGCACTACATAATCATAGCGATAGGCAAGATAGGCCGCAGGCTCATCGGCCCCGGCTTCAGGAACCGGCTCGGCCATGGCGTCGCGTCCGCGCGCGGACTCGGCCATCATCGCCGGCGGCGGCGCAGAGGGCGCCGCTGCATTGCGCGAGCCGGAGACCATCATCTGATCGCTCTCGGCGTAGCGCGCGCCGTCACCGCCCGGCCCATCGCACCCAGCCGCCAGCCCCAGCACCGCAGCGCCCGCCAGCGCCGTCCATACAATACGTGTCATATCCCGCTCCCTGTCCCGTTGAGAGCGTCATGGTGCACCGGACATTGCGGCCAGAAAAGGGGCGGAATTTGACTTACCTGGCCGTACGGCGGCGGGCGCGCTTCGGCTTGTCCTTGGTGGCCGCGACAATGGGGTTTTTGAGCTTTTCATAGAGCATGAAGAGATGCTCCACCCGCTCGCGGTCGGACCCGAAGGCGGCGCTGCGATAGAGCCGGTCCACCGCGCGGTCATTGTCGCGATGGGCCTTGCGCAGGGCGGGCGGCATGGTGTCGGGATCATAGAGATCGGCCAGCGTCGCGTCTGGAAAGCTCGCCCGCGCATCCAGTATCGCCTGCCCCAGCGCGTCGAGCTTCGCTTTGGCTTTGCCGTCGAGATCGGGCCAGGGGAAGGTGTTGTAGACGATGCCGATGGAGTAGCGGTATCGGCTCTCCAGTCGGCCACCCACCTCACGCAGCCACGCCATGTGCATGGCGCTGGTCAGGACGGCGAAGTGATGGCGTTGGGCGTCGGCGACCACAAAAACTAGATCGCTTGGAACTATCGGCGGCTCCAGCCACCCGATGGGCGTATATTCGCGGCGCTCTGAGCTAACTTTGGGCAGGACCAGAAACGGACGTTCCGGAATTATATTCACATGGTAGAGCGTCGGCGTCTCTGCGAGCTTCTGGGTCGGCGGGCTCTTGGAAGCAAGCCGCACGTCGCGCACCCGCGCAATCCGCTCCATGACCTGTGGCATGGCCTTCAACTCTGACGGAGACGCCGCGTGCAGGGAGAGTATCCAGCGCTTGCGCCCATTGATGAACTCTTCCGCCCCGACGAACGGGCGCATGAAAGGGGCGGCGGCGGGCTCGGCTCTCAGGAAGGCGTCACGTTCGGCTTCATCGAAAATATAATGCCCGCCATCAATGGGCTTGGAGCCGATGATCACTTTCGGCATGCCTGAAAGAGACGATGAACGCTCTTCCACCACCGTGTGCGGATCGGCCAGCCCGCCAGCGTCAAACAGATAGGGCGAGAGCGCGCCGTGGCGCGATTCCACTGGCTCGCCATTGACGTGCTCATAGCTGAACAGGCGCTTCTCCGCCGGTTCACGCCCGCGCGGCGCCAGCCCGATGATCACCACGTGGACATGGGCCTTGCCGCGCGCATCAGACCCCCAGGCGAAGGTGCGGTGGGCGAAGCTGATCTCCAGCGCGTGCCTGTCAAACAGGATCGGCCAGAGCTGGGCCACCTGTTCGCCCTGCGTGATGGAATTGGTGGACACAAAGCCGATATGGGCGCGCTTGCCACCGGCGTTCACATAGGCGCCCGCCTTGATGAACCAGGCGCAGACATAATCGAGCGTGCCGCCCGTCCCGCCCAGACCGGCCAGGGCGCGCACCTGCTGGCGCTGCGCGGCGCTTTGATACTTGGCGCCAATAAATGGCGGATTGCCCAGCACATAGTCGCATTGCTCCGGCGCCAAAACGTCCGCCCAGTCCGCCTCCAGCGCGTCGCCATGGTGGATGACGGGCGATTTGGTCAACGGGATGCGCGCATAGACCTGACCGAAGGCCTGGCTGAGCGCATTATTCATGATGTGGTCCATCATCCACATCGCGGTCTCGGCGATGCGGGCGGGAAACTCGAAGAGTTCGATCCCGGCGAACTGGTCCACGTCCACGCGCGACAGGCCGGTGATGTCGAGCTTGCGCTGGAACTGGCCTTGTGCGTCGCGCTCGCGCGCCGACAATGCCAGCAGCACCTCCAGTTCCAGCTGGCGCAGCTCGCGGTAGGCGATGACAAGGAAATTGCCGCACCCGCAGGCCGGGTCGAGAAAGTGCAGGCCCGCCAGCTTGTCGTGGAACGCGCGCAGGCGCTTTTCCCGGTCGCGCTTCAGGCCTTTGAGATGCTCGAACTCGGCGCGCAGATCATCAAGGAAAAGCGGGCCGATCACCTTCATGATGTTCTTTTCGGTGGTGTAGTGGGCGCCCGCCTTACGGCGTTCGGCCCCGTCCATCACCGACTGGAAGAGCGAGCCGAAAATGGCCGGGCTGATCTTCTCCCAATTGAAGCTGCAGGCCTCCATCAGGAGCTTGCGCATGGCCGCATCGAAGGCGGGGGTGCGCAGGCGCTCGGCGAACAGCTCGCCATTGATATAGGGAAACTTCGTGAAATAGTCGGGAAGGGCCTTCTGGCGCTGATCCTCCGGCCTGTTGAGTATCTCGAAGAGCTGGATCAGGAAGGAGCCGGTATCGGCGCCGTCCTCACGGGTGAAGTCGGCAACCGTTTCCTCGAACACGCCGCGCGGCTCGAAAATCCCGGTGGAATCGGCGAACAGGCAGAACAGCAGCCGGACCAGAAACTGTTCCAGATCATGGCCGTCATAGCCGCTGTCTTTCAGCGCGTCGTGAAGCTTTCCAAGCTGTTCGGCGGCCAGAATGTTGACCGGGTCTTGATCCTTGAAGCTGCGTTTCTCCACCCCCATGATGAAGCCGAAACGCTCCACATGGGCGGGCAGATCATGAAGCGGGAAAACGGCGGTCTCGCGCGTTTCAAGATCAAGAAGCTCGAAGGTCTGGAAATCGCTTAAGAGGATGTAGCGCGGATATTGTCCGGGCTTGAGCGCGTCGGCGTATTCCATCGCCTGCGCCGCCGCGCGGACGAGATCGCGCCCGGCGCTTTTCTGCTCCACCAGCAGCACGCCGGGCCAGAACAGATCGATAAAGCCGTGCCGGTTGTCCAGCAGCTTGACGCGCTGCTCATAAGTGGCGACGCGGCGGCGCGACACCCCGAAAATCTCGAAGAACTCGTTGTAGAAGGTCTGGGTTTCGCCCTTCTCGTAGTGCGCATGGGCCCAGTCCTCGGCGAACCGGGCAGCACGCACGCGCACTTCGCGGAAATCAAGCCGCATGGAGTCCCCTGACCTTCAACGCCTCCAGCCACGCTAGGGTGCAGGCCTTGACGGATCGCTAACTCTAAAGCGCGCCGCCCCTAATCCGGCCGTCCCATGATCAGCGTGCCGTTGGTGCCGCCAAAGCCGAAGGAGTTGGACAGGATGGTGCTGAGCTCCGCCTTGCGGGTTTCGGTCACGATAGGCAGGTCGGCGAGCTCCGGGTCGACATTGTCCACGTTGATGGAGGGGGCGATGAAGCCGTGCTTCATCATCAGGAGGCAGTAGATCGCCTCCTGCACGCCCGCCGCGCCCAGCGAGTGGCCGGACATGGACTTGGTGCCCGACAGGGCGGGGATCGACTTGCCGAACACCTCGCGCAGGGCTTCGGCCTCCTTGATGTCGCCCACCGGCGTGGAGGTGGCGTGGGGGTTGATGTAGTCGATCGAGCGGCCTTTGGCCTGATCGAGCGCCATGCGCATGCAGCGCGCCGCGCCCTCGCCCGAGGGCTGGACCATGTCATGGCCGTCCGACGTGGCGCCGTAGCCGAGCACTTCAGCCCAGATCGCCGCGCCGCGCGCCTTGGCGCGCTCATAGTCTTCGAGCACCACGACGCCCGCCCCGCCGGCGATGACGAAGCCGTCGCGGTCCTTGTCAAAGGCGCGCGAGGCTTTCTGCGGCGTATCGTTATAGCCTGAACTCATCGCGCCCATGGCGTCGAACAGGTTGGAGAGCGCCCAGTGCAGCTCCTCGCCGCCGCCGGCGAACATCACGTCCTGCTTGCCGAACTGAATCTGTTCGGCCGCCGCGCCGATACAATGCAGCGAGGTGGTGCAGGCCGAGCTGATGGAATAGTTGAGCCCCTTGATCTTGAACGGGGTGGCCAAAGTCGCCGAGCCGGTCGAGCACATCGCCTTGGGCACGGCGAACGGGCCGATGCGCCGCGTGCCCTTGTCGCGGGTGATGTCGGCGGCGGCCACGATGGCCTCCACGCTGGGGCCGCCCGTGCCGATGATCAGGCCGGTGCGCTCGTGCGACACCTCTTCAGGGCTGAGGCCCGCATCGGCGATGGCCTGCTCCATGGCCATAAAGGCCCAGCCCGCCCCGTCGCCCATGAAGCGCCAGGCGCGCTTGTCGACATGGTCAGCCGGGTTCGCCTTGGGGCGCGCATGCACCTGGCATTTGAAATTCAGCTCGGCGTATTCGGGCGCCGCGCCGACGCCGCAACGGCCGGCTTTCAGCGATGCGGCCACCTCGTCGGCGTTGTCGCCGATGGATGACACGATCCCTATTCCAGTGACGACGACGCGTCTCATTGGGCGCCTCCGATATTGAGATCTTCAGGTTTGAACAGGCCGACCCGCAAATCCTTCGCGACATAGATCAACTGGCCGTCAGCCTCCACGCGCCCGTCCGCGATGCCCAGCACGAGCTTGCGGTTGATGACGCGCTTCAGGTCGATGATGTAGCGCACCTGCTTCACGCTCGGCGGCACCTGGCCGGTGAATTTCACCTCGCCCACGCCCAGCGCCCGGCCGCGGCCCGGAGCGCCGGTCCAGCCCAGGTAAAATCCCACGAGCTGCCACATCGCGTCCAGCCCCAGGCAGCCGGGCATCACCGGGTCGCCCTGGAAATGGCAGGCGTAGAACCACAGGTCCGGCTTCACATCGAGCTCGGCGATCACCTCGCCCCTGCCGTGCTCGCCGCCTTCGGCCGCGATGCGCGTGATGCGGTCGAACATCAGCATGGGCGGCAGGGGAAGCTGGGCGTTGCCCGGCCCGAAGAGCTCCCCGCGCCCGCAGGCGATCAGGGCGTCATAGTCATAACTGTTGCTTTGAGCGGTCATGGGGCCTCGGGGCGGGCGGGGGGGTGGCCCCCCCCGGCCCGGGGGGGCCGCGCG
>JAFIEB010000021.1 GCA_020832735.1 Oceanicaulis sp.
TCCCCCGGTGGGGGAGGGAGAAGAGACAGGCCCGGATTCACCTCAATCCGACAAACCCGGTCCAAATGCGATCACCGTCGGGACGAACCGGAGTAGAACCCTACTCCGCCGCTTTGGCCGCAGGCGCGTCCGGGTCATAGCCCAGGATCGGCGCCAGCGCCTTTTCCGCCTCTTCCAGCGTCCAGCCCTTGCGCCTGGCATAGTCCTGGACCTGATCGAGTGCGATGCGCCCGACGGCGAAATACACGCTGTCAGGATGGGCCAGATACATGCCGGACACCGAGGCCGCCGGGTTCATGGCCCGGCTTTCGGTGAGCTCGATGCCGGTGCGCTGCGGCGCTTCGAGCAGGCGGAACAGCGCGTCCTTCTCGGTGTGGTCGGGCTGGGCGGGATAGCCCGGCGCCGGGCGGATGCCCTGATAGGCCTCGGCGATCATGTCCTCGGTGGTCAGCGCCTCGTCCGGCGCATAGCCCCAGATCTCGCGGCGCACGCGGGCGTGGAGGTATTCGGCGAAGGCCTCGGCAAAGCGGTCGGCCAGCGCCTTGAACAGGATCTCCGAATAATCGTCATTGGCCTTGCGGAAACGCTCGGCGATCTCGCCTTCAGCTGACCCGGCGGTGACGGCGAAGCCGCCAATCCAGTCAGGCTTGGTGGCGCTGATGAAGTCGCAAATGTTGTAATGCGGCTTGTCGCCTTCCTTGCGCAATTGCTGGCGCAGGCCATAGAAGCGCCCGGCCTCGGTCTTGCGCGTCTCATCGGTGAAGACGATGACGTCATCGCCGTCGCGCCGGGCCGGCCACAGACCCACCACGCCGCGCGGCTGCAGCCAGTCCTCAGCGATCATTTTTTTCAACATGGCCTGCGCGTCGTCAAACAGGGCGCGCGCCGCCTCGCCGCGTCTCGGATCGTCCAGGATTTTCGGGTACACGCCCTTGATGTCCCAGGCCATGAAGAAGGGGGTCCAGTCGATATAGGGCGCCAGGTCCTTCAGACGCACATTATCAATCGTGGTCAGGCCGGGCTGTTTCGGGGTCGCAGGCGTATAATCATTCGCATCCACATCAAATGCTTTCGCGCGCGCATCTTTCAGCGGCACCCGGTCGCGGCTCGCCTGGGTGCGGGCGCGGGTGATGCGGGTTTTTTCGTGGGCGGCCTTGAGGTCCTCCCAATAGGTTGCGCGCTGTTCAGGCGACATCAGACGCGAGACCACGCCCACCGCCCGGCTGGCGTCATGGACATGGACCACAGGCGCGCGCCCGAAAGCGGGCTCGATCTTCACCGCCGTATGGGCCGGGCTGGTGGTGGCGCCGCCAATCATCAGCGGCAGGTCCAGGCCCAGGCGCTCCATCTCGGCGGCCACATGCACCCTCTCGTCCAGTGATGGCGTGATCAGGCCCGACAGGCCGATGATATGAGCGTTCTCCTTGCGCGCGGTCTCCAGGATTTTTTCGGCCGGGACCATCACGCCCAGATCGATCACGTCATAGCCGTTACACTGCAGCACCACGCCGACAATATTCTTGCCGATATCGTGGACATCGCCCTTCACCGTGGCCATCACCACGCGCCCGGCCGACTGCTTCTCCTCGCCGCTGGCGGCGCGTTCGGCCTCCATGTTGGGGATGAGATTGGCCACGGCCTTCTTCATCACGCCCGCGGATTTCAACACCTGGGGCAGGAACATCTTGCCCTCGCCGAACAGGTCGCCAACCACGTTCATCCCGTCCATCAGCGGGCCTTCAATGACGTGCAGCGGGCGGTCGAACTGCTGGCGCGCTTCTTCAGTGTCCTCGACCACAAACTCGTCAATGCCCTTCACGAGGGCATGCTTCAGCCGCTCGGCGACGGGGCGCGAGCGCCATTCGGCGTCCTCTTTCTTCGCAACCGTACCATCACCCTTGAAGCGGTCGGCGGCCTGCAGAAGGCGTTCGGTGGAATCGTCGCGGCGATTGAGGATCACGTCCTCGGCCAGATCGCGCAGTTCGGGATCGATCTCGTCATAGATGTCGAGCTGGCCGGCGTTGACGATCCCCATATCCATCCCCGCCTTGATGGCGTGATAGAGGAAGACCGAGTGCATGGCCCGGCGCACCGGCTCATTGCCGCGGAAGCTGAAGGAGATGTTGGACACCCCGCCCGACACATGGGCGCCGGCCAGTTCCTCGCGGATGCGCCGCGTCGCGTCGATGAAGGCGACGGCGTAGTCGTTGTGCTCCTCAATCCCCGTGGCGACAGCGAAAATGTTCGGATCGAAAATAATATCGTTGGGATCAAACCCGACCGTGTCCACCAGCAGATCATAGGCGCGCTTGCAGATGTCGAACTTGTGCTGGGCCGTCTCGGCCTGGCCGCCCTCGTCAAACGCCATGACCACCACGGCGGCGCCGTAAGCCAGGCACGCCCGCGCCTGCTCCAGGAATTGCTCTTCGCCTTCCTTCAGGCTGATGGAATTGACGATGGCCTTGCCCTGCGCGCATTTCAGGCCGGCCTCGATCACCTCCCATTTGGAGCTGTCGATCATCAGCGGAACGCGCGCGATATCGGGCTCGGCCGCGATCAGATTGAGGAAGGTGACCATGGCCTGCTTGGAGTCCAGCAGCCCCTCATCCATGTTCACATCAATGATCTGGGCGCCGTTCTCCACCTGCTGGCGGGCCACATCCAGCGCAGCGGCGTAGTCGCCGTCCCGGATCAGTTTGCGGAACTTCGCCGATCCGGTGACATTGGTGCGCTCGCCCACATTGACGAACACCGCGCGGGAGGGGGTTTTGTCGGTCATCGTGTTCCGGTTTCCAAATTGCGAAGGGCGGTTTCGGCGCGCGCGGATAATGCCCCGCCGTCAAAGACATGGATGACCTCTACGCCGCCAAGGCGCGCACCGTCGGCCATATCCTCGGTCAGCAGGGCGTCACACCCCGCCTCATCAGCGGAGGCCAAGAGCAGCGCGTCCCAATAGCTAAAGCGTCCAGCCGCCACCTCTGCCAGTGCGCGCTCCACCGCAGAGCGGCTGGCCCGGAAACTGGGATGAGCCGCCAGGAGATTGCGCGCCGCCTGGGCGGCCTCCCATGGCGTGCGTCCGGCCTTGCGCACGGCATTGACATAGAACTCACCGCACACTTGCAGGGCAATCGGCGCGCCCGCTTGCTGCGCCCGGCTGGCCAGCTCGGCGCAGACGGGCCCCTTGACCGTTTCATCCGCGTCCACGGCATAGAGATAGAGATTGGTGTCGATCGTGATCATGCGCCCGCTCCCCGCTCATGCAACGCCGCGCGATCAAAGGGCTGTCCGGCGTCAAAACGCCAACCGGCTGCGCGCAGGGCCGTGAACGCCGCCCAGGCCGCCGCCTGATCGCCGGGCGAGGCCGGTTCGAGGACGGTGTCGGGACGGTGCCGGGCCGCAGGCGCGCCGACCCGGGCGGCAAGCGCCGGCTCGTTCTGCGCCAGGGCGATGTCCACCAGCAGGCCCCTGTGACTGCGGTACAGCTCGAACCAGGCGTTACGCGTGTCGTCGCCAATGGGTTTCAGGCCGGGGGTGGGGCGTCCGTCCTTGCCGTCCGCCTTCTTCTCCCATACCCCCTCATGCCCCCCTATGACCAGTGTAACCGTCTCGCCGGCCTCAAGTGCTGAGAGGCGATCAGCAAGCGCCGGGTCGCCAGACACATGGGTGATCCAGACGGACCAGTCGGCCACTTTGACCTTGGCTTTCGAAGGTGTTTTGCTGTGCATATTCATGACGTCCTCCTTTTGGATGACGCCAATCTAACCCTCCCCCTAAGGGGGGTCAAGGGGGGTATATGGGGGCTATCCCTCATCATGCCAGCTCAAACGGTTCAAGGCCCGACAGGCGCATGGCGGGCGGGCGTTTGGCGATCTCGCGGGGGCGCCCGTCAAAGGCGGCTTTGGCGATGCGCGCGATATGCTCCGGCGTGGTGCCGCAGCACCCGCCCACAATGTTCACCAGGCCCGATTGCGCCCAGTCGCCGATGAAGCCGGCGGTCTCCTCGGGCGTCTCGTCATATTCGCCGAACGCGTTGGGAAGGCCCGCATTGGGATAGGCGATGACGCGCGTCTCGGCGATGCGGCTCATCTCGGCCACATAGGGGCGCAGCTGATCGGCGCCCAGGGCGCAATTGAGCCCGATGGCCCAGGGCCGGGCATGACGCACCGAATTATAAAACGCTTCCGTCGTCTGGCCCGACAGGGTGCGGCCCGACGCGTCGGTGATGGTGCCCGACAGCATGATCGGGATATCGGCGTCCACCCCGCCCTCGGCGCGCAGGTCCAGGAGCGCCTTGATCGCCGCCTTGGCGTTGAGGGTGTCGAAAATCGTCTCGATCAGGAAGAAATCCACATAGGGCGCCATGGCCTTTGCCTGCTCGGCATAGGTTTCGCGCACCTCATCGAAGGTGACAGCGCGATAGCCGGGATCTTCCACGTCGGGCGATAGCGACAGGGTGCGGTTGGTCGGCCCGATGGCGCCCAGAACCGCCTTGGGCTGGCCGGTTTCCGCCTCGGCGGCGTCAGCGGCCTCACGCGCCAGGCGCGCGCCTTCCGACGCGATTTCGGCGGCGAGCGCTTCCATCTGATAATCGGCCTGGGCGATGGTGGTGGCCGAAAACGTGTTGGTCTCGACCATGTCCGACCCGGCGGCGAAATAGGCCGCGTGGATGTCGCGGATCGCATCGGGCTGGCTCAGATTGAGGAGATCATTATTGCCCTGCACCGCCGTCTTCCAGTCGGCGAAGCGCTCGCCGCGATAATCCTCTTCCGACAGCTTCAGGCGCTGGATCATGGTGCCCATGGCGCCGTCCAGCACCAGGATTCTCTCTTGCGCCAGCGCCTCGAGCGCCTTGATGCGTTCAGTTCGGGTCATGTGATCAGGCCGCCTTTGCCTGGCCGGGTTTCACGCCCAGCAGCGCACAGGTCGACAGGGCGAGATCGGCGCGATTGAGCGTATAGAAATGAAACTGGTCGGCGCCGCCCGCCTTGAGCTGGTCGCACAGCTCGGCGGCGATATGGGCGGTGACCAGCTCGCGGGTCTTGTCGTCCTCGTCCATGCCGTCGAACACGCGGTGCAGGCGTTCGGGGATCGAGGCGCCGCACAGTGCCGCCATCCGCTTGAGCCCCTTGAAATTGGGCTGCAGCATGATGCCGGGCACGATCGGGATGGTGACGCCCGCGGCGCGCACCTTCTCCAGATAACGGAAATACGCGGCCGGATCGAAGAAGAACTGGGTGATGGCGCGCGTCGCCCCGTGGTCGATCTTGCGTTTGAGATGATCGATATCGGCGGCCAGGGTGGCGCTCTCGGGGTGCTTTTCAGGATAGCAGCCCACCGACACCTCGAAATCGGCGATGGCGCGGATGCCTTCGGTCAGGTCGGCCGCGTTCTCATACCCGCCCGGATGGGGCGTGTAGCGCTCGCCAATGCCCTCGGGCGGGTCGCCGCGCAGGGACACGATATGGCGCACGCCCGCCGCCCAGTAGCTGCGGATGACGTCATTAATCTCGGCCTTCGTGGCGCTGACGCAGGTCAGGTGCGCGGCCGGGCGCATGGCGGTTTCCTCGACAATGCGCTTGACCGTGCGGTGGGTGCGCTCGCGCGTGGACCCGCCTGCGCCATAGGTCACCGACACAAAGGCCGGCCCCAGTGGCTGGAGCCGGTTGATCGAGTCCCACAGGCGCTCTTCCATCGCCTCGGTCTTGGGCGGGAAGAACTCGAACGAGACGCGCGGCGCGCCCGGAATCTCAATGGCTTTGGCAGACATGGCCCGCTCCCGTCAGGGTCCCGGCTCAAGCCGGACGATATAAAGATATCTTTATGCGATTATTCGGCGAGGTTCAACGGGCGTTCCGTGCACAAAGCCGCAAACATTAGCTGCATCAGCCCGCGCTTGACGTGAGAGGCCTACGCTCCATGTCCGCTCCCAAGCCGTTCATCCGGAGACGCCATGCGCCCCGCCCTGCTGATCGCTTTCGCCGCCTTGAGCCTGACCGCCTGCGCCAGCACGCCTGAAGCCCCCAATGATCCGTTCGAGCCGGTGAACCGGGCGGTGCTGAACTTCAACCTGGCGGCCGATTACGCCGTGGTCGGACCCGCGGCGCGCGCCTATGGCGCCCACACGCCGGGCTTTATCCGCACCGGAATCGGCAATGTGCTTAGAAACCTGCGCGAGCCGGCGGTGTTCGCCAATCTCATCCTGCAAGGCCAGCCCGGCCCGGCGGCCGATGCCGCTTTCCGCTTCGCCGCCAACACGACGGTGGGCCTGGGCGGTCTGATCGATGTCGCCGGGCGCGAGGGCGCGCCGCGTCACGAGGCCGATTTCGGCCAGACCCTGGCGGTCTGGGGCGTGGGCGAGGGGCCTTATGTCGTGCTGCCCTTCCTCGGCCCGTCGAGCGTGCGCGACACTGGCGGCCGCGTCGCCGACCGCTACGCCCACCCGTACAACTGGAGCGAAAACTGGCCGGACGATACGGCGCGCTGGACGGAGCGCGCCCTGAGGGTGGGCGAGATAAGGCTGGAGCTGGAGGATACGCTGGCCGGTCTGGCGCAGAACCGGGAAGCAGAGAAGGCTGATATCTACATCCTCCTGCGCGAGACCTGGCGCGCCCGGCGCGCGGCGCAGATCGCCGCGCCGCGAGACCAGCCGGCGGCGCCTGCGCCCCGCTGACGCCAGGCAATCATCCCCCGTGATCGCCCGGCGGGCCGGAGCATACAGCGCTTGAAGCGGGCGGCGCGCTTCGATAGAGGCGGGTCATGAGCCTTCGCCACTTCGCCCTCCTCTTTGTTATCTGCCTGGTCTGGGGCGTGAATTTCGTCGTGGCGAAATGGTCGCTGTCGGGCACGCCGGTGATTGTGGAGGGATTTGACGGCGCGCCGCCGCTGTTCTTCGCCTTCCTGCGCTTTGCGCTGCTTTATGCGATCCTGGCGCCCTGGCTGTTGCCTGTGCCGCGCCCCTTCGGACCGGTGATCGGCGCGGCGCTGACCATGGGCGCGATCCAGTTTGCGCTGCTGTTCATCGGTTTGCGCTACGCCACCCCGTCAGCCATCGCCATCGTGGTGCAGCTGGCTGTGCCTTTCACCACCTTCCTGTCGGTGTTGTTCCTGGCCGAGCGGGTGGGCTGGATTCGCGGATCCGGCATGGCCATCGCGTTCGCCGGCGCGGCGCTGGTGGTGTTCAAGCCGGCCGAGTTTTCCTTCACCATCGGGCTGTGGGCCGGGGTCGGGGGCGCCCCGGGGGCGGCCGGCGGGCGCGCCGTACAATCAACAACCCCCCCCCCCCCCCCCCACCAACCCCCCGGGGGGGGGCGGGGTTTTTTTTAGTCGC
>JAFIEB010000007.1 GCA_020832735.1 Oceanicaulis sp.
CGGCTCGCCGCTCGCGCGCGCCTGCATCAGGCGCTCGAACGCCTCGCCGCCCTCGGGCGGCGCGCCGGCTGTCTGGCCGGGCTGGGCGGTCTGGCTGGTCTGGGCGCTCTGGGGCGCCTGGGATGATTGTGTGTTCTGCGCGCCCTGGGCGTGTTGACGGCTCTGGCCAGCGGGCTCGACGCGCGCGGCGCCGCGTTCCGTCACGCTGTCACGCGCGCCGGGATCACGTGACGGGCGGCGCTCGGGCGTCCCGCCGTCGGGCGCAGGCGCCACCGCCGCGTCCAGATGTGCACGCTGTGACGCGCCGTCTGCATCCTCAGCCTCAGCCCAGCCGGCCTGCGCGCCCTCCGGCAGCGTCCCGCTGTCAGGCTGCGCCCCCTCAGCGGCGGCCGGTTCAGGCGCGCCGGGCTTGGAAGCATCAGACACAGGCGCATCACCGCCCGCGCCTCTGGTGAACGCCGGGGCGGCGGCTTTCGCCTGACCGGCCGTCTCAGGCGCGGATTTGGGGGCAGGCCTGGCTTCAGGCGCGGCTTCAAGCCAGCGCGTCAGCTCCAGCTCCGCCACCGGCGCGCCAGAGCGCATGTCGGCGTCAGACGCAGCCGGCTCAGCCGGCGACCCGGCGCCGGAGGGGTCAGCAGCGGTCTGGTCAGGCCGGTCAGCGCGCTTGGACAGATCGCGCCCGCCCGGCGTGTCGCCTTCGGGCAATTGCGCCGCGAGGCCGCTGGCGATGTCAGAACTGGCCGCGCCTGCAGCAGAGCCGTCCGGTTGAACCGCAAGATCATCGGTTTCAGGCTCAATGGCCGCCGGTTTGGGCGCCAGATCGGGGGACAGATTGTCAGACGCGGGGGTCTCTGCCCCCGTCTCCGCCAACATCGCGGCGGCCGCGTTATCCCCGTCCTGACCGGCCGGGTTCAGCTGAGCGTCCGCCCCCGGCTGCGCCTGACCGGACGCCGTGGCCAGAAGCTGGCGGCGCAGGCCTGCATCAGCCTCTCCGGACGGACGCGCGCCTGTCAGCAGCGCCTCGAACGCCCCGGAATCACTTGCAGATTCGTAATGCGCCGCGCCCTCGCGGCCCGCAGGCAGCGGCGGATTCAGACCCGGCGATATGAAAGCCGCAAGCGGCATCGGGAAGACCCCTGATACTCATGTCGCGCCGCCTTTTGCTGCGTCTGGATGCGCCCGCGCGCTTTGAGCGCAGGCCGTCGCAACCCTGTAAGCAAGCGCCGCGCCAGCCGGGGTCGGATAAAATAGCCTTACAAATCAATATGTTGAAATTCCCGCCCGCCCTGCACCAGGCGCCGCCCGGCAGAAACTGACGGGCCAGCGGGGCGATTCCTGCCGCCCTCACCCGTCGTCTCCGGACTGGCCCGGCCCTTGCGCTGATATACGGCAAACCGGCGCGAGCCGTCATGCCAGGACGATCAGGGTCATGACAGAAAGATCCGTTTTTACAGATAGATACTCGGAAAACATGACGGCAGCCCCGGCGCGCGCAGCGCGTTTCGCCCCGGCAGGAATTGCCGTCAGCCCGGCAAGACGCGCCGCCCCGGCCCCGCTTGCGGCCCGCTATCAGGAAGGAGCGCGCTGATGTCGCTCAACGGAATTATCGGCAGCGCGCTGAGCGGGCTTCAGGCCGCCCAGCTGGGCATGCGCACCGCCTCCAACAACGTCTCCAACGTCAACACGCCCGGCTACGCCAGAACCGAGCTGTCCCAGACCTCGCGCAGTTCCGGGGGCATGGGCGCAGGCGTGATGATCAACGGCGTCCAGCGCGTCTCCGACATCTATCTGACCGGCGCGGCCATGCGCGCGGCCTCCGACGCGTCGGCGGCCAAGGCGCTGGCGGCCTCGCTCGACCGGCTGCAATCGCAGTTCGGCTCCACCGACGATCCCGGCTCGCTGTTCGGGCGCATGAACCAGATCATGGCCTCGCTGGGCGCAGCCGCCGCCGACAGCGCCGACAAGGTCTCGCGCCTGAGCGCGGCTTCGGACATCCAGAGCTTCTTTGACGAGGCCTCGCGCCTGTCGGCCGAAGTGCGCACCATGCGCGACGAGGCCGACCAGCGCGTCGCCTCCGGCGTCCACCGGGTCAACGAGATCATACTGGAGTTGCAATCACTTAACTCGCAAGCCCAGACCCTGACCGCCACCGCCTCGGACACCACCGGCACGCTCAACCGCCAGGCCGAGCTGATGGACGAGCTGTCTGAATATGTCGATGTGCGCGGCGAGCGCCAGAGCGACGGCCGGCTGTTCGTGCGCACCCAGGACGGGGTCAGCCTGCTCGACAATTCCCGCCTGGAGCTGCAATACGTGCCGGCCGGCACCGGCGCCTACGGGGTTGAATACGGGCGCATCACCGCCGTGGTTTCGGCCTCCGGCGCGGTCGCCGACATCACCCCCTCGATCCGGTCGGGCGAGCTGCGCGGTCTTCTGGACCTGCGCGATAAAGAACTGCCGGCCATCGCCGGCGGGCTGGCCGAAATGGCGGCGGGCGCCGCGGACGCGCTCAACGCGGCCCATAACGACGCCGCCGCCTACCCGCCGCCCAACGTGCTGGAGGGGCGCAATACCGGCTTTCTGGCCAGCGACATCCTCACCGGTTCGGGCCAGGCGGCCCTGGCGGTGGTCAGCGATACAGGCGAGCTGGTGGCGCGCGTGGATGTGGGCGTGACCGCTGCGGGCTTTACGGTCAACGGCGCGCCGGCCGCCTCCATCGCCGATCTGGTCAATGCGCTCAACGCCGAGTTCGGCGGCGCGGCCAGCGCCAGCTTCACCAATGGCCGCCTGACGCTGTCGGCCGCCGATCCCTCTCACGGGCTCGCCGCCCTGCAGGATCCGGCCGATCCGGCCTCCATTGGCGGGCGCGGCTTCGCCCATATGTTCGGCCTGAATGATCTGGTGAGCTCGCCCCGGCCCGGCTTTTTCGAAACCGGTCTGAGCGCCGCCAGCGCCCACGGGCTCAATCCGGGCGGAGAGCTGGGCTTCACCGTGCTCACCCCGGACGGGCGGCGCGCAGCCCAGATCGATGTGCCTGTGGCCGGAACCAGCCTGCAGGACCAGATCAACGCGCTCAACAACCCGGCCACCGGGCTTGGCATGTACGGCCAGTTCGCCCTGGATGGCGACGGCGTGCTGCGCTTCCAGGCCGCGCCGGGCTACCAGAATTTCCAGGTCGAGCTGAACCGGGATTCCACCGAGCGCGGGACGACGGGCCTGTCCTTCTCCCAGCTGTTCGGGGTGGGCGACGCCGCGCGCTTGACGCGGGCGGAAAGCTTCACCGTGAACCCGGCCGTGCGCGCCGATTCCTCGCGCCTGGCCTTCGGCAAGCTGGATCTCGGCGCCGCCACCGCGCCGGGCGATATCGTGCTCAGCGAAGGCGACAACCGGGGCGGCCAGTCCTTGTTCAACGCTCTGACCGAAAAGCGACGCTACGCCGGCGCCGGCGGGCTGGTCGGCGGCATGGCCAGCCCGGTGGAATACGCCGCGCGCCTGGCCGGCGATGTGGGCTCGCGCGCGGCGCGCGCGGACCGCAATGAAAACGCCGCGCGCTCGGTCAAGCAGGCCGCCGACGCCAAGCGCTCGGACGTGGAGGGCGTCAATCTGGACGAGGAGCTCGCCCGCATGACGCTCTACCAGCAAGCCTATAACGCCGCCGCACGCCTGATGCAGGCGTCCAAGGAAATGTCCGACACCCTGCTCAACATGGTCTAGAGGCCCGACACACATGCGTATCTCCACCCAGGCCGCCGCCCAGTCCGCCCTCATGGACCTCATGCGCGCCCAGCGCGAAGCCTTCGACGCGCGCGAGCAGCTCTCCACCGGGCGCAAGGCGCCCGACCTCAAAGGCTACGGCAACAGCGCCGAAGCCATCATGTCCGCGCGTTCGGCCCAGACCCGGGTGGACAGTTACATCTCCTCCAACACCCGGCTGGAGAACCGGCTGTCGGTTCAGGATCTGGCCTATCGCGAATTGTCTGACGCGGTAACGGATCTGCGCGAAACGCTGACCACGTCCGACGGCACGTTTTTGATGAACAAGGTGCAGGAATCCTTCGACCAGGTGGTGATCGCGCTCAACACCCGCTTCAACGGCTCGCATGTGTTCGGCGGCGTGCGCACCGACGCCCAGCCTGTCAACATCACCACGCTGGGCCAGCTGCAGGCGCTGGCCGATCCGATGGACGCCTTCGACAACGCATCGCGCCGCCAGACCACCCAGATCGACGATAATCTGGCCATTGACGTCAACCGCACCGCCTCTGAAGTCGCCGGCGATCTGATGAGCGTGTTCCGGCGCCTGGCCGATTTCAACGCCGGGCCGGACGGACCGTTCGACGGTCCCATAACCCCGGCCCAGCAAGCCTATCTCCAGACCGAAATTTCCAATGTCATCGCCGCATTCGAGCAGGTCAACGACGCCATGGGCGAGAACGGCGCCAAGCAGGCCCGGGTCGAAGCCTCGGTGCGCGGCCACCAGGCGCGCGCGGACTATCTCACGCGCATGCTCGCCGATCTGGAAGACGCCGACATGGCCCAGGCCGCAACCCGCCTGACCCAGGCCCAGAACGCGGTGGAAGTGTCGGCGGCCACCTTCTCCATCCTCACCCAGGTCAGCCTGTTGCCGTTTCTGAGATAGGCGTGATTTGACACGCCTGCCGGGCTGGCGCGAGATAAGCGTCATAAGACAGCACGATCCCGGGGAGGGTTTCATGATCCGTCTGTTGGCAGCCTTGGCGGCTGCGTGCGCGTTTGGCGCGCCGAGCGCCGCTGACACCCCCGTCACCATCATCCATGCCGGAACCCTGATCGCCGCGCCCGGCGACGGAAGCCCCCGCACCAACGCCTCCATCATCGTCGAAGCGGGACGCATCGCGGCGGTGGAGGACGGTTTCGTCACCCGCGAGGGCGCGGACATCATTGATCTGTCGCACCACTGGGTGCTGCCCGGCTTCATCGACTCTCACGTCCACATCACCTCCCAGCAGGGGCCGGACCGGCGCCTGTCCACCTTCACCGATTCCAGCGCCGACCGGGCGCTGCAGGGCGCGCAATACGCTCAGCGCACCCTGATGGCCGGCTTCACCACGCTTCAGGATGTGGGCGCGGACATGGAGGCGGTGCGCGCGCTGCAGCGGGCGATCAATCAGGGCGTCGTCCCTGGCCCGCGCCTGCGCATTGCGGGCGGCGCGGTGACGCCCACGGGCGGGCATGGCGACATCAATGGCTGGAGCGTGGAGGTGCTGCGCAGCCAGGGCAGCCCCTATGCCTGCAACGGCGCGGACGATTGCGCGCGCGCCGTTCGCCAGCTGGTCCAGGAAGGCGCCGACATGATCAAGATCACCGCCACGGGCGGGGTTTTGTCCTCCACCAGCGCAGGCGTGGAGCTGCAATTTTTCGAAGAGGAGCTGGCCGCCATCGTCGAGGCGGCGGCCATGATGGGCCGGCGCGTCACCGCCCACGCCCACGGGGTGACCGGCGTCAACGCCTTCCTGCGCGCGGGCGGGCATTCCATCGAGCACGGCACCTTCCTGGACGCTGAATCCATCCGCCTGTTCCGGCGCAATAATGCGGTTCTGGTCCCCACCGCCATGGCCGGAGAGTGGGTGACGCTGCAGGCCGATTCCGGCTGGATGACGCCGTTCCAGCGCGCCAAGGCGCTCGAGGTCGGCCCGCGCATGCTGGACATGGTCCGTCAGGCCCATCGCGGCGGCGTGACCATCGCGTTCGGCACCGATTCCGGCGTTTCGGCCCATGGCGACAATGCGCGCGAGTTCGAGCTCTATGTGGAGGCGGGCATGACGCCGGCCCAGGCGCTGCGCACCGCCACTATCACTGCGGCGCGCCATCTGGGGCTGGAGGATGAAACCGGACGCATCGCGCCGGGCCTGTCAGCTGACATCATCGCGCTGGACGCCGATCCGCTGGCCGACATATCAGCGGTCTGGCAGGTCGGCTTCGTGATGGCGCGCGGCCAGGTGCACAAGGCGCCCTGAGCGCGCCGGAACCGGCTGCGCGGCGGCGCGGCGCGCGCTAGTCTCGCCCCATGAGCACACGCACGATTCGGCTGGACGGGCGCGAGCTGGCCTACACGCTGGCGCGCTCGTCGCGCCGGCGCACCATCGGTCTGAAAGTGGGTCCTGACGGCCTGAGCGTGACGCTGCCGCGCTTTGCGCGCGAGGGCGAGGCGGACCGGGCGGTGCGCGAAAAGGCCGGCTGGATCCTCGACCGGCTGGACAAACAGGCCCGCCGCCAGGCGCGCCCGGCGCTGCAGGGCGTGGACGGGGAGGCGATCGGCTGGCTGGGCGGAACCCTGACCTTGCGCGTCATCGCCCATGCCAAAGCGCGCACCGCGATTCATCAGGGCGAGGGCGTGCTGGACGTGCGCGTGGATGAACGGCTGGACGCCGCCCTGCGCGCGGCGACCGTGCGCCGGGCGCTCAGCCGCTGGCGGCGCACGGCGGCACTGGCGCTGATGGCGCCGAAAGTGACAGGCTACGCCCGGGCGCTGGGCGCGCCGCGCCCGGTGGTGCGGGTGCGCGAGCAGGCCTCACGCTGGGGCAGCTGCTCGGCGGACGGTTCGATCCGGATGAATGCGCGCCTGATCGCCTTTGACGAGGCGCTGATCGACTATGTCTGCGCCCACGAGGCGTGCCATCTTCTGGAGATGAACCACTCGGCGCGCTTCCATGCGCTGCTGGACGGGCTGATGACCGATCACCGCGCCCGCCGCAAGCGGCTGCGCGACTGCGAGCCGCCGGGCGTGGAGTTCTAGGCCTGTTCGCCCGGACGTCCCGGCGCGGCCAGCGCGAAGGCCACGGCCCCCGCCAGTCCCGGCCAGGTGAAGGCCACCGCCTGGGCGACAGCCCCTTCCAACAGGAAGGCTGCGCCCGCAGTCAGACCGCCCAGGGCGGCGAGCGCCGCAGCGCTCAACAGTATGAAACGAATGCTCACCATGACGGCATGCTCCCGCCAGTTCAGGGCGTGATCATGGCGCAAAAGCGCTAAAATCAGGTTTGCGAAGATGGTTAACGCAGCCCTGCCTCCGGCCTGCGATCCGTCCCCGGCGCCCGCCCGTCAGCCGCCGAGCAGCGCGCCGCGCACCCCGTCGAAGATGAACTGGGCGGCCAGCGCCGCCAGGATGACGCCCAGAATGCGCGTGATCATGGCTGCGATGGTGTCGCCCATGAGCTTCATCACCGGCCCGATCATCAGGAAAACCATAAGACAGATCAGCAGGTTGGCGCCCAGCCCGATGAGCACGGAGATCTGCGCGCCCGGCGAGCCGGCGGCCTGGGACATGAACAGCATGATCGAGGCGATGGCGCCCGGGCCGGCGATCATCGGGATCGCCATGGGGAACACCGAAATGTCCTCATGCTCCTCGGTCGCGGCGCCGTCCTCGGCCACCTTCTCGGCGCGCGCCTCGCGGCGCTTGGTGCGTTTTTCGAAGATCATGTCCAGCGCGATCATGAACAACAACACGCCGCCCGCGGCGCGGAACGCATCCAGGCTGATATGCAGCGCGCCCAGCAGCCATTCGCCGCCATAGGCGAAGCCCACCAGCACCAGCGTGGCGATGGCCACCGACTTGATCGCCATCTTGATGCGGTGCGCCTGACTCGTGCCGTCGGTCAGGCCCGCAAAGATCGGGGCCACGCCCGGCACGTCGATCACCACGAAGAAGGTGACGAAGGCGGCGGTCAGAAGGGCGAAATCGATAAAGTCCATGTCCGGGCTCCACGGAAGGGGTCAGGCTGTCCGGGCGGCTGTATCAGAACCCGCTCGCGCATGCGACACCGCACACGCGCAGGGCTGTCCTGCGCAAACAGCGGCGCGGCGCGGTCAGAACGGCTCGTCCGAGCTGGGCGGCGGCGCCATGGGCGGGGGGGCGGAGGTGGTCTCCTCCACCTTTTTGAGCGGGAAGCGCGCTTTCAGCGGGCCGTTGACCAGGGTGTGATCAAAGCGGAAATCCTCCACCCGCTCGCGCAGCTCGCGCGGCGCCCGGCCGTTCTTGCTCGCATCAATCGCCCGGTAGAGCGCGTACAGGCGCAAATACGCCTTGTCGTCGCGCGACAGGCTGGTCTCGTCGAGCCCGTCACACACCGCGATCAGCTTCTCCATCCCGGGACGGCGCTTGCCGGCCGCCAGGTCGATCACGGCCGACGCCAGCAGGGGCTTCCAGCCGCCATCGGCCAGGGCGATTTTTTTCGGGGCGGCTGACAATTCGCGGCGCGCGCGCGCCGGATCGCCCGCCGCCAGCGCCTCCAGGGCGTGATCAGCGGCCTCGCTGGCCAGACGCATATCGTCGCGGCGGCGCTGAGCCGCCTTGTCTCCGCCGAACATGGCGCGGATCCCTTCGGCTCCGGATCAGGGGCGGCACCCTAGAACCAAATCCGGCTTGCGGAAAAGGGTTTCATGCCGCCCGGCGGCGCGTCCTACATGTTCTGATAGTTCAGCGCCGCCGGCCCCATGATGACCAGAAACAGCACCGGAAGGAAGAACACGATCATCGGCACGGTCAGCTTGGCGGGCAGGGCGGCGGCCTTCTTTTCGGCCGTGCTCATGCGCATGTCGCGGTTTTCCTTGGCCATCACGCGCAGCGCCTGGCCCAGCGGCGTGCCGTAGCGCTCCGCCTGGATCAGGGCGGTGGCCACCGCCTTGACGCCGGGAAGGCCGGTGCGCTGGGCGAGGTTCTCGTACGCCATGCGCCGTTCCTGCAGATAGGCGAGCTCGGCGGTGGTCAGCGACAGCTCCTCGGCCAGCGCGATGGAGCTGGCTCCGATCTCGCCGGCGACTTTCTGGAACGCCGCTTCGATGGACATGCCCGCCTCCACGCAGATCAGCAACAGATCAAGCGCGTCGGGAAAGGCCTGCATGATGGAATCGCGGCGTTTCTGGCCGATATTGGACAGGTACAGCGCCGGGGCGTAATAGCCCAGCACCGCCGCGCCCATGGCCGCCGTCAGGCGCTGCATCGCATTCAGGTCGAAATCATTGACGAAGAACAGATACAGCGCGGCCACCGCGAACAGCGCGAACGGCATCATGAAGCGCGCAAAATAGAAGGCGAAGACCGGCCCCTGCCCGCGCATGCCGGCCTGGATCAGCTTGGTCTTCAGATTGGGGTCTTCCAGCAGTTTCTGCAGGTTCAGGCTTTCCACCACCTTGCGGAACAGGCTGCGCGTGTCCTTGCCGCGCAGGCCGGACGATCTCTCACGCTCCATGGCCTCGCGCGACTTGCGGCGCAGCTCCTCGCGCCGGTTGGCCACCTGCTTCATGCGCCGGGACAGATTGTCCGATTTCATCGAAGGCGCCGACAGGGTCAGCACGGTGGCGAACACCAGCACGGCGGCGATCACCGCGAACAGGTTCTGCGGCTGCGTGATCCATACGGCGAATGCGGTCATGAGCGCCTCCGCCCTTACATTTTGAAATTGATCATGCCGCGCATGACCAGAATGCCGATGCCCATCCACATGGCCCCGCCCATCAGCAGAAGCTGGCCGATCGGCGTGGTGAACAGCGGCGCCATGTAGGACGGCGACATCACCGAGACCATCACTGCCACCGCCGGCGGCAGCGAGCCGATGATGAAGGCCGAAGCCTTGGCTTCCGAGGACAGGGCCTTGACCTTCTCACGCATCATCTTGCGCGCGCGCAGGACCACGGAGAGATTGTTCAGCGCCTCTGACAGGTTGCCGCCGGTCTTCTGCTGGATGACCAGCACGATCATGAAGAAGGACAGCTCGGGCAGCGGCATGCGCGCCATCATGCGGCGCATGCCCTCGTCGAGCTCCACCCCCACCGCGAGGCCTTCCACAAGTTGCTGGAATTCCTGGCGCACCGGGCTTTCGGACTCGCGCGCGATCACCTTGAGGCATTCGTTCAGCGGCAGGCCCGACTTGATGCCGCGCACGATGATGTCCAGCGCATCGGCGAAATTGGCGGTGAACTGCGCCTGTCGCCGCTTGCGCATCACGCCCAGAACCCAGCGCGGCAGGCCCAGTCCGGCGACGAAACCGGCCGCCAGCGCCATCAGCACATGCAGCCCCGCCGCCATCACGCCAAGCGCGGCGAAAACGCCCAGCGCGCCCGAGACAATCCAGAACTTGAGCGGAGTGGCGGTCAGCCCCGCCTGCTCCAGCCGGGCGCGCAGAGTCAGGGATTTCTTGCGTTCGGCCTTCTGGCGCGATTCGAGATCCTTGAGGGTTTCCTGTATCTGACGGCGCTTCTGGGCGGCGCTGTCGAGCGCGGCGATCTTGCGCTTGCCGCGCTGGACCGGCTCGCCGACCGCCACCGCCACGCGCGACTTGCGCGCCTTGCCGGCGCCGCCGGGGACCAGGGCGAAACCGGCTGCGGCCACCGCCACGAAGGCGCAGACTGCGGCGAGGATGAAGGCGGCGTCGCCTCCCATGGCGTTAGCCCTCCGCCGCGTCTAGAGCGTTGGCCAGCGCCTGATCCAGACCGAAATAACGCGCCCGGTCCCAGAAATTGGGCCGTGCGATGCCCGTGGAGACGTGACGCCCGGTGATGTTGCCGTCCGCGTCCTCGCCGGTGATCTCGTACAGGAACAGGTCCTGGGTGATGATCACGTCGCCCTCCATCCCCAGCACCTCGGTGATGTGGGTGATCTTGCGCGTGCCGTCGCGCATGCGGGCGGCCTGGATGACCACGTCGATGGAGCCGGAGATCATCTCCCGGATGGTCTTGGTGGGCAGGTTGTAGCCGCCCATGGTGATCATGGATTCAATGCGCGAGAGCGCCTCGCGCGGGCTGTTGGCGTGCAGCGTGCCCATGGAGCCGTCATGGCCGGTGTTCATCGCCTGCAACAGGTCGAACGCCTCGGGACCGCGCACCTCGCCCACGATGATGCGCTCAGGGCGCATGCGCAGGCAGTTCTTGACCAGATCGCGCATGGTCACCTGGCCGGTGCCCTCCAGGCTGGGCGGGCGGGTCTCCAGGCGCACCACATGAGGCTGCTGGAGCTGTAGCTCGGCGGCGTCCTCGCAGGTGATGATGCGCTCTTCCTCGCCGATGAAGCCGGTCAGGCAGTTCAGGAGCGTGGTCTTGCCCGAGCCCGTGCCGCCCGAGATCAGCACATTGGCCCGGCACGCCCCGATAATCTCCAGAATGCGCGCGCCTTCGGGCGAGATGGAGCCGAACTCCACCAGATTGGAGAGCTTGAGCTTGTCTTTCTTGAACTTGCGGATGGTCAGGGTCGGCCCGTCCAGCGACAGCGGCGGGGCGATCACGTTGACGCGGCTGCCGTCGGCCAGGCGCGCATCACAGATCGGGCTGGATTCATCCACGCGCCGGCCCACCTGGGACACGATGCGCTGGCAGATATTCATCAGCTGGCCGTTATCGCGGAACTTGATATTGGTCTTCTTGACCCGGCCATTGACCTCGATGAACACATGGCCTGCGCCATTGACCATGATGTCGGCGATGTCGTCGCGCGCCAGCAGGGGCTCGAGCGGGCCATAGCCCAGCACGTAATTGCAGATGTCCTGGAGCAGCTGCTCCTGCTCGGCGATGGACATCGCCACGTTCTTGATCGAGATGATCTCGGTGACGATGTCGCGGATCTCGTCCGCGGCGGTGGCGTTGTCCAGGCGCGCCAACTGGCTGAGATCGATGGTGTCGATCAGCGCGTTGAAGATGGTGGTCTTGATCGCATAGTACTCGGCCGAACGCTCGGCGCCGACGCGCTCGGTGTCCTGGGCCTTGC
>JAFIEB010000011.1 GCA_020832735.1 Oceanicaulis sp.
GGCGCGCGCCTTGATCACGGCGCGGTCCAGCTGGGGCATGCGTGCGGCGGGCGTGCCGGGCCGCGGTGAAAACGGGAAGGCGTGCACGAAGGCCAGATCGCATTCTTCAACGAGGCGCAGCGTGTTCTCGAACATGGCTTCGGTCTCGGTGGGGAAGCCCGCAATCAGATCGGCGCCGAAGGCGATGTCCGGGCGCGCGGCGCGCAGGGCGCGGGTCAGCGCAATGGCGTCGGCGCGCAGATGACGCCGCTTCATGCGCTTGAGGATCATGTCATCGCCCGCCTGCAGAGACAGGTGCATATAGGGGCACAGCCGCTCCTCCTCTGCGATGGCGCGCATCAGATCCTCATCGATCTCGATGGCGTCGATGGAGGACAGGCGCAGGCGTTTGAGGTCCGGCACCTGCTTCAGAATCGCGCGCACCAGCCGGCCGAGCTTGGGCGCGCCGGGCAGATCGCCGCCCCAGCTGGTCATGTCCACGCCGGTGAGCACCACCTCGCTATGGCCGGTCGCCACCAGACGGCGCACCTGATCGACCACATCGCCTGCCGGGGCCGAGCGCGCATTGCCCCGGCCATAGGGGATGACGCAGAACGTGCAGCGGTGATCACAGCCGGTCTGCACCTGCACAAAGGCGCGCGCGCGGCCCTCCAGCCCGTCCACCAGATGCGGCGAGATTTCGGTGACGGTCATAATGTCGCCGACGCTCACCCGCTCGCCGCCCTCGATCGCCAGGGCGCGGAAGCTTTCGGCGCGCAGTTTCTCGGCATTGCCCAGAACCACATCCACCTCGGCCATGCGCGCGAAGCGTTCAGGCTCGATCTGGGCGGCGCAGCCGGTGACGATCAGGCGCGCGTCAGGGCGTTCGCGGCGCAGGCGGCGCAGGGTCTGGCGGGCCTGACGCACGGCTTCGGATGTGACCGCGCAGGTATTGACGATGACGGCGTCTTCCAGCCCGGCGGCGCGCGCATGGTCGCGCATCACCTCGCTCTCCCAGGCATTGAGCCGGCAGCCGAACGTGATGATCTCCACGCCGCCGTGCGTTGGCGTTTCTGGCGGCGTTTCTGTGGCCTCCGGGGCTGGAATGTCTTCAAGTTCGGTCATGGCCGCGCAAAGTGGGCGCGCCCCGGTCCAGGGTCAAGCTGAGCGTGTGCAGCGGAGCGCCCAATTTCCGCCCGAAGCCTTGCCTTTCATGTCCAATGAGGCCAACCCTGACCTGCGTGTCCGCTGTCTCAAGGGACGTTCATGACCCAGTACGACTCCGCCACCCGCCAGCCCGTCCCGCGCAAGGCGCGCTTCACCGGTCCGGGCCAGTATATCCTCTGGATGGCGGTGTTTCTGTCGGCTGTCGCAGCCCTGTGCGTGGTGCTGTACGCGCCGCTGATCACGGCCTTCCAGGCGAACCCGGCCATTAATGGCGTGATCCTGGGCGTGCTGGTGATCGGTGTCGCCTACACCTTCCAGCAGGCGCTGGCGATCGGTCCGAGCGCGCGCTGGCTGGTGCGCCTGCATGGCGCCGAGCATCCCGATAAGCTGCCTCAACCTCCGGCCCTGATCGCGCCCATGGCGGCGCTGATCACCGATGCGGCGGACGGACGCTCTCGCCTGTCGGCGGCCTCGGCCCGCGTGGTGCTCGATTCGGTGGCCGCGCGCATGGCCGAGAGCGGGGCGTTCACCCGCTATTTCGGCCGGCTGCTGATCTTCCTGGGCCTGCTGGGTACATTCTACGGCCTGCTTCTGGTGGTGTCGGACGTGGGCGATGCGGTGCGCGCGGTGTCGGCCACCGCCACCGGATCGGGCGAGACCGACGCCATGGCGCTGATGGCCGCCATTGAAGAGCCGGTCCAGGGTATGGGCACGGCCTTCGCCTCTTCCCTGTTCGGTCTGGCCGGCTCGCTGATCATCGGGTTTCTGGAGCTGCAGGCCAGCCGCGCCCAGAACCGCTTCTACAACGAGGTGGAGGAATGGCTGTCCACGATCTCGCGCCTGTCGGCGGCCGGCCCGGCCGGGGCGGGCGAGGAGACGGGCAGCGCCTATGTCGGCGCGCTGCTGGAGCAGAGCGCTGATGCGCTCGACCGGCTCTCCCACACGCTGGAGCGCCATACCCGCCAGCTGGAGACTATCATGGCGCGCTTCGCCGAGGATTCGGCTGAAAGCCAGCGCGAGGCGGCGCGCCTCCTGCGCGACGAGGTCAAGGTGCTGGTGCGCGCGCTGGAGGCCCAGGCGAAGATGAACCGGGAACGCGGCGGCGAGGGACGCTAGACCATGGCTCTGCCGCGCCATCTCCAGCCAGGTCAGGGCGACCAGGGCGATTACTGGCCGGGTTTTGTGGACGCGCTGGCGACGTTGCTTCTGGTGATCGTCTTCCTGCTGGCGGTGTTCACCGCAGGTCAGTTCGCCCTGTCCACCGCGCTATCCGGGCGCGACGAGCAGCTGGCCGAACTCAATGCGCGCCTGTCGACCCTGGCCGAGGAACTCAACCTGGCGCGCAGCGATAATGAGCGCCTGTCGCTGCGGATCAGCGGGCTTGAGACCGAGCGCGATCAGCTGGCCGCCGCCAATGTGGAGCTGGAAGCCTCGCTGGGCAACCTGCGCGAGGGCCTGGCCGCGGCTCAGGCTGCGCTGGAAGAGGAAGAAGCGCTGGGCGAAGAGGCGCAGGCCACGATCATGCTCCTCAACAATCAGATGGCGGCCCTGCGCGAGGAGCTGGCGCGGCTCAACGCGGCACTGGAGGCGTCCGAAGCGCGCGAGGCGGAGCTCGGCGCCGAAGTGGTCAATCTGGGGCGGCGCCTCAACGCCGCGCTGGCCAGCGAGGTGGCGCGCCTGGCCCGCTACCGCTCCGACTTCCTGGAAGCCATGCTGGCCGTGCTCGGCGACCGGTCGGGCGTGCGCGTGTCGGGCGACCGGTTCGTGTTCGAGACCGATATCCTGTTCGCCTCCGGCTCGGCCGAGCTGTCAGAGGAGGGGCGCGCGGCGCTGACCCCCATCGCCGACGCAATCCTGCAACTGATCGGGGAGCTGCCGTCCGATCTCGACTGGGTGCTGCGCGTGGACGGCCATACCGACCGCGTGCCGCTGGGACCCAATGCGCCCTTCCGGTCAAACTGGGAGCTGTCTACAGCGCGCGCCCTGTCGGTGATCAATTATCTGGAATCGCGCGGCGTGCCCTCGCGCCGCCTGCTCGCAGCCGGCTTTGGCGAACATCATCCCATCGCCCAGGGGCGCACGGCGGAAGCCTATGCCCGCAATCGCCGAATCGAACTGAAACTGGACGCGCGATAGCCGCGCGCGGACCCGGGAAATCGTCCTGGCACGGATATCCACAGGATTGTGACAATCGCGTTCTGGTTAAGTCATTGACCTGAATGGCGCTGAGTCTAGGCGCTTGAATCGCGCGCGCGGGGGGTATATACACCGCCGCTCAATTTCGGCAGGATCGCGAATGCGGGCGGCATGTCCCGCGAGCAGGACTGTCCGGAGGTTCGATACGCAACACAAGTCAGACTGGCCGCCTGCGGGCGGATCTGACGGATGAGGGCCGGAGCGGCGCAATGAAACAGGACATTCACCCGGACTACCACTTCATCGAGGTGGTGATGACGGACGGGACCCGGTTCAAGACCCGCTCCACCTACGGCAAGGAGGGCGATGTTCTGAATCTCGACATCGATCCGCGCACTCATCCGGCCTGGACCGGCGGGTCGCAGACCCTTGTTGACCGCGCCGGCCGCGTGTCGCGCTTCAAGGACAAGTTCAAAGGCTTTGGTGTCTAACCGCCCATCCCCCCTCGATCGGGCGAGAGCCTGGCTCCACCAGGGCCTTTAGAGGAACGCCCGCAGCCTCCCCTCGGCTGCGGGCGTTTTCTATTTTGCGCCAGGGTTCAGCCCGCAGAGCAGCCCGGCCGCCCCCATGCGGCGCCGTGGCGCTTTTCCCGGCGCGCAGGCGCGTTATGCTGAAGCCATGAGCAAGCCTGTTTTTTCCGGCGATGTTGTGGTGTCCGGCGGGGGTCTCGCCGGGCTGACCCTGGCGCTGGCCCTGCACCGGGCGGGTCTGAGCGTGGCGGTGGTCGATGCGCTGGCGCTGGATGCGCGCACCGCGCCGGCCTTTGACGGACGCGCCTCGGCGCTGGCCTATACCAGCTGGCGCATGCTCGAGGCGGTCGGCGCCGCGGCCCATCTCAAACCCCATGCCCAGCGCATCGAGGATATTCTGGTGGCCGATTCCCGGCCGCTGGACGGGCTCAAGCGCGGCGGTCCGGGGCCGGACCAGCTGCATTTCGATCGGCGCGAGATTCATCCAGAACCAGACGGCGAGCCGCTGGGCTGGATGGCGGAGAACCGTCATACCCGCCTGGCCCTGGCGCGCGCGGCTCAAGAGCAGGGCCTGACCGTCTTCGCCCCGGCGCGCGTGACGGGGATGCAGGACGTGGGCGCGGCGGCGCGCGTGACGCTGGAGGACGGGCGCACGCTGGAGGCGTCGCTGGTGGCGGCCTGCGACGGCAAGGCCTCGCCCCTGCGCGAACAGGCGGGCATACGCACGTTCGGGCGCCGGTATGGCCAGGACGCGCTGGTGCTCACGGTGGAGCATGAGCGCCCCCATGAGGGCGTGGCCTATGAAGTGTTCATGCCGGCCGGCCCGTTCGCCATCCTGCCCCTGCCCGGCAACCGCTCCAGCCTGGTCTGGACCGAGCGCGCCCGCGCCGCCCGGGCGCTGGAGGCGATGGATGAAGCCGGTTTCCAGCAGGCGCTGGAGGCGCGCTTCGGCGATTTTCTGGGCGCGGTGCGTCCGGTCAGCCCGCGCTGGCGCTATCCGCTGGGGCTGGAGATGGCCGAGCGCTTCATCGCGCCGCGCCTGGCGCTGGTGGGCGATGCGGCCCGGGCCATCCATCCCATCGCAGGCCAGGGCTTCAATCTGGGCGTCCGCGACGCGGCGGCGCTGGCGGATGTGGTGGTGGGGGCCCGGCGAGCCGGGCTGGATATCGGCGCCCCGACAGTGCTGCCGGGCTACGACCGCTGGCGGCGCACCGATTCGGCGGCGCTGGCGCTGGGCACCGACGCCATCAACGCCCTGTTCGCCAATGATCACGCCCTGATCCGCACGGTGCGCGGGCTGGGCCTGTCGATGGTCGACCGCATGCCGGCGGCCCGGCGCTTCTTCATGCGCACGGCAGGCGGGGAGACCGGCGATCTGCCCACGCTTCTGCGCGGCGAGGCGCTCAGCCTCTAGGCGAAGACTAGAGCGGTCCGGACGCGTCTTGCGCGGGCGGCGGCCGGCGCGGCGCGCCCAGCCGGGCCGGTCCCAGAAACACCGCGCCGTCCTGCAGGCGCAGGGGCAGGGCGATGCCCTCCTGACGCGGCGGCGCCATCAGGGCCGCCAGACGCAGGGCCTGACCCTGATCCTCATTGACCAGACCGGCCGTCACCAGCGCGCTGGCTAGGCGTTCGGGATTGGACACCACCACGCTGAGCCGGCCCTGGGGGCGGGCCTGACTGTCCAGGGTGAGCTCGCCTGATCCGCTGATCAGGGCTGCGCCCCATTCCAGGCGCGCCTGACGCACCTCGATCGCGCCGCCATCGCGGGTCCAGCTGGCCGGATCGGCCGTGGACGCCAGGGCGTTCCAGGCGCGCAGGCGCGCATCCAGGCGGATCAGACCGGCCTCGCGCCCGAAGGCGCGCGCCACCGCTTCCGGCAGGGCCTGCTCGCCATAGTGCGCGCCGGTGATCTCCAGGCGCACGGCCAGCGTGTCGTCCAGGCCGGCCAGCCCGTCCAGCACCAGACGGTCCATGCCGGTGAAGACCGGTTCAGGCCCCTCCAGCGCGCTCAGGGCCAGGTCGGATATCTCTGCGCCTAAGCGGGTGGTGGCGCCCCCGTTGGCCACCAGCGACAGGCGCGCCGCGCCGGCGTCGAGCCGGTAGCGTGCGGGCGCGCCGTCAATATCGATGGCGAACGTTCCGCTCCCGTCCAGCACCAAAATCCAGTGATTGAGATTGTAGAACTGCGCGTTCGCCGCCAGCCGGTGATAGCGCGCCTGCCAGCCCCCGGCCTCGGCCGGCGCGGTCAGCGCCGGCTCCAGCGCGCGCACCGAG
This sequence comes from Oceanicaulis sp., assembly GCA_020832735.1. Classification (GTDB taxonomy): domain Bacteria; phylum Pseudomonadota; class Alphaproteobacteria; order Caulobacterales; family Maricaulaceae; genus Oceanicaulis. The sequence goes on from JAFIEB010000011.1 coordinate 6,087, forward strand.
AAGCGGAACGGATAGCCGGCCACCTGCAGGCCCTGATGGCTGATCTCGTATCCGATCTCTTCCTGCTGGGCGATCCAGTCCCAGGCGGCGGCGCGGATCTGGCCGGACATCCAGACCCAGTAGGCGCCGTGGAGCGCGACGGCCAGGGCCAGCGCCGCGAACGGCGCCAGCAGGGTCAGGCGTGAAGACGGGTTGCGGCCCATAGGCGGTCAGCCCTCCCGGGCGTGTGTGAGAAGGGCGTCAGAGGCGGTTTCGATGCGCGTTTCAAGCTCGGCCATGAAGGCGTCCTTGGGCAGGCCCGGCGCGATAGCGGGCAGGAATTCCACGATGATGGTCCCAGGCTTGCGCACGAACCCGCGCGCGGGCCAGTAGAGCCCCGAATTGAGCGCCACCGGCGTGCAGGCGACCTTCATGGCGGCATAGAGACCGGCTACGCCCGGCTTGTAGCTCTCATGCACGCCCGGCGCCAGCCGCGTGCCCTGGGGAAAGATCACCACTTGGCGGCCCTCGGCGGCGCGTTCGCGCGCCTGTTTGAGCATGCCGCGCAGCGCCTTGGCCCCGGCGGCGCGGTCCACCTTGATGTTCTTCAGCTTCATGGCGTACCAGCCGAACACAGGCAGGAAGGCGAGCTCCTTTTTCAGGATGATCGCCGGGTCGGGCAGGATCGCCCACAGGGCCAGGGTCTCGAACATGGACTGGTGCTTGGAGGCGACCAGCGCTCCGCCTGTCGGCAGGTGCTCGCGCCCGCGCACCTCGTAGCGAATGCCGCACAGCACGCGCAGTCCGCCAAACACCAGCGCGAGATAGAAGCGGAAGGCGGCGCGCGTCCAGCTGCGCGGACCCAGGAGGGTGGGCGCGAACACAATCCCCAGCACCGCCATCAGGCCGTACATCCACACAACGAACAGGGCCGATCCGATCAGATGCATGGGCGGGTCATCCTGGCTGGAGCCGTCAGCGGCCTGCGGCGCGTTCGCGCACGAACACGGCGGCGTATTTGAGATATTCCTGCAGCCAGCGGCGCGCCTGGGCGGTGCTGGACCAGGGCGCGGGAGCAGGCACGCCATAGGCGATCAGGTCAAGGCCGGGCGCTGCGGCGCGCAGCTCGAGCAGGGCGCGGGGCATGTGGTAATCGCTGGTCACCACGAGGATGGAGCCATAGCCGCGCTCGCGCGCCCAGGCGGCGGTCTCCACCGCGTTGCCGAACGTATTGGCCGCCTCCAGCCCGAAATCCACGCAGCATTCGAACAGCCCGCTGGGGGCGCCGGCGGCGGCGGCGATGTCGGCGGGCGGGCTGCCGGGATTGACCCCGGAGATCAACAGGCGCCCGGCCTGTCCCGACTGCAGCAGCTCCACGCCGGTGGCCACGCGTCCGCCCCCGCCGGTGAGCACCACTGCGCCGGGCGCTGAAACGTCCGCATCGGGGCCGTAGCTGCGCGCCTCACGCATGAACAGGGCAAAGCCCGTCACGATGGCGAACAGGGCCACAAAGGCGATCAGGCGCGCCAGATCGATCAAGCCCCTCATGGCCAGCGCGCCTTCAGCTCGGCGCTGACCGCCAGGCGCGCCGACACGGCGGCGATCAGCGCAGCAGCGAGCGCGGCGGCGGGGGGAATCGCGGCGGCGCCCCAGCCGATATCCAGTCCCGGCAGGAAGAAGGCCTGGCCCGCCGCGCCCCCGGCGCGCGCCAGCGCCAGTCCGGCGCCCACGGCCAGCACCGCGCCGGCCAGCCCCGCCTTGAGGCCCAGAAAGAAGAAGCGGCGCTGGAAAATGCCGGTCACATACCGGTCCGGCGCTCCCACCAGATGCAGCGCCTCGGCCACGTCCCAGCGCGCCGCCAGCGAGGCGCGCGCGGCGAAACTGATCACTGCGGCGGCGGCCAGCACCAGGATTCCCATCAGCCCGAGGGCGAAATAGCGCACCGCTCCGGCGGCCTGCTGCACGGCGGCTTCCCAGCGGGCGTGATCGTCCACCGCCACCTCATAGGGCGCGTCGCTCAAGAGCGCCTCGATGGCGCCGGGCGCGGGCGGCGCCTCAGGATCGATGCGCACCGCGATCAGGCGCGGCACGGGCAGATCGTCGGGCAGGCCGGCCGGACCCAGCCAGGGCCGCAGCAGCGCCTCGGCGTCCGCCCGGCTGCGCGCGGTCGCCGACAGAACGCCGGGCAGGCGCGCGATCTGCTCGGCGGCGAGAAGGGCGTCGGCGTCCGCATCGCGCCCGTCCTCTGCGATCAGCTGCACGGTCAGCTCGCCGGCCAGCTGGGCGGTCCAGCCCTCCGAGGCGCGCCAGGCGCCCGCCGCGCCCAGGGCGGCCAGGCTGGCCAGGAACACCAAAATCGCCGCCACGGCGAACAGCGGCCGGTCCCGGCCATGATCGGGCGGCAGCAGCGGCGCCGGGCGCCGGGGTTTTTCGGGCGCGCTCATGCGGCTTTCGGCCGGCTGACCAGCCGCCCCTCGGACAGTTCGAACACCGGCGCGTCCAGCGAGCGCACCAGGGTGACGTCATGGCTGGCGATCAGCACGGTCGTGCCCAGCCGGTTGAGCTCCACGAACAGGCGCAGCAGGCGGCGCGCCATGGCCGGGTCCACATTGCCCGTCGGTTCGTCTGCGATCAGCAGTTCGGGCCGGGAGATCACCGCCCGGGCGATGGCGGCGCGCTGCTGCTCGCCGCCTGACAGGCTGGCGGGCAGGGCGTGCAGGCGCTCGCCCAGCCCCACCCAGGCGAGCAGGTCGGCCACGTCATCGGCGTAGCTGGCGCGCGCCTGGCCAGCCACGCGCAAGGGCAGGGCGACATTGTCAAAGACGCTCAGATGCCCCAGCAGGCGGAAATCCTGGAACACCACCCCGATGCGGCGGCGCAGGTCCGGCAGCGCATCGCGCGGCATCAGGGAAGTGTCGCGCCCGAACAGGCTGATCAGCCCGCGCGAGGGCTGGCGGGCGCGGTAGATCAGGCGCAGGAGCGAGCTTTTGCCAGCGCCCGACGGTCCGGTGAGGAAATGGAAACTTCCGCTTGGTAAATCAAATGTGAGATCGCTGAGGATTTCCGGACCGCGTCCGTAGCGCAGGCCGACCGCATCGAACCGGACCGCCGGGTCTCGGTCGCGTGTCAGGTCCGGGGCGGGGCGCGGGGTCGGGGTCATCGCTCTGCGGTCCGGGCCAGTTCGAGGTTGCGGGATTCGCCGTCAACTATGCAGGAAAAGCGAGCCGTGCGTCCATGATCGTCACCTGTCCAAGCTGTGATGCGAAATATCGCGTCGAAGCCGCCGCGCTGGAAGCGCGGGGCGGACGCGTGCGCTGCGCGGCCTGCGGTCATAACTGGCAGGTGGAAGCCGAGGCGCTGACGCTGTCGGAGCCGGCGGTGCGCCCTGAGCCGCCCGCGCCCGCGCCTGAACCGGCGCCTGCGCCCAGTCTGAAGGACAAGCCCGCCGCCGCCATCCGCGCGCGCGCCGAGGCGCGCCGGCGCAAGGCGCGTCTGGCCGCCGAGGGTGCGGGCTGGGCCGGCGTGGCGGCCGCCTGCGCCCTGATGCTGGCGGGGGCGGTGTTTTTGCGCGCCGATATCGTGGCCGCCTTCCCGCATGCGGCGGGCGCCTATGCCGCAGTCGGGCTGGAGACCCATCCCACCGGCCTTACGGTGGAAGACCTCGACGCGGCGTTCGAGGATGCGGACGGCGCGCCGGCCCTGATCGTGGAAGGCGTGGTGCGCAACACCACCGGGCGCCTGCGCCGCACCGCGCCGCTCCGGGCCATGGCGCTGGACGAGACCGGCGCCGTGCTCGCCGAATGGCGTGTGATGCTGGAATCTCCGGCGCTGCCGGGCGGCGGCTCGGAGCGCTTCCGCACCCTGATCACCGCCCCGCCCGACGCCGCCGTGCGCGTCGAGGTGATCGTCGAGGGCTGAGCCCTTCGCGCGGCGCCCGCCCGTAGCGCCTGGGCGGATCATCAGACGACGCCCCTCCCGCTCCCGCGTGGCGCGAGCTTAGCGCCGGGAGACGCAGGCGGGCAAGGCTATCCCACGAATGCTTTTTCCACCACGTAGTGGGCGGGCCGCGCGTTGGAGCCTTCCTCCAGCCCGGCGGCTTCGCACAGGGCCTTGAGATCGGTCAGCATCTCAATCGAGCCGCAGATCATCACCCGGTCGCGTGCCGGATCGAACGGGGCGACGCCCAGATCCTCGAATAATTGCCCGGTCTCGATCAGGGTGGTGATGCGGCCCATGCGCACCGAGGGCTCGCGCGTGGTGGTGGGGTAGTGGACCAGCGCGGACGAGGCCAGCTCGCCGACCAGCGGATCGGACCGGGCCTCGGCGACCAGCTCGTGGCCATAGGTCAGCTCGGCGGCCTGGCGGCAGGTATGGGTGAGGATGACCTTGGAGAAGCGCTCATAGGTCTCGGGATCGCGCACCACGGCCGCGAAGGGCGCGATGCCGGTGCCGGTGGCGAGCAGGTAGAGCCGCTCACCGGGCAGGAGCGCGTCGAGCACCAGCGTGCCCACCGGCTTGGTCCCCAGAAGGATTTTATCGCCCGGCTGAATGTGCTGCAGGCGGGAGGTGAGCGGGCCGCCGGGCACCTTGATGGAGAAGAACTCCAGCTCCTCGTCCCAGGCCGGGCTCGCAACCGAATAGGCGCGCAACAGTGGTTTGCCGTCCACCATCAGGCCGAGCATCACGAACTCGCCCGAGCGGAAGCGGAAGCTCTGCGGACGCGTGACGCGGAAGGCGAACAAAAAGTCGGTATAGTGGCGCACCGACAAGACCGTCTGTTCCGTCACCGCCGCCATGCGCTGCACCCTTCCCGCGTCCGTTGCGTGGTCAGCTGGGCTTCTAGGCGCGCGCCGGGCGCTTGCCAACCGCCGCACTGTGTCGCAGGGGGTTAGCGTCCCGCCTTGAACGCCCCGTGTTCGGTGACGATCCAGTCAAGGCGCATGTCATGGGCGGCGCTGGGCGCGCGTTTCAGGCGCTGGGCGGCGTAGGCCAGACCCACCGCGGTCACCGGCCCGGCGGCGCGCAGGGCGGCCAGCGTCCGGTCATAATACCCCCCGCCATAACCCAGGCGCCGGCCTTGATGATCGAAGGCGAGCAGCGGCGCCAGGATCAGGGCCGGAGTCAGGACCGGGGCGTCCGGGGCGGGCGCCTTGACGCCATAGGCGCCCGGCTCCAGCGCATCGCCCGGCGACCAGGCGCGGAAGATGAGAGGCTCGTCCGGGCCGGTCACGCACGGCAGGGCCAGGCGCACCTGCTCGCACCAGAAGGTTTCCATCAGCGGGGCGGGATCGATTTCGCTGCGCACCGCGTGATAACCGGCCACCACGCTGTGCAGGGGCGGCCAGAGGCAATCGGGGAAATGCTCGATGAGGCGGCGCCCGGCCTCGGGGTCGGCTGCGTGGGCGGCGGCCCGGCGTTTGAGCGCCGCAGCGCGCGCGCGCTGCTTTCGCCATTGCGTCAGCATGGGGGACCCTGAAAGGCGAAGGTGGCGGCGCCGGTATCGCCGCTGACCGTTTTCCAACCCTGATGACCTGATAAATCAGGTGGGCGCCGCGTGACACGGACCACGGTCCGCACCAGAGGCAGCTCCCTCACAGAGAGGTAAGGTCCTCGGGATGTTAAGGCCTGGCGCACGAACGAGCTACCGCCACTCATGAAGATGGGCCTGATTAGGTCCGGCCTCAAGCGTCTTGCTCATCGGCGGCGCCGGGACGCACCAGCGCCTCCAGCCGTTCGGCGGCGGCGTTGATCGCTTCGGCGGCGCGCGCCCGGTCGGCGCGGCGGCGCGCCTCGGCCTGGGACAGGCGTCCGCGCGCGTCGGTCAGCTCTTCCTCCAGCGCCTCGGCGCGCCCCTGCGCCTCGCGCAGCTCATCGCCCACGATCAGGGCGGCCATCAGCAGAAGCCGCACATCGCCGATCTGGCCGACGCGCTCGGCCAGATCGCGCACATGCCCGTCAAGATGGGCGGCCAGTTCGCGCAAATAGGCCTGCTGGCCTTCCTCGCAGCCAATGGTGAAGGCGCGGCCATTGAGGGAGATGGTGACCTTGCTCACGCCCCGTCCCCCCCGTCACCGGGCGCGTCCAGCAGGGCGCGCAGCGCGTCGGCCGCCTCGTCCAGCGCAGCGCCGGCGTCCCGGACGGCGTCGGCCAGTTCGCGCTCGCGCCCGCGCGCCTCGTCCAGCGCCTCGGCGAGCCGGGCGCGGTCGGCGTCGGAATCGCGCGCGGCATGCGCTTCGGCGCCGGCGTCCCCGGCGCGCCGGGACAGCTCGTCCATGCGCGCGCCCGCCGCCGATACGGCGCGCTCCAGCCGGGCCGCCGCCTCGGCCAGCGGATCAGTGTCATCAGGGGGCGCTGTCTCGCTCATGTGCGCCAGAATCCGCTTTTGCGCGCAAAAGTTCAAGCGATGCCTGAGGGCGCGTGCAGACCCGGCTCTGGCGCCGGTCTTGCGGATCGGTCATAAGGACGGCGGTGCGGGATCGCAGTGATGGCGGAGAGCTCCATGACCAAGCGCTATTTCGGCACGGACGGCGTGCGCGGCGAAACCAACAGCTTCCCGATGACGGCGGAGACGGCGCTGCGCCTGGGCATGGCGGCCTCGCGCTATTTCCGCCGGTCCAATGGCGGGCGCCATTCGGTGGTGATCGGCAAGGATACGCGCCTGTCGGGCTATATGCTGGAGAACGCGCTGACCGCCGGCTTCACCAGTTCGGGCATGGACGTGTCCCTGTTCGGGCCGGTGCCGACCCCGGCGGTGGCGACGCTGACACGCTCGCTGCGCGCGGATCTGGGCGTGATGATCACCGCCTCGCACAACCCCTACAAGGACAACGGCATCAAGCTGTTCGGCCCTGACGGGTTCAAGCTGGACGACGCCGCCGAGCTGGAGATCGAGGCGCTGATGGACGCCGACCCGGCCGAGGCGCTGGCCGCCCCGCCCGATCTGGGCCGGGCCAAGCGGGTCGACGACGCTGCGGCGCGCTATATGGAGATCGTCAAGGCGACCTTCCCGCGCGCCATGCGCCTGTCCAGCCTCCGGATCGTGGTCGATTGCGCCAATGGCGCGGCCTACAAGGTCGGCCCGCGCATATTGTGGGAGCTGGGCGCCGACGTGGTGCCGCTCAACACCGATCCCAACGGCTTCAACATCAATGAGGAATGCGGCGCGGTCTCGCCCCAGACCATGACCGAGCAGGTGCTCAAATACCGCGCCGATATCGGCATCGCTTTTGATGGCGACGCCGACCGGCTGATCGTGTGCGACGAAACCGGCCGGATTATTGACGGCGACCAGCTGATCGGCCTGATCGCGTTGGCCTTCAAGGCGTCGGGCCGGCTCGCCCACGACACTGTGGTGACCACGGTGATGAGCAATATCGGCCTGGAAAAGGCGCTCGCCGGCGCGGGCATCCGCATGGAGCGCGCCAAGGTGGGCGACCGCTATGTAGTCGAGGCCATGCGCGCAGGCGGCTATAATCTGGGCGGCGAGCAGTCGGGCCATCTGGTGCTGACCGATTTCGCCACCACGGGCGACGCCCTGATCGCGGCGCTTCAGGTGCTGGCGCTGTTGGTGGAATCCGGCAAGAAGGCGAGCCAGCTGATGCGCGTGTTCACGCCGGCGCCGCAAATCCTGAAAAATGTGCGCCATGCGCCGGGCGCTGATCCGCTGGGCGCCGAAGCGGTCAAGGCCGCTATCGCCGAGGGCGAGGCGCGCCTCAACGGCAAGGGCCGGCTGCTGGTGCGAAAATCGGGCACCGAGCCGCTGATCCGGGTGATGGCCGAGGGCGACCGCAAGCTGGTCGCCGGCGTCGTCGACGATATCTGCGCAGCCATCAACGAGGCGGCGCGGGCCTGATCTGCGCTCAAGAGGGATAATCACATGTTCACTGATACCGACGCGCTGGCGCGCGCTTTCGCAGAGATTTGCGCGCGCGCGGCGCTGCCGGTGATGGAGGTCTACGCCACGGACTTCACCGCTGATCAGAAGGCGGATCGCTCGCCCGTCACCGAGGCGGACAAGCGCGCGGAAGGCGTGATTCTGCACGAGCTGGCCGGGCTCATGCCCGGCGTGCCGGTGTTGGCCGAGGAGAGCTTCGAGGCCGGGCTGCGCCCCGATATCGCCGGCGAGTTCGTGCTGGTCGATCCGGTGGACGGCACAAAGGAATTCATCAACAAGAACGGCGAATTCACCATCAATATCGCTCTGATAAGGGATCGCGCGCCGGTCGCAGGCTGCGTCTACGCTCCCGCCCTGTCGCGGATCTGGCTGGGCGGGACGCGCGCATCGGCCGCCACGCTGGCGCCGGGCGCGCCATTTGATCCGGGCAGGGCAAAGGCCATCGCCACGCGCCCGGCGCCCAAAGGCGGGCTAACGGCGGTGATGAGCCGCTCCCACGCCGATGAGCAGACCCGTCGCTTTGCCGAAGATCTGGGCGTCACCGATACAGTGAGCGCCGGCTCGTCGCTGAAATTCTGCCGGGTGGCGGAAGGTGCAGCCGATGTCTATCCGCGCTTTGGTCCGACGAAGGAATGGGATACCGGCGCCGGCCATGCCGTACTGATCGCAGCGGGCGGCGCGGTGACGCGCCCCGATGGCGGCCCATTCCTCTACGGCAAGACCGAGACCGAGTATCTCAACGGCCCCTTCGTCGCGTGGGCGCACGGGCCGAAATGAGCCTGACGCTTGCAGGCGGACCGCACCCGTGAGGACGGGCCGCCCGAGGGGTCAGGCGTGCTGAATTTTATTGAAATTGATGCCTCTTTGTTCTATTATCCAAAGTGACTTGAGAGGTGGGAACAGCCACCCCACACACCCGAAAGGGTAGAGGCTTCGAGCCGAGAGATCGCGATTGGCGTCGCGCTCAAGTTCTAAAAGGGATCGCTTGGCGGTCCCTTTTTCATTTCACGATGAACAAGTGGCCGCTCTGCCGGTAGCGGTCAACGTCCTCCATGGAAATGCAGTACGCGCTACGCAGATTGTAGGTGCCGAACTTGCTTAGTTCGATCCCTACGGCGACGAGGATTGGGGATGAAACGTCGCGCAGATTACGGACCACATAGAAGTTGTCCGAGATGCCCGGTTTCTGTCCCACATAGGTTGGGCGAGAAATGACCTCTCCCAGCCGTCCAATGATCTGCGGATAGTCTTCCGGATGATCCAGCGCGATGTGCCTGTGTGCGGCTTTGCTCATCCAGACAGGTGCGGTGTCAAGCTCCAGCCCAAGCGCCCTGTTGATGACGTCAGCGGGGAGATCAGCCAGGCGCCTTGCTGGAAATCGGGGCATGTCTCCGCCTGAATTAATAGTTGTAGATTTAACCCTGATTTGAGCCGCTTCAGACGGGAATTTGCAACCGGCTATAATTCCGGCCGTGCATCCTCGCTGGGAAGGACCGGGTCGATGACGCTCATCTCGCCTTGTGCGCGCGGATCGGCGCTGGCGCGCGCCACGCTCTCGCAGAAAAACCGGATATGCTGGTTGAACACCTGCTGGGTGTAGATGCCGAAATGGTTCGCGCCCCTCACAAGGGCCGCATATTTCGGCCCGCGCGCGGCGTCATAGAGCCGGCGCCCGCGGTTCAGCGGGATCACCCGGTCATCATCGCCGTGCAGCCAGAGGATGGGCGCGGTCACCCGCCCGATCTGGCGGATGGAATCATAGCGTTCACGGATCAGGAGGCGTGGCAGCAGCCAGCCGGTGCGGGCGCGCACAATGTCGCGGAAGCTGTCATAGGGCGCATGCAGGATCACCCCGCCCACAGCGCGCGCGGCGGCCACCTGGATGGCCGTGCCCGAGCCCATGGATTCGCCATAGATCACCACAAGCCCCGGATCGACGCCCCCGGCCGCGATTTGGTCCAGGGTGAAAATCGCATCAGCCACATTGACCCGCTCGCCGGGCCGCCCGGTGGAGCCGTTAAAGCCCCGGTGCGCCAGCGCCGTGAAGCCCCAGCCTGCGGCCAGAAACATGCGGAAAAAACGCGCCCGGCGCCACAGCGCGCGCCGATTGCCGTGCAGATACAAGATATGCGGCGCGCCCTCCCACGCCGGATCGGCGCGCCAGAGCACCAGGGTCTGGCCGTCGCGGGTCTTCAGCTCGATTTCACGGGCGCGCGTGAGGCCGGCCTCGGTTGGCGCGATGCGGGTGGGATCGGTGAAATAGATCAGCCGGCGCTGGGCCAGGTACAACACCGCCCACAGCGCATACACGCCCAGCAGCGTCAGCGCCGCGCCCTTCGCCCAGCCCGGCAAGCCCGCCCACAGGGCGAGCGCAGCCTCGATCCAGCCCTGCCCGTCCACGTCCTCCCCTCCCCCTTGAGGCGACAGACGCCAGCTTGCGGGCGGCGAAGGGGGGAGTCCAGCGCTTGGCGCGAGCCGCGCCATAACCTACCTCTAGCGCTCCTTTCCTGGCTGGAGTGCGCCCATGCTCAAAATCGCTTTTCAGATGGACCCGATCACGGGCGTCAATGTGGACGGGGATTCCACGTTTGATATGGCGCTGGAGTGCTTCAAACGCGGACATCATATCTGGGTGTACGAGCCGCGCCATCTCACCTTCGAGGACGGGCGGGTGCGCGCACTGGCGCAGCGGGTGGAGCATTTGCAGCGTGTGCAGGGCGAGCATGTGCGCCTGGCCGGGCCGGCGGTGCTGGATCTGCATGGCGTGGACGTGGTCTTTCTGCGTCAGGATCCGCCCTTTGACATGAGCTATATCACGTCGACCCATATTCTCGAGCATCTCCAGCCCGGCGTGCTGGTGGTCAATGATCCGCGCCATGTGCGCGATGCGCCGGAAAAACTGTTCGTGACCATGTTTGAAGGGCTGATGCCGCCGACGCTGATCACGTCGGATGAAAAGGAAATCCGCGCCTTTTTTGAGCGCCATAACCGCGACATCGTGGTCAAGCCGCTGTTCGGCAATGGCGGGGCGGGCGTGTTCCGCATCCGCGAGACGGCGGAGAATCTCGCCTCGCTGGTGGAGATGTTCCAGCAGGTCAGCCGCGATCCTTTGATGGCCCAGGCCTTCGTGCCGGACGTGCGCAATGGCGACAAGCGGGTGATCCTGATCGATGGCGAGCCCATCGGGGCGATCAACCGCGTGCCGGCCGAAGGCGAGGTGCGCGCCAACATGCATGTGGGCGGCAAGGCGGTGGAATCGGCGTTGTCGCAGCGTGATCTGGAGATTTGCGCCATTATCGGCCCGGAGCTCAAACGCCGGGGCCTCGTCTTTGTCGGCATTGATGTGATCGGGCGCTATCTCACCGAAATCAACGTCACCTCGCCCACCGGCCTGCAGGAGCTGCGGCGGTTTTCCGGCGTGGACGGCTCGGCCCTGATCGTGGACTGGGTGGAAGCGCGCCGGGCATGATGGATGATGTGACCCTGCGTCTTCAATGGGCGCTGAGCTATCCCTTCGCCCGCCCGCGCGAGGCGTTCGTGTTCCTCAACGGCGCGAGCTGGCCGATTACTTCGTCTGAAGGCGCGTTTGCCGACTGGCGGGTGCGGGCGGGGCGCGCCGAGGCGCGCCTGTCCGGGCTTTTGACGCCGCGCCAGCTTTCCGATTTCGAGAACGGCGCCTATCACGCCGTGGCGGCTGTGGGCTCCAACGCCGCGCCGGGCCAGCTGCGGCGCAAATTCGCGAGCCATCTCGATGATGTGGCGATTTTGGTGATTCCCATCACCGTGCCCGGCCATATCGTGGCCTACGCCAACCGGCTGGCGGTTTACGGCTCGGTGCCCGCCACGCTGGTCGCGCGTCCGGGCGGGACGGCGCGGGTCTGGGCGACGCTGTTGTCGAACCGCGACTATGACACCATGAACGCTACCGAGGACCGCGGCGAGATTTATGACGGCGTGCCGGTAACGCCTGTCAATGCGCCGGACGCCGTGACCCGTCCGTTCGAGGCCTATGCGTGCCTGACCGGCTGTTTGCCGCTGCGCGTCTCGGTCTTTCCCTCCACCGGCTGCCACTGGCCCGAGGGCGGGCAGTGGGAGGCGCAGGCCATGGCCATCAAGGCGCTGGATCTCGATCTGCCGGTGGACCGGTTCGTACTGGAGAATGTCTGTGATCCGCCCCTGCGCACGGCGCGCGATCAGGCCCTGTCGGCGGTCTTTCCCGAAAACCGCTGGATCAGGGCGTCCGGGTCATAGGCCTGGTCCGCGCGCGGGCGGAACATCCAAGCCAGGGCGGCGCCGGTGATCGCGAAGGGCAGGCCGATCACGGCCAGCAGCGCCGCCTCGCGCGCAAACAGCATATAGCCGGAAAACACCACAGCCCCCGCCGCCAGCGCCGCGCCCAGCCCTGACAGAACCAGGCGCGCGCGCATGGACGGCCCCTCGCGGAAGGCGATCTCGCCGAACCGGCCGCGTAAGGAGTCATGCAGGCCGATCAGCGCCCTGCGGAAGGCGTAGCTCTCATCGCTCCAGCCCCCGTCGGGCCTGAGCCGGCGCGAGCCGAAGGCGATGGCTGTGCGGCCGTCGCTGACGCGGCACACCACCATGGACGCGCCTTGCGCCCCGGGGGCGGGCGCCACGGTCAGGCGCACTTCGGCGACGCGCGACAGATCGATGCGGGCGGCCAGCGCGCCTTTGGCTGACAGGTCGAGCCGGTCACGATACAGGCTCACCGTGCGCGCGGGCGCAAACGGCGAGCGCCGGTCCTCCATGAGGATGAGCGGGGCGTCCGGCCTCATTACGCGCGCCCGCTCTTGCTTCGGGCGCGCGAACAGGCCAGCGTTGCGGTCATGACCATGGCGCGCAAGTTCCTCGTGATCGCTGACGGCTCGGAAGAGAGCCGGCTGGCTGCATACTTCGCCGCGCGCCGTGCGCGCAATACCGGCGGGGTGGTGGTGATCCTGGCGGTGGCCGAGGCGGACGCCTCGGGCGAGCTGTGGCTGGGCGTGGGCGAGGCCATGCGCGCCGAGGCGCTTGAACAGGCCGAAGCGGCGCTGGAGAGCCTGGCCGAGGATGTCGAGGAGGTCACCGGCGCGCGTCCTGAAGTGATCCTGCGCGAGGGCGGGCTGCTGGACGAGCTGCGCAAGCTGATCGGGGCGGATGACGCCATCGCCATTCTGGTTCTGGGCGCCGCCCCGGACGGCGAGGGGCCCGGCCCGCTGGTGGCCGCCCTGGCCCGCGGCAAGGGCCTGTTCGACGACCGGATGATCCCGGTCACCGTCATCCCCGCCGGCCTGACCCGCGACCAGCTCAAGGCGCTGGCGTGACCGCCCCTATCCGCGCGGCAGCGTCGCGTTGATGCCGGAGACGGACGTGTTGCGCGGGGCGACCGCTTCGCCGTTTGCGTGGACGATCGTGACAATCTCCCGGCCAATCGTTGCGCCGAGCATGGATGGCGCGGCATCGATGGCGTGCACCGTAAGGCCCAGGGCATAGCGCGCCGGTTCGCCGGCCGGGGCGTCCGGGTTCAACCGGGCGCGCGACATCTGCAACAGCGCCAGATCGGACAGGGCGCGCACATCCGCGTCAGCGGCGTAGGCGCGTGAGTCCATCACCAGACGGTCGGCATAGACGCGCAGCGGCGTCTCGGCATTGGCCGGCAAGTTGTTGACCGCCAGGAAAGGCCGGTTGATGTGACCGGATTCGCCATTATCTACGGTCTCGAACTCGAAGCTCAGAGGGGCGCGGCGCGGCACGAAGCGGGCGATGGCCTCAGCCGTGACGCGCGCGCCGATCAGACGGTTCGGCGCATCCATATCATCGGGCAGGCGCACCAGAAGCCCGTCGCTGAAGACCGGCGGCAGAGCCGTGAAGCCTTCCGCGCCGGCGCCGCGCGCCATCATCAGCCCGCTCTCGGCGCTGAGCTGGACCGGAAAACGCTGCTGGCTGATCTCACAGCCGCCGGTGTCGCGGTGGCGCTGCAGCGTGACGGTCAGCTGATTGGTCATGGAATGCAGGTGCGGCGGCAGGCCGATGGCGAAGCGGTTCTCCATTCCGTCCTGGAGCCGGCGCGAATCGATCATTTCGCCATTGAGGAAGGTGTGAACCAGATTGGTGAAGCCGTCCGGGCCCACCGGCAGGCGCAGGTCCAGCGCGACCGCCTCGGGCAGACGCCCGCCCGGCAGGTCCGACAGGGAATACTCCATGCGCCAGGTGCGGCTGTTGGCGATGTTCTGCACAGATGTGTCAGCGCCAAAAGCCGACAGCGGGGTCATCGCCGCGTCCTCGGACATATCCTCGAACAGCACAGCGTCGATGACGTCGGAGCGTGCGATGGAGGCCATCTCACTGGTCAGGAAATTCACCGTCTCGAAACGCTCGGCGTCCATCAGCGCCACCATGGTGGCGCCGGCGCGGCGATAGAGGCCGGCCCCGGCCGGGGCGCGCTCGCGCACCGGGGTGAAGCCTGCACGGCGCAGGGCTTCGGGCGAGGCGGCCAGAATCAGGCCGCGGGTGTCGGGCCGCACCTGTGCAGCGGCGGTGGCCAGATCGACCATCTCGATGCGGTAGCCGTTGCGCGCCAGGCGCGCGCCCAGACGCACCGCCAGTTCGAACCAGTGCTCGCCCTCGTCCATGGCGATGGTCACGCGGCGCGGGGTCAGCGCCATCACGTCGCGCACCGAGGTCAGCGGACCGTCAAGATCCACCTCGATGCCCGACTGGGCGGAGAACGACACCATGGCCCCCATGGAGCGCTCGTTGTGGCAGAGGTCTTCGGGCAGGTCGCCGGTCAGCTGGAAGGCCACGCGCGCGCTGGACGCGCCTTCCAGTTCGCTGGTCAGATCAAACACCCAGTTGAAGTTGCGCAGGCCCGGTGTCAGGCGCCGTTCCATCACGCGCCTGCCGTTCACCGTCACCTGAAGGGCGGTTACGGTGTCAGGGCCCACGTCTTGCTCGCCGGTCAGAACCAGGCGAACGGCGCGCGGCGCCTGGTCACGCACCAGCGGCAGGGTGACCGATCCGAACGAAGGGAAGCCCGCGACCACCACGCCGGTGTCGGCGCCGGCGTCCTCGAACTTGATGCGGTGGCGTCCCTCCACCCCCAGCACGGCCTGGGCGTTGGTCAGCCGTTCGGCCATGCGTGTGACGAACTGGCCGAAATCACCCTGGCCGGCATTGAGCTGGCCGGAGACGAACAGCGTGGCCACGCTGGCGATCGCGATCACGCCGAGCGATGCGGAGAACCACGGGAATCTCCGCCTGTCTTCTCTGCTGGATTTCATCGGTCAGCCCCCACTCTGGTTGCTATTGTCCGCCCCCGGGACGTTAAGAGTGTTTTCACCATGCATGTCTGGGCGCTCAATAGGGCCCCGGCGCGACCTCAATCCGGCGCCCGGCAGGCCATATTAAGGCGCCAATGTGTTTGTCTGCCTCGCCCGCCCATCAGAAACGGAAGCGCAGCCCGGCCCGCCAGGCCGCCCCGCCATAATCGCGCGCCGGTATCGTGGAGTCATTATCCAGATAGCCCGCCGCGGCGAAAAGGGTGGCGCGCTCGCTCAGCTGTCGCTCCACGCGGGCCTCCGCCAGCACGCGGCGGTCGTTTCTGACCACGGGCACCGCCTGGGAGAATACGTCGCGATACTCGCGGTCGCGGTAATCGGCGCCCACGCCCAGCGTGGTGCGCGCATCCACGCGCCAGGTGACGCTTGCGCCCACGCGCGTCTCGTCAAAGGAAAAGCGGCGCTCGTCGGCGTCGGCGCTCTCCCGGAAGGCCGAAAGGCGCACTTCCCAGGCGTCGTCCGGCGCCCGCACGAACTGCTCCAGCCCGGCGCGCACGCGCGTGGAGCTGAGCCCTTCAAGGGCTGCGCCCCGGAAGTCATAGGCGTTCACCCGCAGGCGCGCCACGGTCTCCAGCGTGCGGTCCCCGTTCGGGCGCCAGCGCAGCTGGGCTTCGGCCTCGGGGCGGGTCCAGTGGGTGGAGCCGCTGCGCGACAGATGGCTATAGGCGGCGTGGATGCGGAACTGGATCGTGTTGTCCTGGCTGGTGTTCCAGTACTGGATGCGCGGGGTGAGCAGGATCGAATCCAGCCCGTCGCGGTCAAAGAAGCTGCGCGCGCGCACCTGTTGTTCGAACCGCAAGACCTGGCGGCCGGACAGGGGCTGCACCCAGCGCCCCCAGGTGTTGGAATCCAGACCCGTGGCCAGGCCGAAAGGCTGGCCGCCCGGGCCGGCGGTCAGTTCCTCGTCCGGCGCGAAGGGATCATCGCGCGCGATCATGTTGTCTGATGTCAGCTCGAACCGGCCCTGCTGGGCCTCCGCCATGGCGCCTGCAGCGAGCGCCAGCCCGGCGGCGGTGATTGTGATACGCATGCCATCCCCCTCAAGGATTCCCGGCTCCGCCCCGGCCGGATGTAGGTTTTCGCCTTTATTTTGCCGGTTAATGCGGCGTTAAGATAGGGTGTCGCGCTCAAATGAGGGGCTTGAGCGGCGCGGATCGGGCGATTTTCGGGCAAGAGGGGCTGTCATGGACGAGGGGATCAGGACACGAAAACGGGCCGCGAAGGCGCGTGACGTCAAGTCGCGGCCGCCGGCGCCGCCGCGTCTGGATGATCAGGGCCGGGCGGCGGACTTCTTCCGGTCGGTGGATTCAGCACCCAAGGCGGTGTCCGTGGCGCGTCCGCGCCGGGTCCAGGACCTGGCGCTGGTCACCTTCGCCTTCGTGGCGGTGATCCTTCTGGCCCTGCCCGAGCTGGCGCACAACGGCGTCCTCGCTCTCACGATCCCGCGCGACTATGTCCTGTTCAGCGCTGATCGCGTGAACGCCATGCTGCCGGTGCGCAGCTTCATCCTCGCCTTCTTCCTGACCTATGCGGTGTTCGCCTACGGCGCGGCGACCACGCGCGCGAAGCTGGCCGGACTGTTCCTGATCAAGTTCGCCGCCGCCTGCGCCCTGATCGACGGGGCGGCCTTTGTCAGCTGGCGCTTCGCCGATGCGGTCTGGCCGATCCATTTCCAGCAATTCCTGGCCGGGATGGCGGGGCTGGCGATCTTTCCCCACACCCTCATCTCCAACGCCCGCCTGCCAGTGGATTCAGGCGTGGCCAATCTGCGCACCGGCAAGCTGTACGAGTATGCGCTCCTGCTCGCGGCGGCGGGCATTGCAGCGGTGATCGCCATCATCGTGGCCACGGTCTACGGCGACGAGGCGGGCTATGTGCGCTCCATCGCGCTGCTGGGCGGGATGGGGCCGGGCGTGTTCCTGGCCCAGCAGCTGATGACCGGCCAGCTGGCGACGCTGGGCTGGCTGCGCAACATGATCTCGCGCCGGCGCGCCTACGCTCCGCCGGTGACGGTGCTGGTGCCGGCCCATAACGAGGCCCACCAGATCCGCGAGACGCTGCTGGCCGTGGACGTGGCGGCCGCGCGCTATGACGGGCCGGTGCGCGTGGTGGTGATGGAGAACTGCTCCAGCGACGCCACCGCCCGCCTGGCCGAGACGACGCTGGGCGAGTGTCAGCATCTGGCAGGCTGGACGGTGGATTCCAGCGATATTCCCGGCAAGGCCAAGGCCCTCAATCGCGGCCTGGACCTGATCGGGGACGATTTCGTGGTGCGCATTGACGCCGACACCATGATCGGGCGCGACGCCATCCGCCTCGCCATGCGCCACTTCGCCAATACGAAGGTGGGCGGCGTCGGGGGCCTGCCCCTGCCCCAGGAGGATGGGGGCCTTCTGTCCAAGGTGCGCGCCATCGAGGTGCTGCTGCGTCACGGCTTCGTGCAGGTAAGCTTTGGCGCCTTTGGCGGGATTTTCGGCCTGCCGGGCATGTTCGTGATCTACCGGCGCTCAGCGCTGGATGAGGCGGGCGGCTTCACTGAAGGCATGAATGGCGAGGACACCGACATCACGCTGGCCATGACCAGCCTTGGCTGGCGCATGGTCTCGGACCCGCGCGCGAAATTCTTCACCGAGACGCCCGACACGCTGGCCTTCCTGCGCGAGCAGCGCACCCGCTGGTTCCGCTCGCTCTATCACGTCACCGCCCATAATCGCGCGGCGCTGTTCCGCAACGGCTCGGTGATCGGCTGCGTGGTTCTGCCTTTCACCCTGCTCAATGGCGCGCGCCGGGCGATGATGGCGCCGCTATTGATTTACGGGCTGATCGTGTTCTTCATCTTCGGGGGCGTGTATGGCCACCCCGACTTCGCCACTGTGGTGGCGGTGGTGCTGGGCATGCCCTTCATGCTGGCGCTGACCGTGCTGATCATCTGGCGCCGGTTCGACCTGTTATGGGTGTTGCCGCTGTATATGGGATTCCGCTTCCTGCGCTCCTACTACACGCTGGGCTCGACCCTGTCGCTGATCTACCCCAAACGCCGCGAGGAGCGCGCCTTCCAGGCGCCCAAGCCGCGCCAGGCGCCGCCGTTTGCAGGCTGACCGGAAGACCGGCTCAGGGCGCGCAAAGGCCTGCCGGGTCGGGCTCCTCGGCCCAGCCGTTCTCGAGCGCTTCGGTCCAGGTGTTGTCGTTGATCACAATCACCAGAAGGGTGGAGAAGCACGCACCGTCATCGCCGGGCAGGAGGCGCTGGGCGCGGAGCCAATTGGTCATTGCGCGGTCGTAATATCTGTTGGCCACGCGCACGTGCCGTTCGCTCATCTCGCCGGGCGGTGTGCCGAATCCGCATGCGACACGCACGTTCGACGCCCGTCCGTCCGGTCCGACATCGCCCGCCACGGCGCAGGCGGCCGGATGCCAGCCCCGCTCAATAGCGTCAAAGGCCGGCTGTGGCGGCGGACCGGCGAGAATCTGCGTCGGGATGCGCCAAGCGCCATCCTCGTCAGCGGGCGTGAGCTCCGCTGCGACAGGCGGCGCGCCCTGCAAGCCGCGTGGCAGGCTGATCGCGGACAGGCGCGAGGCCAGGGCGGCCTGCGCGCTGGCATCGTCGCAGACGGCCTGAGGCTGGCGTTCGCCTTGAGTGAAACGTATCTCGCACGCGCCGGCGTCGGCGCCCGCCATCAATAGCATCAGAACTGCCAGCATGGGGCGCCTCCGTTCGCGTGATGCGCGAGCCTAGGCCTCCTGTGCGGGCGGTTCAATCGCGAAAAAAGGCGGCGCCCCTACCGCCCCTTCAGCCACCCGGCATTGAGGCAGACCTCGGCGATCTGGACGGCGTTGAGGGCCGCGCCCTTGCGCAGATTGTCGGCGACGATCCACATCGCGAGGCCGTTCTCCACCGTCGGATCGGTGCGGATGCGGCTGACGAAGGTGGCGAACTCGCCCACGCTCTCCACCGGGGTGATGAATTGCGGATCATCGTCATCGGCCCGGTCGATGACCATCAGGCCGGGCGCCTCGCGCAGCACGCTGCGGGCCTTGGCGGCGCTTAATGGACGCTCCAGCTCCAGATGGGCGGCGACGCAATGGCCGACAAAGACCGGCACGCGCGCACACGTGGCGAAGAGGCGGATTTTGGGATCGAGGATTTTCTTGGTCTCGACCATCATCTTCCACTCTTCCTTGGTGGCGCCGTCCTCCATGAAGTCGTCGATCTTGGGAATGACGTTGAAGGCGATCTGCTTGGGGAAGTGTTCCGGCGTGACCTCGTCATTGACGAAAATGCCGCGGGTCTGGGTCCACAGCTCGTCCATGCCCTCCTTGCCCGCGCCGGACACCGACTGATAGGTCGCCACGCTGGCGCGCACGATCCCGGCCAGATCATGGATGGGTTTGAGCGCCACAACGGTCTGGATGGTGGAGCAATTGGGATTGGCGATGATGTTCTTCTTCGGGCGGGCCGCCAGCACCTGCGGGTTCACCTCCGGCACCACCAGCGGCACGTCCGGGTCCATGCGCCAGGCGCTGGAATTGTCGATCACCAGCGCGCCGGCCGCCGCGATTTTCGGCGCCATGGCTTTGGACACATCGCCCCCCGCGCTCATCAGCACCAGGTCGACGGTGGAGTAATCAAAATTGTCGGCGTCTTTGACCTTGAGCGTCTTGTCGCCATAGGACAGCTCGCGCCCCATGGATTTGCGGCTGGCCAGCGCATGGACGGTGTCAGCCGGGAACAGGCGCTCGGCCAGAATGGTGAGCATTTCCGCGCCAACCGCGCCTGTGGCGCCCAGAACGGCGATATTGAGGGGCATGGGGCGGATTCCTGTGCTGTGAGTTTCTCCCCGCGCTTGCAGCAGGGCAATTGCATTTAGGCCGTGACGACTCCCTCCCCTTCAGGGGAGGGTTGGGGTGGGGTGTGTGGCGGTGACGGCTGACACCGTATTCTGAAACGGCATGCCCCCCACCCCGGCCCTCCCCCGAGGGGGAGGGAGAAGAGCCAGCCCGGCCCGGCGAAATCCTGACAACCCTTGTCCTGCCTGCCGCTTTTCGGGGGAGGATAAGGCGCTTACGCCAGGCTCGGATCAATGCCCTTGCAGGCGTCGACCAGGCCCTTCACCGAAGCCACCGAGTGGTCGAACATGGCCTGCTCTTCGGCGTTCAAGCTGATTTCGACGATTTTCTCCACGCCGCCGGCGCCGATCACGATGGGCACGCCGACATACATGCCGTCCACGCCGAACTGGCCGGTCAGGTGCGCGGCGCAGGGCAGGACGCGCTTTTTGTCGTTGAGGTAGGATTTGGCCATGGCCACGGCGCTTTCAGCCGGGGCGTAGAAGGCCGAGCCGGTGCCCAGAAGCTGCACGATCTCGCCGCCGCCCGACCGGGTGCGCTGGACGATTGAATCGATCTTCTCCTGCGTGGTCCAGCCCATCTTGATCAGGTCCGGCACCGGGATGCCGGCCACGGTGGAATAGCGCGTCAGCGGCACCATGGTGTCGCCATGGCCGCCCATCACGAAGGCGGTGACGTCCTCTACCGAGACGCCGAACTCTTCAGCCAGGAACCAGCGGAAGCGCGCGGAATCCAGCACGCCGGCCATGCCCACCACCTTGTTGTGGGGCAGGCCGGAGAACTCGCGCAGGGCCCAGACCATGGCGTCCAGCGGGTTGGTGATGCAGATCACAAAGGCGTCCGGCGCATGGGCCTTGATGCCTGCGCCCACCGATTTCATGACTTTGAGGTTGATGCCCAGAAGATCATCGCGGCTCATGCCCGGCTTGCGCGGCACGCCGGCGGTGACGATGCACACATCGGCGCCGGCGATGGGCGAGTAATCCTCCACCGAGCCGCCGGTGAGATGGCTGTCCTTGCCGAACACGGGGCTTGCCTGATCGAGATCCAGCGCCTTGCCCTTGGCCACGCCCTCGGCCAGGTCCATCAGCACCACATCGCCCAGCTCCTCGCGGGCGCAAATGTGAGCGAGCGTGCCGCCGATCATGCCGGCGCCGATAAGGGCGATCTTCTTGCGGGCCATGGGTG
This sequence comes from Oceanicaulis sp., assembly GCA_020832735.1. Lineage (GTDB taxonomy): Bacteria > Pseudomonadota > Alphaproteobacteria > Caulobacterales > Maricaulaceae > Oceanicaulis. The sequence goes on from JAFIEB010000011.1 coordinate 27,330, forward strand.
AGGGTCTCCTGAAAATGCTGCAATCGAGCGGTTCGCGCCCGTGTTTCGCAGGCGCACAAATATCGCGCACGGGTCTAGCGCCGGACGCGCCCGAAGGCAATTGGCGCCGCGCAACAGGTCCGGACAAATCTGAGTCTGCTTCACCCCGCCCCCACTGAGCTTGACCCGGCCCTCATCGCGGGCGTACCTCTAGCGCTGACGGTCCCGCGCGAGCGGGCGAAGAGGGAACACCGGTGAGAGGGCTTGTAATGTCCTCAGGTCCGGGGCTGTACCCGCAACTGTGAGCAGGGAGGGCGTCCGCACACATCGCCACTGGGCCGCAAGGCTTCGGGAAGGCGGCGGACGCGCGTTGATCTGCAAGCCAGGAGACCTGCCGTCACGTCGTGCGGACCGGGTGCGGGCAACACCATGGCCGGCGGGGGATCATCCCACGTGTAACGACACCGAAAGGCGCGTGAGCGCCGGAGCGGCGTCATGCGCCATGTTCCGGGGCGCGGTGTTTGATTAAGACGCAAGCGGCGGGGCGCTCACCCCTGGCGATATGCGCATCACCGGGATGAGTCTGACATGACCTTCACCCTAGCGGGCCTCGCGGCCCTGTCGCTGGCCCATGGCGCGGCGGCGGCTGAAACTGAAACTGAAACTGAAACCTCCACCCCTGCCGACGTGATCGAAGTCACGGCGGTGCGCCTGCCGGCGATCGTCAGCGAAAGCGCGGCGGCGATCACCCTGATCGGCCGGGCCGAGCTCGACCGGGCGGCCTTTGTGGTCGATACGCTGGCCGCGGCGCCGGGCGTCACCATCAACCAGACCGGCGCTTTTGGCGGCGCCTCGGCTGTGCGTATTCGCGGCGCGTCGGGCGGCCAGACGCTGGTGCTGATCGACGGCGTGCCGGTCAATGACGCCACCTCGCCCGGCGGCGCCTATAACTTCGCCGCGCTGGACCCGGACGCGGTGGAGCGCATCGAAATCCTGCGCGGCGCCCAGTCAGTGCTGTGGGGTTCGGACGCGATTGGCGGCGTTGTCTCCATCCAGACCCGGCGCGCCGCGCCTGGCGCAGGGGTGAGCGGTTTTTTCGAAGCGGGATCATTCAACACGGTGCGCGGCGGCGCAGCGTTCGAGGCGTCGGGCGAGCCCGGCGCGCTGCGCATCGGCGCCAGCTCCATCACCACGGACGGCATTTCCAAGGCTGATGAGCGCGACGGCAATACCGAGCGTGACAGCTATGACGCGGTGACCTTACACGCCAGCGGCCGGCTGGAGCTGGGCGCCGCCGGGGCGCTGGACCTGGCCGCGCGCCAGACCCGAGCGCGCACCGAGTATGACGGGTTCGGGCTTCCCACGGGCGTGGTCGACGCTGACGAGTTCGACAAGACGCGCGACCGCTCGGCCTCGCTGCGCTGGTCCAACAGTTTTGCCGGCGACGCCATCACCACGCAGGCCCTGCTGGGCTATAGCGATATCGAGCGCGACGCCTTCGCCAACGGGGCGTTTTCATTTGATGCGCGCGGGAAGCGGACCATCGGTCGCGTGGACGGGTCCTGGACGCTGGACGCCGGTCACCGGCTGGCGGCGGGCCTGGATCTGGAGCGCTCGGAAGCCGATGGCGTCAGCTCGCGGCAGGAGGGTTTGTTCGTGCTGGGCGAGCTGCGCCCGGCGGACGGGATCGTGCTCACCGGCGGCGTGCGCCGTGACGAATCCGACCGTTATGGCGGGGCCACGACGGGCCGCATCAGCGCCTCTGCGCAGGTCAGCGACAGCGTGCGCCTGCGCGCCAATGCGGGGACAGGCTTCAAGGCGCCGAGCATTTTCCAGACCACATTCTTCTGCTGCGGCGCGCCGGGTCCGAACCCGGATCTGCGGGCCGAGGAAAGCGTCGGCTATGATCTGGGCGCCGATTTCACGCTCGCGGACGGGCGCCTCATTCTGGAGGCCACCTGGTTCGCTCAGGACATTGCCGACCTCATCGATTTCTCCTTCGCCGCCGGCGGCTATGACAATATCGCCAAGGCCGAAACCTATGGCGCGGAACTCTCGGCGCGGGCGCAGCTGACCGATAGCTGGAGCGCCAGCGCCAGCTATGCCTGGCTGGAGGCCGAGGACGGCAATGGCGCGCGTCTCGCCCGCCTGCCGCGCCACACCGCCAATGCGGCGCTGAGCTATGACGCAGGTCCCTGGGGCGCGACCGTGTCGGGCCGCTATAACAGCGAGGAGTTTGACGCCAACGGGACCGTTGCGTCCTGGGTGCGCTTTGATCTCAACGCCCGCTACCAGCTGACCTCACGGCTGGAGCTTTATGGCCGGGTGGAGAATCTTCTCGACACGCACTACCAGCAGGTCTTCGGCTTTGGCACGCCGGGCCGTTCGGCGTGGGCCGGGGTGAGGCTGTCGCGTTGAGGCTGAAGCGATGATCCTGCGCGCGGGCGCTCTGGCGGCTCTGGCCGCTCTTAGTCTTGCCGGCCCGGCCGGCGGGGCGGAGCGCCCGCGCGTTGTCTCTCTCGATTACTGCGCCGACCAGTATGTGCTGGCGCTGGCCGACCGCGATCAGATCGCGGCCATCGCCACCGGTCCGGGTGACGCGCACTCGGCCCTTCGGAACCGGGCGGCGGGCCTGTCGCGCATGCGCGACAGCGCCGAGGACGTGCTGGCGCTGGCGCCCGACCTGATTGTGCGCAGCTTTGGCGGCGGGGTGCGCGCGCAGGCGTTTTACGCGCGCACCGGGCTGGAAGTGCATGATCTCGGCTTCCCGCGCAGCTTTGACTATATTCAAGGCATCATCGCGCGCACCGGCGCAGCGCTGGGTCAGGAGGCGCGCGCCGCCGCCCT